>CALWSM010000046.1 GCA_944384185.1 uncultured Blautia sp. | reverse complement strand
TAACGCAAAAGCACTTTTGACAGCCGTTCCGTCCATCAAAAGCTGCCTTTGCGCCCTGCCGGGGGCTTTTCCGTCCTACGGACGGGGCGGCTGTTCCCGCCGCTTTGCTTCCGCTGCCATAGCTTTTCGGATAGCGGAAAGTACGTTTTCTACCGTACATTCCTCCCACCCGCACAGCCATACCAGCGTCCGCATTTCTGCCGCAGTCAGTTCCACATCTCCAAAGATTTCATTGAGTGCGGCAATCCTACGGGCTTCACTTTCGTAAAAATATTTGTTCACATTTCGGGTTCCCCATTCCGGCTGAATTATCATCAAATCACACCTTTCTCGTTGTCTGCTATCCACAGGAGCGTGACACGCTCCTGTCTGTTATCATCAAAGAGAAATTACCAGCGGAAGCTATCCGGCACTCCACGTTTTTCCAGATATTCCTGTCTGGCTTTTTCCCGTTCTTCCTGTGTGGGAGCAGTCTTATATTTCGCATATAATTCATGGCGAACCAGAGAATCCAATTTCTGTTCCAACCCCTGCCGGATTTCATTCAGACAATCATTTTCTTCCATTAGATGATAGCGGATCAGAGATACAAATAATTCATAAGGGATTTGCACGTTCTTCATAAAAATCCTTTCTGCGTCGGTTTGCGTCGATAGCGTCGATATTTTCTATACCAGCCCACTGTAAAAAATACCGTCGCAACCGACGCATATCGTCGCTTTTACTCTCTCGGCTCAAGCCGTTTCAGAATAATCTTCCTTTCATGCCCCCGCTTATTGTCATAAAAAATTCCATAGTCATTAAGCAACTGGCTATTGACTACATTCAGTTTTCTGGAAAGCACGTTTGCCTGTATCTGCATATCCGGCAACTGGCTCACAAGTTCTGTTGCTGTCCCCTCCCATTCCGGCTTATCTTCTGTCAGAAAATTGTTGATTGCTTCCAGCAGGGGATTCGGCGGCTGTTTCCACAGTTCCGTTTCTGCCTTTTTGAATTTCCAGACGCAGCGCTCCCGGTCGAACTCTATAGTCAGTTCCTGATCCGGCTGGTCACGCCCCACTATATCCATGACTGCCTCATTGTCAGTGCGCTTTTTCTTGTGCATGATAAACGCCCCGTCTGCCGCTCCAAGCAGCCCATTCGTGCCGGAAATCATATCAAAGCTGTCCTCAGATTCCAGCTTGCGTGTGTGATGAACCACCAGCAGGCAGATACCGTATTTATCGCTGAACGACTTTAATTTTGTCACAATCTCGTAGTCGCTGGAATAACTGTACCTGTCCCCGCCGACCTCACGCACTTTCTGGAGCGTGTCAATGATAATCAGCCTCGCGTCCGTATGCGCTTTCAGAAATTCCTCTAATTGCCTGTCTAAGCCCTCATTCAATGTCTTTGCCTGTGTCGCAAAATACAGGTTATCCGCACATTCCACACCAAACATACCGGAGAGCCGCCGCTGAAGCCTCGCATAATCATCTTCCAGTGCCAGATACAATACCGTCCCCTTTCGGATGGGATAATCCCACAGAGGAAGCCCCATTGCCACATGATAGGCAAGCTGCCCCATAAAGAACGATTTTCCAACTTTCGGCGCACCCACAAAGAGATAAGTGCCGCCATAGAGAAAACCGTCCACAATCGGCGTTCTCGGCGGGTAGACGGTATCATACAGTTCCGTCATAGAAACGGTTTGAAGCCCGCCGTTCCCGGATTTCTCCGGGTTTTGTGCGGCTTGCAGATTGATTTGTGCTGTTTCATTTGCTATAATTTCACTGTGATTTTTTAATTGCGGCTGCGCCCCATCTGCGCCAACAGATGATAAGGGAGCAGTCGTTTTCATTTTTTCTGTCATTCATCTTCTCCTTTCAGACCATCTAATGTGATTGCTATTACCTGCAACGTGTAAAGTAGTTCGTCATTGTCCGGGCTTAACGCTTCCAGCCGCTTCAATTCCTCGTAGATAGCCACCATTTGGTTTTTCAGCGCCTTATAAACCCTCGGATTGCCCTGTACCACTACATCCCGGCACAGCAGCCGCCTTGTGATATAGTCCTGCTTTGTCAAGCCCGACAGCGCCACCAAATCATTGAGCAGCTTTGATTCCTCGTCAGACACCCGGAACGCTACCGTATGATTACGCCACCGTCCTTTGTAATCAAGTGTTCTTTCCATTTGCACCCTCCTTTGTCATTCGCTCCATTTCCAGTTTCTCCGCCATTTCTGTCTGCACCGTAGGGAACAAGTGAGCATAACGATAGGTGATCTTCTCCGCTTCATGCCCCATGCGCTCCCCAATCGCCAGCACTGAAAATCCCATGTCGATTAACAGAGAAACCGCACTATGACGAATATCATGCACGCGAATCTTCTTTACGCCCGCCCGCTTCGCCCCTCGCTCCATTTCGTGATTGAGATAGGATTTCGTGACCGTAAACAGACGCTCGTCCGGCTGAATGTCATACAGCATTTTGATATATTCCTGCATTTCCTCACAGAGAAACGGCGGCATTTTGATTGTACGGTTACTCTTTTTCGTTTTCGGGCTTGTGATAATATCCCGCCCTTTAGAGCGGTGAAATGTCTTGCTGATTGTGACTGTCTGCTTCTGAAAATCAAAATCAGCCGGAGTAAGCGCCAGCAGTTCGCCGGAGCGGATTCCACACCAGTAAAGCATTTCAAAGGCATAATAGGAACGTGGCTTATCCATCATGGCTTCGGAGAATTTCAGATATTCCTCTTTCGTCCAGAAATTCATTTCTTTCGGAACCTCATTTCCCATTGTTCCTGCCCGTCTTGCCGGATTGTACGACAGGTTATAAAAGTTCACAGCATGATTGAAAATCGCCGTTAGCTGAGCGTGTATGGTTTTCAGATAGTCAGATGAATAAGGCTTTCCTTTCTCATCCCGGTACGCCATAAGTTCATTCTGCCATGCGATAACGTCCTTTGCCTCAATCTCCGCTATCTTCCGATTCCCAAAATACGGTAAAATCTTTGTGCGGATTACATGGCTTTTGGATTCCCATGTGCTTTCCTTGACGCGCTGTTTCTTGTCGGCTTCGTAAACCTCAAAGAAGCTGGCAAAAGTCATATCCAACTTTGAGTTCTGTTTCAGCATGACCTCATGCTCCCATGCTTGCGCTTCCCGTTTCGTAGCAAATCCCCGTTTCTGTGTCTGCTTCCGTTCCCCCTTCCAGTTCGTGAAGCGATAGATTACCCGCCACGTTCCCGTAGCATTGTCTTTGTATACAGCCATTCAAATCATCTCCTTTTCACGCAAAATCTTTTTACGTTTTAATCGCTGTAACAGACTTTTTTGCGGAAAAATGTAGCGTTCACACGTCCCGCCACCGTCAGATAGCCCTGTTTCTGTAATTCTGCGTTCAGTTCCCTCACAATCTGGTAGGCTTTTGACTTTGACACCTGCAATTCCGCTGCCACTTCCTCCACAGTCATAAATGATTTTTCTGCCATTCCGTTATCGTCCCCCTTTCCTTTAAAATCTTCGCCGTTCTGCCTCCCTGTTCTGGCAGGCAACCCTGTTCGGCGCTGTGCCAGTCCCTCATATATGAGAGCCGCTCGTTCCATTTCTGGAAGTCATGGCGTTTGTTCAGTTTGGACTGTCATTCAGTTTTTAACTCTTTTTGTTTAAGTTATATTTATAATACTAAATAAATTCCGTTAAGTCAAGTGGTTTGCAGAAAAATATTAACTTTTTTTATTTAAGTTTCTCTTGCTATTCCTGTTGTGCCGTGTTATACTAAATTCAACAAATTTGTTTAAGTCAAGAATGGTTGTATCACTATAACTGCAACGGAGGTTTTATTATGGCAATCGGCAAACGAATACGCTTTTTCCGCAATCGAAAAGGCATGACGCAGAAGCAGCTAGGCGAAATCCTCGGTTTTCTCGGAAAAACCTCTGATGTTCGTATGGCGCAGTACGAATCAGAAGCCAGAACGCCGAAACAAGACCTTGTAAAAGAAATGGCACATATCCTTGATGTAAGTCCTCGTGCAATCACTGTCCCGGAAATAGACAGCTATATAGGTCTTATGCACACGCTCTTTGCACTGGAAGATATGTACGGGCTGAAAATCGGAGAGATTGATGGAGAAGTATGCCTGCGGCTGGATAAGTCCACTGGCTCCACCTACTCCACTATGTTTGATATGTTCCACGCATGGCAGGAGCAGGCTGCCCGTCTGGAACGGGGAGAGATAACCAAAGAGGAATACGACCAGTGGCGGTACAAATATCCTGAATGCGAATCAAGACACACAAAGCCATCTATTGGCAAATCCTGAAAATCCTAAAATTACAGCTACTATAAATTAGGAGGTACTTATGAAACCGCAAACAATTTCCGAGCAATTATTATTCAACACGGTCAAGTTATTAGCCAGTGATGGTTCTTCTGGTACAGGTTTTTTCTATAATTTTGATGTAAACGGAAAAATTTATCCAACTATCATTACGAACAAACATGTTGTAAATAATAATCCTACTGAAACCATGACTTTTTATCTTCATCTAAATAACGGAGACAATTCTTCAACTGAAAATCATCAGGTTACATACACAACTAATTGGATTTTTCATTCTACAAAAGATTTATGTTTTTGCTTTATTAACCCAGTATTTGAAAAAGTAAGACAAACAACCGGAAAAGATGTTTTTTATATCGCTAACGATAAATCAATTATAGCTACCAGGCCAAAGCTCGAAACGCTAAGTGCTCTTGAAGAATTAGTTATGGTGGGATATCCTATCGGATTATGGGACTCTAAAAACAATCTTCCGATTTTTAGGAGAGGATATACTGCTTCACACCCTGCCATTGATTTCAATGAAAATGGTATAGGCGTAGTTGATATGGCTTGTTTCCCTGGATCATCAGGTTCTCCCATTTATATACTAAATGAGAATGGATATTCTGATAAAAACGGAAATACTTATTTAGGCGCAAAGCGAATAATTCTTATTGGAATTCTTTATGCTGGGCCTCAATACAATGCACAAGGGGAACTTATTGTGACCACCATTCCCACAAAACAAAAAGTGCAAACAGCAACGCCGATTATGACCAATTTAGGCTATTACATTAAAGCAAATGAATTACAAGAATTTCACGAGTATATAAAAAACAATGTATAACCAAAAAACCTTACCGACTTTCAGCTTCATTTCTGAAAATCAGTAAGGTTTTTCTGTTATTGAAGTATTCTGTTATTCAGCGAGTGATACCCGAAATGTTGCCAAATCGTTGCCAGCGCTTAAACAAATTTGTTTGAAACCCTCATAAACACTGGATTTTTACAACTCATCTCATCACTCAAACTCAATCGTTGCTGGTGGTTTCCCCGTGCAGTCGTAAAGCACCCTGTTAATATGCTTCACTTCATTTACGATCCTGCTGGTTGTTTTTCCGATCACATCCCACGGGATCTCTGCGCTTTCCGCCGTCATGAAGTCTGTGGTCGTCACTGCTCTCAGCGCAACGGCGTAGTCATAGGTTCTCTCGTCTCCCATAACCCCTACAGACTGCATATTGGTCAGCGCTGCAAAGTACTGGCCGATCTCTCTGCCAATACCCGCCTTGGCGATCTCCTCTCTCCAGATAGCGTCTGCGTCCTGGACCATTTTCACCTTCTCGGCAGTTACTTCGCCGATGATGCGGATTCCCAGTCCCGGGCCGGGGAAGGGCTGGCGGAATACAAGGTAATCCGGGATTCCAAGCTCCAGGCCTGCCTGGCGTACCTCATCTTTAAACAGGTCTCTGAGAGGCTCGATGATCTCTTTGAAATCTACATAGTCGGGCAGTCCGCCTACATTGTGGTGGGATTTGATCACCGTGGATTCTCCTCCCACGCCGCTTTCCACTACGTCGGGGTAGATGGTTCCCTGCACCAGGAAGTCTACGGCGCCGATCTTCTTTGCCTCTTCTTCAAATACCCGGATAAATTCTTCGCCAATGATCTTCCGTTTTTCCTCCGGCTCTGTTACCCCTTTTAATCTGCCGTAAAATCTTTCCTGTGCGTTTACACGGATAAAGTTCAGGTCATAGGGGCCTTCCGGGCCGAATACCGCCTCAACCTCGTCTCCTTCGTTTTTGCGGAGAAGGCCGTGGTCTACAAACACACAGGTCAGCTGGCTGCCTACTGCCTTGGAAAGGAGAACGGCTGCCACAGAGGAATCTACGCCGCCGGAAAGAGCGCACAGCACTTTTCCGTTTCCGACTTTTTCACGGACAGCTTTAATGGTTTCCTCTACGAAGGAATCCATCTTCCAGTCGCCGGAGCACTGGCATACGTTATAGACAAAGTTGGAAAGCATCTTCTTTCCTTCTTTCGTATGCAGGACTTCCGGATGGAACTGGGTTGCGTAAAGCTTCTTTTCTGTATTTTCTACTGCCGCCACAGGACAGTCTGCCGTATGGGCGATGATCTCGAATCCGGGAGCCGGTTTGGAAATATAGTCGTTATGGCTCATCCAGCAGATCGTCTTCTCTGACACATTCTCGAAAAGTTTGGATTTCTGATCTACCGTTACCTCGATCTTTCCGTATTCTCTCACAGGAGCCTTTTCCACAGTTCCCCCCAGCAGGTGCATCATCAGCTGAGAACCATAGCAGATTCCCAGAACAGGCACGCCCAGTTCAAAAATTTCTTTTGTGTAGGTGGGGGAATCCGGCAGGTAGGCGCTGTTTGGGCCTCCGGTAAAGATAATGCCTTTCGGCTGGATTTCTTTGATCTTTTCAATATCTGTTTTATAAGAATAAATTTCGCAGTAAACATTGCATTCGCGCACCCGTCTTGCGATCAGCTGATTATACTGGCCGCCGAAGTCAAGCACGATAACGGTTTCTCTCTTCAAGAAAGTACCCTCCTGTTCTTTTTATCATCTTTTAAAAAATATCGATCCGGTATCTCATCATCTGCCGCCCGGATCATCCACTCCATTATAGAGTATCCCCTTATATTTTACAAGGGAAAAATCCCCTCATTTGCAGCGGCCCATTTACAGTGCAAAGCCATCTGCGGCGTCTGTCTCTATCTCTCCAGCTCCTTGATCACGATCCCCAGCCTCTTAGCCAGCGCAATGGCCTGCTCCAGATTTACCACCGTCTCTCTCAGTTCATCTTTGGCGTCGGAGATCACAATACCGGTAATGTCGCACTCTGTAAGGTCAATATCCTTCAGCCAGGTTTTGAAAAAGCTGGCGTTTTTGAAGCAGTCGTCCTTCCAGTCTACATTGGTGATATTACATTTACTGAAGCTGGCTTCGGTAAAATCTGTATGGTAGGCCTTCACATAGCTCATACGCACGGCATCCATACCTGCGTCTCTGAAATTGCAGTTCTCCATGGAAACATGGCGGATATTGCTTCCGTAAAAATCCGTTCCCAGAGCCTTACAATTTACAAAAGCACAGCTCTGGAGGCTTACATCATTCATACTGGAATTGGAAAAATCACAGTTTATAAATCTTACGTCGGTGAAGCTGGCTCTGTCAAAACAACAGTTCAGGAATCTGCAATTCTGGAACGCCGTCTGCTGAAAGGAAATATGGCTTCCGTCGATCCGGGACAGAAAAATCCCGTTAAAGCTTCTTCTGAAAATTTCCCCCTCCTCTTCCCTGGCGGCTTCCATAAGCGCCCGGGCGTCTCTGACCTCTGCCAGTTCCCGGGGGATCTGAGGTTCTTTAAATGTTTTTTTATTCATAATTCTCTTTCGTTCTATACCAATGCGGCATGTTTCCATTTTCCTCTTATGTATCTGGCCACAAAGCATATCGATCTGAACAGCCAGTCAATGGTCATGGCCACCCACACGCCAAACACGCCCATGTGGAGATAAACGCCCAGCACTGCGCTGAACCCGATCCGGAATACCCACATGGAAAAGATCGACAGTCCCATGGTAAATTTTACATCTGCCGCAGCTCTCAGAGTATTTGGCAGAGAGAAGGACAGCGGCCATATGGTCACTACGCAGGCGGAATGATAAAACAGGATCTGCCGGGCATAGCCGGTGGCTTCTTCCGAAAGCCCGTAGATGCTTACTACAAAAGGAACCGCCAGCACCACAAGAATGTTAATGGCAAAGGCGGAAATATATATGATCCTGAGCAGCTTTTTGGTGTAATATTTTACCTGTTCAAAATCTCCGGCCCCCACGCATTGGGATACTACGGTGAGCATGGCAAAGCCGATGGCCATTCCCGGAAGGGTGGCAAAAGTAGCCACATTATTGGAAACTGCATTGGCAGCAATGGACGCAGTCCCGAAGCCTGTCACAATACTCAGCACCATGATCTTTCCAAGCTGGAACATACTGTTCTCTAATCCGTTGGGGATTCCGATATACAGGATCTTTTTCAGAAGAGACCAGTCCGTCTTAAATGAAAATGGGTGGTAAATATGGACCATATGCTTCTGGTCGTTCAGCATGAACAGCATGACAATACAGGCTACAGTCCTGGAAACTAAAGTGGGGATTGCAACTCCCTCTACTCCTCTGTGGAGCCCGTAGATCAAAATAGCGTTTCCACAGATATTAATGGCGTTCATCAGCAGAGAGGTCTTCATGGCAATAGAGGAATTTCCCATTGCCCGGAAAGCCGCCGCCCCTGCGTTATACAAGGCGATCATGGGAATCGAAGCAAACACGATCATCATATAAACATTGCAGTTATAAAGAACATCTGCTTCAATATTTCCGAAGATCACATGGGTGATCAGATCCCGTCCCAGATATCCCAGGATCATCACGACCAGCGACGCCTTAAGCGTAAAGGCCAGAAGCTGATTGGTAGCCTTGCAGGCCATTTCTGTCCTTTTCTTGCCCAGAAATTGCCCGGCGATCACCGCTCCTCCTGTGGCAAGCGCCGTAAAGATATTGATGATCAGCACCATGACCGTATCGATAAGAGAAACCCCTGACACCGCAGCCTCCCCTACGCTGGACACCATAACAGAGTCCGCAAGTCCCACAAAGGCCTGAAGGAACTGATCCACCACCAGCGGAAGGATCAGCTTCCGAAGGTCGGCGTTGGAAAAAAAGAGCTTTTTCCTGTCCATTTTTCTTTATTTTCTCCTCCGTATCTTCTTTGATATCCCACATTATACGCCCCCGGATTCCGGTGTACAAGAGAGATTCCTCAACTTTTTCTTTCTCCATCGGGATGCTTTTTCGAGGCGGTGTATCTGACAGCTATGTAAGGATAAGGGCCTCACAGGTAAGGATCCCCAGAAAAACCAGGTTCCATACCGTAAATACTGCCATAAACCGCCCTTTTCTCCGGGGGTATTCCACCGAATAAAACTTAAAGGAGATCAGGCTTGCCAGTGAGGCCACTAAGGTTCCCAGGCCTCCCAGATTAACCGCCGTAAGGAGAAGGGAAAAATTCCCTGCAAAGCCTGCCAGCAGGATCGCCGCAGGGACATTGCTGATGATCTGGCTGGCAAGGATTCCTGCCCACAGTTCCTTTCCCTGGACAAGAGAAGCCAGGGTACCGCTGATCTCCGGGATCCGCTTCATATTTCCGATAAAAATAAAAAAGCAAAGAAACGTCAGCAGGAGAAAATAATCTACTTTTCCAAACAGCCTGCGGTTCACTGCCAGCACAGCCGCCGCCACACAGATCAGCACGGGAATATAGGGAAAAATCCGAAATACCACCAGCAGACATAAGAAAAGCAAAGCAATGAAGGCAAGCAGCTGGGGAAAGGCTTTTCCCATCCGGACTTCTTCCTGTTCCTTTACCGGGATACTCTGCAAAGCTTCATTTTTCTCCGTAAAAAGGATACACAACAGAAGGATCAGGGAAAGCCCCGCATAGGGCCAGACTGCCCGGGCAAATTCCCCCAGAGTGATCCCCGACATGGAATATAAATAGAGATTCTGGGGATTTCCTATAGGGGTGGCCATGCTTCCCAGGTTTGCCCCAATGGTCTCCAGCACCACGATCTGCAGGATCCGGTCTTCCCGGCCTACCATCTGATATACCAGCATGGTAAAGGGTACAAAGGTGATCAGGGTCACGTCGTTTGTGATGATCATACTGGAGAAAAAGCACAGAAGCACCATAAGCACAGACAGGTTCCGCAGGCTGCTGGCTTTCTTTAATAAAGTCTCTCCCAAAAGAGAAAATATCCCCAGCCACTGAAAACCGGCTACAATGATCATAAAGCAGAACAGCAGCGCAAGGGTCCTGTAGTCCGGATAAGTCAGATAAACCGGATCCGGCCTTACCGCTGCCGCCGAAATAACAGCAAGCAAAAAAGAGACGCAGAAAACCGTCTCTTTTCTAAAAAAATCTTTCAGAGCTTTCATATAATGGTCTCCCTGCATATCATACGAAATTTTTGTACTGTCCGGGCAGGGGCTTCGGGATCCCGGCCCCTGCCCCAGGCAAACAGCCTTATTATACATCGGCTTATTCTGATATGCAATCCTATTTGTGCCTGCTCCTCCTTTTTAATATCCCGCTCCCATATCGTTTTTCATGATCTTCACCAGTCTGCTGGTACCAAGTCTTTCCGCTCCCAGAGCGATAAATTTTTCCGCATCGTCAAAGGAAGAAATACCGCCGGCAGCCTTTACTTTCACCTCTTTTCCCACATGCTTCCGCATCAGCTCCACATCTGCAAAAGTGGCTCCTCCGGTGGAAAATCCGGTAGATGTTTTTATATATTCCGCCCCTGCCTTTGTGACGATCTCACACATTTTTATTTTTTCTTCCTCTGTGAGAAGGCAGGTTTCAATGATCACCTTCAGGATCCTTCCTCCGCAGGCCCGATGGATCTGCCGGATCTCCTCTTCGATCTCCTCATACTGCTTATCCTTCAGCCTGCCGATGTTGATGACCATATCAATCTCAGAGGCTCCGTTGGCGACAGCGTCCTCTGTCTCAGAAACCTTAACCGCCGTAGTGCTGTAGCCGTTGGGAAAACCGATCACCGTGCAGACCGGCAGCTTTCCTTCCACGTATTCCGCCGCCTGTTTCACATAGGATGGGGGAATGCAGGCAGAGGCTGTTCCGTATTTTATGGCGTCGTCCAGGATCTGACGGATCTCCGTCCAGGTGGCGCTCTGTGTCAGTAAAGTATGATCTACATATTTTAAAATCTCTCTTCTATCCATCTTAAATTCCTTTCCATTTCTTCTCAAAAATTTCCCGGATCTCCGGATCAAAGGCTGTGTCTGCGGCATTCCGCAGCAGGGTGAGGATCAGCTCTTCATCTTCTCCGTATTGCCGGTAGATCTGTGTAAGCTCTTTCGTCATGGTCGTCCCGCTGACCGTCCGGTTATCTGTATTTACGGAAACCTTGATCCCTTCCTCCAAAAACTGCCGTAGGGGATAATCCTGCCAGCTCTGGGCCGCCTTCGTCTGAAAGTTGCTTGTAGGGCACATCTCCACGCCGATGCCGGCTCCGGCATAGGCTTTCATCAGCCTGGGATCTTTTTTCAGAGCGATCCCATGGCCGATCCTGGCCGCTCCCAGTTCCCAGGCCTCCCTGACATTTTCCAGGTTTCCTGTTTCCCCGGAATGGATCGTATAGGGCATGCCCAGTTTTTTTGCTTCCCGGAAAAGATTGCGGAACCCTGCAGTTGGATAGGCAGACTCATCGCCTGCCAGATCCAGCGCACATACCCCTTCCCCCAGATATGTTCTGGCACATTGGAGCATGTGCAGATTCTGTTCTTCACTGTGATTTCTCATAGCGCATACAATGATCCCATAGCGCACCCGGAAGTCTTCTTTTCCACGTTCCATGCCTCTCCTTACCGCCTCGATCACCCTGTTGCAGCTTAAATTTTCATGGGCGGAAAGCATGGGAGCGAAGCGCACCTCAATGTACTCCACCTTCTCTTTTGCGATTTCCTCCACAAAGGTATAAGCGCCTTCTTCCAGGCCCTTTTCGTCCTGGAGACATTGCAGGGGCAAGTCGAACTTTTTCAGATATTCGGTAAGGCTCCGGCAGTCCGGCGATACCGTCAGGTCCTCCCTGTCCACCTTTTTCCCCAGGGTTCTCTCTATCATGGCTTTTGTAAGAGAGCCGTCCAGATGGCAGTGGAGATCCAGTTTCGGAAGCTGTTCTATGTTCATATCTGCCTCCTCTCTCTGCAGCCTTTTACAGATTTTCTATGATCTTTGTAACCAGCTCTTTAAACTGTACGGAAACTCTGTCGGCGGTTTCCTGCACTTCCTTATGGTCCAGTTTACCGGCAGACAGTCCGGCGGCAAGATTCGTGATGCAGGAGATCCCTCCGATCTCCATTCCCATATGCCGGGCAGCCATAGCCTCGCAGGCCGTGCTCATCCCCACTGCATCTCCGCCCCAGATCCGGCACATCCGGACCTCCGCCGGGGTCTCATAATTGGGACCGGTAAGCTGTACATAGACGCCTTCCCGGAGAGGGATCCCGCACTCTTTTGCAGCCTTGCGGATCACTTCCCGGATCCTTTTGCTGTACACTTCACTCATATCCGGGAACCGGTCTCCCAGTTCCTCAAGATTCGGGCCGATCAGAGGACTGGGCACCCCCGTTGCGATCTGGTCGGTGATCATCATAAAGTCCCCCGGCTGAAAGCTCTCATTGATACCTCCCGCCGCATTGGTAAGGATCAGCTTTTTCGCTCCCAAAAGTCCCATCAGCCTTGTAGGCAGCACCACGTCAGACATGGGATAGCCTTCGTAATAATGGACTCTTCCCTGCATGATGACCACAGGAACTTTCCCCACATATCCGAAAACAAAACGTCCTTTGTGTCCTTTTACGGTAGATACAGGAAACCCTTCGATATCCCCATAGTCCACAACGGCCTCTATCTGGATTCCTTCCGCATAATCTCCCAGCCCGCTTCCCAGGATCAGGGCCGCCTCCGGTCTAAAGTCTGTTTTCTCTCTGATACTTGCCAGACAAGTCTTTAATTTGTTTTCCATATTGATATCCATTCCTTTCATAGATCTTCCGCCAGGATCTCCCCTATCATCTTTTCCATCTGGCAGTACTGTTCATAGTTGATCAGAATGTAGCTACCCTGGGTGGTGATAAGTCCCTTTTCTTTGAACTTTTTCACGGACCGGGTAATGGTTTTCACACACAGCCCGGTGAAATCCGACAGTTCCTGGCGGTCGCTTTTCATCTTCATGACTCCGTTCTCAGCGTATTTCCGGTATCGTTTCATCAGCAGGAAGGCCACCCTGTCCGCCCCCTGAAGGAACAAAAGCATACGGCTGTCCCGGGCCTGTTCCAGAAGATATTCTCCCATCAGCCTGCTCTCCTGCCGAAGGGCGGCGATGTCGGAATACAGCCACTTTTTAAATCCTTCTTTGGGGATCTTCAGTACCGTGCACTTTGTCACGGTCTGCAGGGTAGTCTGGTACTTATCCAGGTTAATGATCACTTCCATACCGCCGAAAGCGTAAACCTTATCAAATACGGTAAAATCATAATTAATGCCGTAAATCCGGTAATCGGTAGCCTTGATCAGCCCTTTTCCGATCAGATAGATCGTGTCCGCCGGCTCGCCTTCCTGGACAAAAACCGTGCCTTTTTCCAGTTCTTCCACCACAAAGGTATCCATCAGCCACATGGGCGCCGTGCGGAAATACTGTTCAAACTGTTCTCTTCTTTCCTTTTCGATCTCATTTAAGAAAGGCAGTATCTTTGCCAGGTATTTATTTTCCATCTTTCGTCACCTACCCTCTTTTACATGGGAAGCACCTGTTTCCCTTTGATATATTTTGCCTGGATCTGTCCGTCTTCCGCCAGGTAGATCAGCCGTTCCAGCCGCTCTTTTACAGAAAGCGCCCGGGCATGGCGGAGCATTCTGTCGTCAATGACTACGGCGTCAAATTCATAGCCCTTTTCCAGACTGCCCGTCTTTCCGAAAAATTCTCCTCCCCCTTTTGTGGCAAGGTAAAATACTTCTTCTGCCGTCAGCGGCGCCATACGCTGATCCTGAAGCCTCCATCGAAGCTTTGAACACTGGATCGCCATGGCCATGGCCCGGAACAGGGAAAGAGAGGTTCCTGCCGCCACGTCTGTACCAAGCCCCATCTTCAGTCCCATGTCCAGAAACCTTCTGGCCGGGGCGATTCCCGAGGCCAGGTTTGCATTGGATTCCGGGCAATGGGCGATAAACACTCCCTGCTCCTTCATCATCCGAATCTCTTCCTCATTGCTGTAGACACAGTGGGCCATGATCGTAGGGCATTCTCCGCCGAACAGTCCGTGAAGGCGGTATGCATCCCCGTAGCATGCGGCCTGGGGGCAGAGACTGCGGACCCATTCCATCTCCTTTTGATTTTCAGACAGGTGGGATTGAACAGGAAGCCGGTATTTTTTCCGGAGAGCCGACAGCTTTTCCAGAAGCTCGTCAGAGCATGTAGGAATAAACCTGGGAGTCAGGATCGGCCGGACATTCGCAAGACCTGCCGCTTCCAGGATCCATGCTTCTGTGTCCTCCGCCGACTTCCCGGCGCTTTTCTCGCAGAGACCTTCGGGACTGTTCCGATCCATATTCACCTTGCCCACGTATCCTGCCAGCCCTGCCTCTTCCATCCTTTTCATCAGCCATAAAGTCGCTTCCTTATGGCAGGTGGCAAAGACGCAGACTCTTGTGGTAGCGCTGTGGAGCAGGTCATCGACGAAGATCTCATAGGCCTTTTTTGCATACTCTTCGTCCTGATACTTTTCTTCCTCCGGAAAAGTGTGGGTATTCAGCCAGTCGATCAGTTCCATATCCATGCCCAGCCCCCGGAAGGTGTACTGGGGTCCATGGACATGAAGATCCACAAGTCCCGGAAGGATCAGTCTGTCTCCGTGATCGATACAGGGGATCCCTTTCCATTTCCCGGGAAGCTTATCAAATACTCCCTGGCATATTCCATTTTCACATACTGCATATCCATGCTCTATCGTCTGTATTCTGTTCTTATCTTCACTGTAACAGATATGGCCTCTGATGGCAAATCTTTCCATGCTGTCTTCTCCTCGTTCTGATTTTTTATTTTTCTGTCTCCCCTGAAAACGTGGGGCAGCTTATCTCTGCCCCTTATCGTAGGGAATACCCTCTGCTTTGGGCGCTCTGGAGTTCCTGGAGAACAAGGCCAGCACCACCAGAGAAATGATATAAGGAAGCATGTTGTAAACTGCGCTTGGCACGTTCAGCGCCTCCAGGATATCAAACCCTGCATAAACATTGGACAGAGCCCGGAACAGCCCGAAAAGAAGGGCCGCCAGCCCGATCAGCTTTGGCTCCCACTGGCCGAAGATCATAACCGCCAGTGCAAGGAATCCGAAACCGGCTACGCCGTTTTCAAATTTCCACTCGCTGACGCCTGCCGTAATATAAACGATCCCTCCCAGGCCTCCGAAAAGCCCGGAGATGAGAACGCCTGCATACCGCATCTTATACACAGGGATCCC
>CALWSM010000045.1 GCA_944384185.1 uncultured Blautia sp. | reverse complement strand
TGCTGCTACGATCTTCTTCTGGAATTTGTCGAAGGGGGTTACACTCACGATCTGGAAAAGGAAGAATTGTATAAACGATATGTCGAGCCGGTTATGAAAGAAATCGAAAATAATTACAGTCTGGAACTGACCGTAGAGGACCTCAGCCGTCTGGTCTATATCACCCCTCAGTATCTGGCCCGGCTTTTTGAGCGTTTCCTGGGATGTTCCACCTATGAATACCTGACCTCTTTCCGGATCAATAAAGCAAAGGGCCTGCTGATCACAGACCCTCACTTAAAAATACAGGATATTGCCAGGCTTACCGGATTCTCCAGCGTCAGCCATTTTATCACGATGTTTAAACGGACTGCTGGAGTGACGCCTCTCCAGTTCCGAAAGCTGAATTAAGGGCATCCGGATCCCTCACAGGTTTCCCAGCAGTTTATCTTTTATCACGCAGAAAAATTCCCGGAAGAGATAATTGGGCAGGAGAAAAGCATTGCTTCTGGCTCCGATCCCATAGACCTGCCAGTCTGTTTTCTTCCGGGCTATGGCCATGCTCCGGTACAGGTGAAAGCCGTTGGTGACGATCCCCACCTTCAGACGCCGGGGGATCCCTTCTGCACCCTCTTCCCTCTCTGTTATTTCTCTCAGAAGATTCCGGGTAAATGCAATATTCTGGCTGGTGCTGGCAGACCGGTCCTCCAGGATCAGCTGCTCCCGGTCCACTCCCTGGCGGAGCATTTCTTCATACATGCACCTGGCTTCAGAAATCCCTTCGTCAGGTCCCTTTCCCCCGGAAAGCACTGCCCGGGTACCGGGGTTTTCCTTCAGATATTCACAGGCGCTGTCGATCCTATACTGCAGGGACCGGCTGGGTCTTATTCCCATCACCTGAGCCCCCAGTACCACCAGATAGTCCAGATCCGGCTCCACAGTCAGGAACATGACGGAGGCTATCACTCCCATTACCGCCAGTACAGAAGCCAACAAAAGAAGTCCGAATACCCAGCAGAGGGTCTGGATATTCCGGGGAATCCTGTCCGTCAGGATCAGGATCCCCGCTGTCAGCAAAACGCCTCCCAGAACCGCCCAGACTATGAAAAATTTAGAAGTCCAGCCTGCGTATCTGGCGATCCCCACAAAATAGCCCAGGCAGAGAAGACCCAGCCAAAGAAAGATAATTTCCGGCATAACGCTCCTTTCCGATCAGATAGAAGAAGATTCCTTCTCCCACCCGATCATCGCAGTATCGTGCAAAAAAGAACCTTCTGCCATCTTATGCAAAAGGTTCCTCTGTTCTTTCTTATTTATTTCTGCCGCAGCAGTATTTGTATTTCTTGCCGCTTCCGCATGGACATGGATCATTCCGGCCGATCTTCGGTCCTTTTACAACCGTTCCGGATTTCTTCTGCTCCTTGTACAATTCTTTTCTCTTTTCTTCAGAGAAAATATTATCCCACTGGGGCAGTTCGTACAGCCAGTCCGCCTTTGCGTCTACCATGTTCTTGTACAGAGTTTCCAGATCATAGCCCAGATTTACTTCTGTATCTTCTTCCATCTCCTCAATAGGATTTGGAACCTTCAGGCTGTCGTTGATCCCGTCAAGGAAGCCTACCATGGTCATAACGTCTACGTTATATTTTTCTGCAAGCTCTTTTACGGTTCCTCTTACCACTTCATCAGGATTGCTGAGAAGCTGTTCGTAAATTCCCTTTTCAATTAAAAAATAATCTGTCCAGAATTTCTGCAGCTGGCCTCTGTCCGCCTGCTGAGAATACGCTTTGTCTCTCCATTCCTGTAATAACGCCATGTATCTTACCTGCCTTTTATATTTCTCTTGTTTTAATTTAACAGGTACAGTATATACGATATCTGATGATTTTTCAATCCTAACTTTCGGTAATTCCACAAAGAGTCTCCCCGGACATAACGTTATTCCAGTAATAGAGGTTTTCCGGTTTGGTAACCCGGAACATGGGGAAAAGTTCTTCCATATCCGGACAGATCTGCGGAAAAAGATTTTCCTCTTCTGCAAAAAGTTCCGGATCATAGGCCAGCTTTCGCTTATCCTCCCACAGGGCGCTGTAAAAGATCTCCGCCTCCACCATATCCTGGAACATATGGCTGCCGTAGCTTAGCTCCGGCATATAGCCGGCCCGGCTGTCCGAGACCTCACAGATCCCGGAGACAGCAGAAATATCCGCAAAGGTTACCGGAACACCCAGCTCCGGAGAGGAGGTTCCTACCCTGCCGGGAGTCATGAGAAGAAGATTTTTCCCTGAGCCTTTATAATACCGGTTGATCCTTCCTACCGCTTCCGCCACCTGATGTTTCTTACCATAGGGAAATTCATAATATAGTTTCGGCTCAATCTGTATGACCACATGGATCTGTTTTTTCAGGGAATTACCTACCGAAGAATCCTTCAGATGGAAAAATATCTTTTTCTCTGAAAGACCGGGGATTTCCACTTTACCCCCTCTGCTTCCCGTAAATAGAGGCCGGCACTGAAGAAGATTCACCACAAAGTCCCCCTCTTCCTCTATATTTACTGTATATTCAATATCCACCGGATTTCCGTAGACCTGTTCCAGAGTCTTCAAAAGCTTCTGCATAAGTCCCGTAAACTCCCGGTTCTCCAAAAGCTTCTGGCAGGTGACAAACCACACCTGGCGCCACCGTCCCATACGGTTCAGGGCATCTTCTGCCTCATAGTCTCTCTCCATTACCGCCCGTTTATACCAGAGAGGCAGGATTTCCATAAGGGAATCTGTGCTTTTGGTGAGAAGGTGGTTTTCCTTCGTGTCCAGCACATCCATATTTTTCTGGGAAAACCGGTGTTTATCCGCCACATTGGTCTGCATGGATACCGCCGGCCGATCCAGATTTACCAGTCTGGGATAATCGTTCTCCGTCCGGTCTACAGCCCTGGTTCCAAGGCCAGCCACCAGCCGGAGCATTCCGGCGCTCTGATCCATATCTTTGCTCCACTTATAGGCGCTGTAGCTGTACCCCACTCCTGCCGCCGCCGGGAAGAAATAATCTCCCCAGTGGGAGCCGGAAACCCGCTGGACCAGCACAGCCATCTGTTCGTCCTGGTGTTCCAGGCCTCTCTGTTTCCGGTACTCCAAAGCAGATATATCCATAATACTGGCGTATACCCTCCGCACTGCATCCTCAAAGACCTTCAGCCGCTCTTCCGGAGTTCCCTGATTTACGCAGAATACAGACTCATATTTTCCTGCAAAGGCGTTGCCGAATCCGTCTTCCAGAAAGCTGGAGGAGCGGACGATTATGGGACTCTGGCCAAAATATTCCAGTACTGAACGGAACTTTTCCCGGATATTGGAAGGAAACTCTCCGGAAAGCAAAGCCTGCTGAAGCTGTCCGGCTTTCTCGAAATAGCCTTCTTCTGTCCGCTGGGCGATCCTGGTCTCCCAGCAGTTATTGGATACAATGTAGGTATAAAATACGTCCGAACCAATGTAATAGGAATCGTGGGCCTCGCTGCGGGCCCGGTATTCGGGCAAAAGGGTATGGGCGATCTTTCTGGCCAGGAGCATGCCGCAGGCCTTGCCGCCGATAGCGCCGCTGCCGATCATCCGGTCCCGGAGTTTGAAATAGTCCTCCGGCCTGAAATATTTCTTCAGCATTTCCTGCAGCCGTTTATCCTTGGTCATAGTGCTTTCCAGGATCTGGTTTTCCGTCTCTTCCCGGAACCTTCCCTGCCGGTACTCCAGCTTTGCCATGGAAAAAAAACGGTCGTGGCTGTCAAAGTTCTGATCCTGTTTCCGTGTCTCTTCCTCTTCCAGGATCTGATAGTAACGGCTCAATGCCACGCCGCCGTCTACTGCCTTAAAATCTTCCAGATCCATACTGCAGGAATGAGGCAGGAACATTTTGGCAGAATACCGGTTCCATACTTTCAAAGGATGGACATAAAGCTTCTCCCCTGTATGGACGTCTAAGAGAAGCTGGGTAGTATCCCGGATCCTGGCCACGGCGTCAAAGGAATGTCTTCCTCTGAGGAGAGGGAAATAGGCCACGGTATCCAGCTTGAACAGATAGGGACAGGTTACCCGGAAAAAGTTCCCCATCATCAGGTCCGTATACCACACAGACTGAAGGGAGGAAAGACTGTCAAATACGTAAAAAGCGTCTTTCCCCTCTATAGTGATCCGGTTATAAATGTCCACGGTAAAAGCCTCAAACCCTTTATCCGGATTAAACGCAAAGATCTTCAATCCCTCTCTGGGGGAGAGAAGGGGTTCATGGTCCGCAAACCGCATATAGATCAGGTTCCTCTTATCACGAATGGCCTGGTCTACAAAAGGCTCCATGAAATATCGGAATTCTTCCAAATCTGTCACCTGCCACACCACATTGTCTCCCATTCGGATATAGTCCAGCAGATCATCCAGCCCCGGTATCCCGCTTAGAACTCTGTCAAAAGCTCCCATATCATAACCTCCCGTAAAAGCAAAAGACGCTGACAGAGATTTCTCCCTATCAGCGCCTTTGCTGAATCCTTGATTCCCGCCCCGGCGGGATCTTTCACTTTCTGAACACAGTATAACAGATATTTTTTTCTATGGCTATACCTCTTTCCTGTTTCTTTTAAAAGCCCAGCTAACCTCTTTACTCTCCCTGGGTCCGGATCTGCGCTGTTTCAGATATCTTGTCCTTCCCGAAGTTCTGCACCAGATCGATGAGGAAGGAAGAAATGGTCACTGTGATCAGGGAAAATGCGATCCGGAAAACCGGGATATAGGACAGGGACAATCCCAGGACCACCAGGTCTGTAAACAGGTAGGACCGGGACAGCCGCCAGCGGGTCACATGGGATATGGTCAGAGCCAGGGCGTCATCGCCCCCGCTGGAACCGCCCTGGCGGACAATAAGCCCTACGCCGATTCCTACAAAAAGTCCGCCGCCGATCGCTGCAGCCAGAGGATAGGCGGATAAGTCCGGCAGCATAGGGGGAAACAGTTCCCAGAACTTATAAAATAAAGATACGCTCAAAGTAGAGATCATGGAAGTCTTGATAAACTGCCCGCCCAGATATTTAAAAGCCAGCAGATAACAGGAAATATCCAGAATCGAAGTGATGGCTGAAGGGGAGATCCCCAGCCACTTCTCCACAAGGAGCATCAGGCCGATGACCCCGCCCTCTGTGATCCCCGTGCGCTGATGGATATTGTGTATGCCAAAGGTACAGATCCCGGCGCCCAGAATAATGAAAAAGATCTTTCTCCAGGTCAGTCCTTCCGTAAGCTTCTCTTTTATGATCCATAATCTGTTTTTCTTCACAAAAAACACCTCCTGCTTGTGTTTTATCTTCCGGGACTTTATAATAAAGGATATAGTAACTATAATGTCAAGTCTTTTTCATAAAAATCTTTAAGACTTTCAAAACATGGAGGAGGCTATATGGAGAATTTGTTTTCCATCGGCGAAGTAGCCAAATATCAGAAAATATCTAAGCAGACCCTGATCTTCTATGATAAGATCGGCCTGTTTTGTCCTGATCATACAGATCCCAACAACGGATACCGGTACTACAGCGCCAAGCAGCTGGACTATCTGGATACGATTCTCATTATGAAGAAAATCGGGTTTTCTCTCAGCGAGATCAAAGAGCATATGCAGCACTACACCATTGACAGCAGCCTGGCCGCCATGAAAAATCAGCTCTCAGTCATCGACAGCCGGATCCGGGAACTGTATATGATCCGGAGCCGTCTGGTGAACCGCTGCCAGCAGATGGAAGAGACGAAGGAGCTTCGGGGAAAAGAAAACTCCGTATTTCTGGAAGATATCAGCTCCCAGTACATCCTGCTCCAGCCTGTGGAAAAGCCTTATACTCTCCGGGAGATCAGCATTGCCACAAAAAAATGTTTCGCCGGTTCCTTCCAGAAACAGCTTCCTGTATTTTTTCAATGCGGCGTCATTGTTCCCCTGGAACGTATCCGGGAAGGCCGTTATACCGAGGCTTCCCATGCTTTTCTTCCCATAGAGAAAACCGACAAAGCCGAAAATATACGCAAGCTTCCCGCCGGGAAATGCGCCGGGATCTACCATGTGGGGGATTATCTGTCCATGGGCCGTTCTTATGAAAAGATCCTGGAATACTGCCGGAGCCATAAGCTGAAGATCTGCTCCGATTCTTACGAATTCTGTATCAATGACTACATTACCTCTTATGACGAAAATGAGTATATTACCAAAATACTATTTTATGTAACTTCTGACCACTAAAAAAGGAGCTGGGGTGAAGACCGGGAAGGTTTCATGCCACAGCTCCTTGGGTTCTTTGGAACGGCTGGCGCATTATAGAAAAGGGACCATATATACAGGCAGCATCAGGACATCTTTATCTTTTTGCAGATCCTTGGTATAAATAAGATACTTCTCCAATATTCTTGACGAATACTTTTCAGAAAACTTGTCCAGAGAAGCATGGGTTTTGTATCCTGAGGATTTCACTTCTATAGGACAGATTTTATTTTTCCTTGCTAAAATAAAATCGATCTCATAGTTGCGTCTTGTTTTTTCATTAAGAAATGTATAATAAAACAGCTCATTTCCGTTAGCAGTAAGTATCTGTGCTACAACATTTTCATATAAATATCCCAGATTGGCAGACAGTTTATCGCTAAGTAGTTTTTCATATATCACATTTTCTGTAAAATCCCTGTCTTTAAATATAAGTGTAGTAAATAAGCCTGTATCTGCCAGGTACATTTTAAATTTTCTCAAATCCTTATGATTAGCCATTCCTGTGTTTGGATCATTTGCATGATAAGATATCACTACTGTTTTTGAATCTTTTAACTCGGCGATCAGTTCCAGGATATTATCTGCTCTTTCATTGAGCAGTATACTGGAAACCTGATATCTGGAAGTATTTTTATTTAATTCTGCAGGAATCCCGTCAAACAGCATAGAGATCCGCCCTGTGGGATCTATCTTCCGAAAATCATCTTCATATAAGTTAAGGATATCTCTTTTTACCATATCTACCGTCTTGAAATTATTGGTTCGAAGATATTCATCTACAGCCTGCGGCATTCCTCCTATGAGCATATATAGTCTGAAATCTCTCATCAGCCTGCGGTTCATCTGTTCACCCACAGACTTTCGGCTTTCAAAAACACTTCTTAATAATTTTGTTGTCGTTTTATCCCCGAGAGCCAAAAGAAATTCTTCGTAATCCATGGGATACATACTAAGCTTTCTCTCTTCACTGGGGATCAGGATATCTTTCACATTCTTTTTAATGGAAATAAGGGAACCGGTCTCTATATAGTCATATCTTCCATCTTTTACCAAGGCTTTTATAGCCTGCCTCGCCAGAGGATATAACTGCACCTCATCAAAAATGATCAGTGATTTTCTTTCTGTAAGATCTGTTCTATAGTGCAGTTGGAGTTGAAGGAAGAAAAAATTCAGATCTGAAAGATCCTCAAAAAGATTCTTAACCGTCTGGGACGCAACAGAAAAATCGATAAGGATGTAACTTTCATACTCATTTTTCCCAAATTCTTCTACTACTGTAGATTTTCCTACTCGTCTCGCTCCTTCAATGAGCAAAGCAGTACGTCCCTGGGACTCTTCCTTCCATTGCAGCAGCTGATCATATATCTTTCTTTTAAACATCATCATTCCCTCCTTTTCTATAGCATACCCAAAATCGCTATTTTTATCAAGGCGTTTTTCTACAGAATCGCTATTTTTAAATTCTGCTTTTCCTGCAAAATCGCTATTTTTATAACAGCCCATATTTTTTCTGAAATTATGTATAGATTTTTCTCTCCCGGCAATACTAGAAATAGTCCACGGAGGGATGGCACAAATGGGTGGCGCTTTCCGCAGACGACCAAAGAAAAAGTAGAAATACTTTATCCTCCCCTTTTAACAAGGCTGCCACGGTAAGGAGTACGGCAATCCGATACCTTTTACCCCGGCAGCCTTCGTACATATACAGATTCTTCAAAATGCTTTCACAAAGACAGCAGCGTCTCTTCCCAAACTCCCCGGTTTCTCCTCAGTATTTCCCGGAAAGCGGAAGGGGGAAGGGGAGACTCTGTCCTTCCGATCTCAATCGTCAGACTGGGGATCTTCCTTTCTTTTACCGCCCAGTCCTTGTAGCCTGCCGGATCCAGATGATCCCAGCCTTCCGGCAGGCCGTATCCCGTGACCCTCTGTATCCGCTCCCCAAAGCTTCGGCAAACTTTCCGGAACTCACCTTTTTGTCCGAAATCCCAGTAAATGACTTCTCCGGAGGAATGGTAGCTGACGGTCCTCCGGAATTTTTCCTGTCTGGTAAGTTCCGCCAGAGCTTTCGACTCTTCCTGGTCCTCCGGAGCCCGGCCTTTGTAACCTTCCCTGGAGGGCTGTCCTTTCAGATCATGGTACTTTTCCCAGAAAGCCGGAAAATTCCGGTTCAGATCCACACCCCGGGCATTGGCCTTCCATCTCCTGTAATAAGGACCGCAGGGCATCCTGCCCCCTTCTCTTTCTCCGATCTTCCAGACCAGCTTCTGAAGTTCCGGGTCATGCAGCCCTCCGGGCCCCTGCTGGCTGATGGTGACCCCGTCAGGGTTGGCCATAGGCACCACATAGACGGCTTTTCCCCTTAGGAGTTCTTTATAGGAATATCCTTTATAAGTTTCTTCCCGGTACAGCCTTGTAAGAAATTCTCCGGTCTGTTCCATAAGAAGCTGGCTGGTCATGTATTCTCTTCCGTGAATGGCTCCGGACAGAAAAATCTTTTCCCCGGCGTCCTCTCTTCCCAGGATAAAGCAGTAGATCTCTCTTTTATCTGCCGTTTTTCCCAGAGTTCTCAACTTCATAGTTTCCGGAAAAGCCCTGGCAAATATCTCCAGATCCTTTTCCATTTCCGGATAAGTATAACCCCAAAATCTGCGGCCAGGCTGTTTATACATTGACGGATACCTCAAAAATCATTATAATAATAGATATTCTAGACAAGGGAGATTAAGAAGTGAAGAACCTGAAACGACTTCTTGCGCTCATAGGGGTTATCCTTCTGGCGGGCATGTATATCCTTACATTGATCCTCGCCCTGACGGATAATTCTGGGGCAGGCAACATGCTGATGGCTTCTCTCTTCGGAACAGTGATCATACCAGTGCTGCTCTACGCCATACTTCTGGTATATAAATGGACTCGTCCGAAAGAAGAAGCAATCTCAAAGATCCTGGCGGAAACTTCCGAAATCGATACGCTGATCTTTGATATTGGCAAAGTCCTTGTCCGCTATGACTGGAAGAAATTACTGCGAGATCTGAAATATGATGAAAAAACAGCCCAGGCTGTGGCAAAAGCCGTATTCCTCAGCGATACCTGGGCAGAAGGCGACCGGGGGATCCTTTCAGAGGAAGAGCTTTTGCAGGCATTCATAAAGAATGATCATGCCTATGAAAAACAGATCCGAGAAACCTTTGACCGGATGGGATCCACCATTCGTGTTTATTCTTACACAAAGAGCTGGCTTAGCTATTTTAAGAAGCGGGGATATAAGCTTTATATCCTGTCCAACTTCTCCAAGCCCCTCTTTGACCGGTGTCAGAAAGAAATGAAATTCCTGGATCTTATGGATGGAGGCTACATGTCCTGGCAGATCCACTGCTTAAAGCCTGATCCGGAGATCTATCAGAAGCTGATCCAGGATTTCCACATCGAACCTTCCAGAGCCGTCTTTATGGACGACCTTCTGGACAATGTGGCAGAGGCCAGAGCCCAGGGGCTCCACGCCGTACACTTCACCGGCAGAAAAAGCGCTATGCGCCAGTTAGCAGATTTCGGTGTCAAATAAAAAAGAAGAGACCGTTCCCATGGAAATTCCAGGCTTTCAACATGCCGGATTCCTTTGGAACGGTCTCTTCTTTCTTTTATTTAACAGCGGATCATTTCCTGATCTTCTGCAGCTCTGCGTTTGCCATTTTCAGAAGACGCTCTCTCTTTTCTTTGTCGCTGGCGCACATCTCCGCCATGTCTTCTACCGGCACGCCTGACAGGATCCCCAGCATGGAACGTTTTGTCTTCATGGTTCCATAGGTATTGATGGCGCTTACCAGGATCTCTGCAGCCTGGTCGTTGGCCAGGATCTCGCTGACAAAGTCTTTAACACTGTAGTATCCCTCGTTAAAGGTCATTTCCGGAAGCTCTCCGTTTTCGTCCACTCCCTCAAACCAGTTCTTCACTCCGGCGCCCTCGTCTTCTTCATCTACCGGGCGAACATATCCGGCGTAGGGCTGGGATACCTTTGTAAAGGTGACCGTATCTGCCGGGCAGCCTTCTGCCTTTGCAGTGATCACATTGATATCCTGATCCAGAGCGATGTTCTCGAAGAGGAAGATCTTATTTCCCTCCTGGGTTCCTGCGCTCCTGCCGTTGACATACAGGGTCACCTGTTTCTGGTTGGAATATACCTTAACAGTCATATGGTCATAAGGACGAAGGGCATATCTTCTTCCTGTGATGTGAACGAAAGGTTCCTCAGACCAGTATGCCTTGTAAATAAAATAGGCGTCTTTTTTCACCTTTCTGTCCAGGGTTACCAGGCCTTTATTGTTCCTTCCTTTTACGCCGCCTTCGTCTCTGGCGTCGCAGCCGAAGTCAAACATATTCCAGATATGGGTAGCCCACAGATAGGGTCTTTCATCAATGATCTTAGCCATATGCTCATGGTACTCCGCCTGGTATTCTTCTGTATAATCCTTGCACTTCGGATCGTCGGTATGCCAGCTGATAATACCCTCGCAGCCGTATTCGGAAATTCCCAGAGGTCTGTCCGGATACATCTGGTGGAACTCATCCAGCCATTTTTCATTCTGGGTATAGTCTCCGCCGTACCAGCCGAAATAGTGGTTATAGCTGAGCACGTCTGTGATCTGGTTGTGTCCGGACTCCCTGGGAAGGGCAGATACCTGGGCCATGGTGGTCAGCCTGGTGGAGTCAAGCTCTTTCACCAGTTTATTCAGATCTTCCAGATTCTCCTGAAGTCCCGGACGGTCTCCTCCGATGGTGATCTCATTGGAGATTCCCCAGAAGCAGATGCAGGGATGATTATAGTTCTGATAGATCAGCTCCTTCATCTGCTGACGGCAGTTCTCATGGCCTTTGGGATCCTTGCTCATAACAGAGATAAAGGGGATCTCCGCCCAGACCACCAGCCCCAGTGCGTCGCAGGCGTCGTAGAACGCCTGATTATGCTGATAATGGGCCAGCCGGACCGTATTGGCTCCCAGCTCAGCGATCAGGTACGCATCCTCTAAATGATCTTCTTCGGAAAGGGCGTTGCCCTGTCCCAAACGATCCTGATGTCTGGAAACTCCCCGCAGAGGCGTGGGAACGCCGTTTAAGAAGAAGCCTTTTTCCGGATCCACGTAGAACTCTCTTACCCCCAGGCTTGCCTCCACCTGGTCAAGGACTTCATTGTGGCGTACAATCCTGGCCGTTACCGTATACAGATAGGGATCCTTTACTCCCTGCCACAGATGCGCTTTCTCAATGCAGGCGGTAGCCTTTGTCTCCCAGGCGGCGGGTGCGAAAGCTTCCGCTACGATATTTTCGTCTTCGTCCATGATCTCAAACTGCACCATATCGCTTTCCCTGGCGTCGGTTACCCAGGCGGAAAGATTTACCAGTGCGTCCTCTCCCTGGAGCTTGGTATCAAAAGCCACTCCGGCGGATCCGAAATAATCCAGGCAGAAATGGGTGTCGGGCACACAGATCATGGTCACATTCCGGTAAATCCCTCCATAAAAGGTAAAGTCCGCCATCTGGGGATACACATCTGTCCGGTTCTTATTATCCGCTGCTACAGCCAGATAAGCTTTACCCTCTTTCAGAGCCTCGGTTGCGTCTACACGGAAGGCGGAATACCCGCCTTTGTGTTCACAGACTCTTTCATTGTTCAGGTAAACCTCCGCAACGGAGTTTACTCCCTCAAATTCCAGATAGATTTTATAATCGGCAGGTACGTCCGGTCTTTCCACGGTCTTTACATAGACGCCTTTTCCTTTATAATAGTCTCCGCCGCCGTCCTGTCCGTCCCAGTTGTTCCAGGTATGGGGAAGATCCACCCATTCCCAGCCCTGATCCTGTCCGTGGCAGGGTATTTTCTCCGGCACCTGATCCGTCTTTGCAAATTTCCAGCCTTCATTTAATGATTCATAAAATCTCATAATTTATTCTTCTATCTCCTTTTCAGAATCTTGTTTCCCATCTTCCGCAGAAGACATTTTCGTTATATCTTCCTTTAAACTCGCTCTTGCCCATCATCTTTTCCAGGGTAGCGGCAAAGCTTTCATGGTGATCCATGTAAGCGTTAATATAGCATCTTGCCATAGGCACGTCGATCAGATTGTTGGTGTAGCTTAAGGATACTACAAAGGTCGGCAGCTCAGACATATACCATGGCTGCTTTGCAGGCTCATCCCATTTTACCCGCATGGTGTTGAACTGGGCGAAGCCCTGGACATTCAGTATCAGAAGCACGCAGTCATATTTCTTCTTAAAATCTTCCATTTTGCCTTTTGCAGATGGAACCTCTGCGTCAACCTGGAATCCGGCTTCCTCTAACTGACTCACAATATCCTTTATGATGTTCTCGTCATTGGATTTAAACTTGGTCCCGGCGATCACTACCGCCTCGGAACCGATATACATCAGTTTGATCCTCTTATATCTTTCCGGGGTCATAGGCAGATAGTTCAGGCGGTCTTTGACCAGGGTTACATATTTGTCCGCAAATTCTCTGGAGGCTTTGCGGTGTTCTTCACAGCCTACTACAGCCAGATTTTCTTTCGGCTCTACCAGTCTGCCCTCTTTCTGAAGGATATGAAGGTTCAGGGCCGCCTTCACGCCCAGGATCCTGTGAAGGGCGTCGTTTAAACGTTCCTCTGTAATGGTTCCGTTTTTGTAGCCTTCCATCATGTAGCCGAAATCTTCGTCTCTGTCATTGAAGAACAGATACATATCGCAGCCTGCGGCAATGGCCTGGGGAACCTGCTCTTTTCTTGGGATAGTTGCGCCGAACATACCGATCATATGGGAAGCGTCCGTAACCACCAGACCGTTAAAGCCCAGCTGGCCTTTCAGCAGATCGGTGATCAGCTCCGGAGCCAGGGTTGCCGGACGGATATCTTCGTCTTTGATCCCGGGGCGAAGCTTCCTGGAATAAGCGGGAAGGGCAATGTGGCCGGCCATAATGGTCATGACCCCTGCGTCGATCAGTTCTTTATATACTTTTCCGAAAGTAGCGTCCCACTTGTCGCAGTCATATTCGTTCACTCCCATGATCAGATGCTGGTCGTTCTCTTCTGTTCCGTCGCCGGGGAAATGTTTCATACAGGTGGCGATATTCTGGGTCTTCATGCCTTTGAAGAAGGCCTTCGCATAGCGGATCACATCCTCAGGATTGTCGTTAAAAGCTCTTAACTGGACAATGGTATTTCTCCAGTTGTAAGTCAGGTCTACGATAGGAGCGAAATTCCAGTTACAGCCTACCGCTGCTGCTTCTCTGGCAGAGATCGTGGCCATTTCTGTTACCGCCTCCTCAGAGTCGATAGCCGCCATAGCCGCCCCATTTGCAATAGGCGTTCCTCCGCCTGTACCGCCGTTTCCGCCAGCCTCACAGTTGGAAGCGATCAGCAGAGGGATCCTGGTGGTCTTCTGAAGACAGTCTGCCATGGCCCAGATTTCTTCCTTGGGAGCGTTATGGTAGCGGATCGCACCGGGATGATAGGTATCCAGTATTTTCTTGATATTCTCCGGTTTCCTCTCCTCGGCGTTTCCTACCATGTTGACAAACAACTGGCCGATCTTCTCTTCAATGGTCATACCTGCGATGGTATCTTCTACCCACTGGATCTGCTCGTCGTTAAGGTAATAAGGCTTCTCTCTTAAATTCACCATTTTGGTTTCCTCCTGATATTCCTGTTATTTTGTAAGATTCTTCACAAATTTTTCTTTTAACTCTTCCTGATATTCTCCTGCAAAAGTTCCTGCCTGGAGCCTGTCCTTTGCCTCTCCGATATCCGCCCAGCTTTCTTTTTCCTGTTTTACCAGGATCGGATAGAAAAATACGCCGTTCTTATCCGCTGCGTCCATATCTCCCGGAGCGTCTCCGGTCATCATAACCTTGTCCCTGTCATAGCCATAGGTAAGAAGCTTCTCGATACAGCTTTTCTTGGAGCCGGCATTCTGGGCCAGGACCACATCCACATGCCCGATGAGGCCGAATCTGGTCCATTCTTCCTTCACCGCCTCATAATTTGCAGAAGACACAATGGCAATATCACAGCTCTCATGGAGCATTTCGATGCCTTCCTTTACCCCTTCAAAGGGCTTGACCTCTTCTTTGGGAAGCGCTTTGATAGAAGCATTTACTGCCTGGGACCAGGCCAGGGCTTTTTTCAGGCAGATATTTCCGGTCTCTTCCACAGCCTTCTCCAGAGCCGGGTTAGACAGCTCGTCGGATTCCTCCGCCCATTTTACCAACGCCTCCAGTCCTTCTACCGGCTGGTATTTTTCCTGTACTTCGGTAAGAGCCTTTACCAGTCCCTTGAAACGGTTGATCCCTCTGGTCATGGAATAGAGGTTTACCTCGTTCCAGCTTTCCAGCAGCTCTTTTTCATGAGCCTCCAGCCCCCACTCTTTTACCATACATGGGCCGAAACACCGGAAATGCTTGATATCCATACTGTCAATGGCGCAGCCGTCTGAATCAATGCAGATCAGATAGTCTCTTTTTTTCTCAAACCCGGAAAATGGGTCTCCCATAGTATCACGCTCCTTCCTGAAATTTGTGCAGAGCCACAGAAAACCCGCTTTTTCACTCTGCCTCATACTTAAAATTTACCATTTCCCCGCAAAAAAACCAGAGTTAATTTATACTATTTTTCTGATAATATTTAGTTGCTTTATAGCTTCCTCGTGCAATGTTAATTTTCAGTAAATTTTTCTGCATTCCCAAAAAATTCCTTTGCTGTAAATCCAAAGCCTCCCAGCAGGATTCCGGTAATGATCAGGATCCAGGCAGTCTCTTTGGTAAAACAGTCGAACAGAAAGCCGTACAGGATCTGTCCTAAAGGCTGGATACACTGAGTAAGAGAACTGGTATAAGAAGAAACTTTTCCCATCATATTTCCCGGCGTCATGCTCTGGATAAAAGAGGAGGCAAAAATGGAGAATCCGCAGGCTGCCAGCTGGATCAGCACAAAAGACAACACCAGCGCCCCATATCGGATATAAGGATTCCCCGATAAAAGGAATAAAATTCCCGGCGGGATCAGAAAGAAGCCCATGACGGCTACAATCAGATATACATTGCTTCCCTTGATCCTGGAAGCGCCCAGAGCCGCCAGGATCCCGTTTCCCAGAAGAGAACTGGCCTGCCCGGCGATAAGAAGAGAAAAATTTCTGTGGAAAAGTATATTGCTGCACAAAAGGCTCTAT
>CALWSM010000044.1 GCA_944384185.1 uncultured Blautia sp. | reverse complement strand
GATATCCGGCAGTTCCTCCTTCTCCAGCCAGACGCTGGAAAGAGGCGGAACCAGAAGTTCCTTTTCTTTGCTGCAGAGGATCTCCGCCCTGGCGTTTCGCACCTGCCATTTCACAGTCAGCTTTTTCTCATACAGAGTTTCATTGGAAACATTCAGGTGAATGGATTTCTCAAATGCAAAATGCTGACGGTTCATATTCGCCTCCTGGGTCATCCAGCTTTCCTCCTGGCAGGACAGAAGCACCGGAGCAAAAAATCTTCTGGCGTAATAGTGGAGCGCCTTCCAGCGCCCGTGATAGTCAATGGAAGACCAGGAGATCACCGGCCAGCAGTCGTTCACCTGCCAATATACGGCGCCCATACACCTGCCCCGGTTTCTCCGGAAATGTTCTACCCCATAACGGATAGCGTCCGCCTGGAGAAGCTGGGAAGCATAGATCACCTCTGAAAAATTTCCGGGATACCGGTAAGTCTGCTGCATGTAATTCATGATCTTTCCGTTGGCCCCGTAATTTCTCTGATGCTTTTCCATAATGTAAGAAAACAGGTTCCAGTCCCGGGGATCGTCGGTAAAAGACTCGATCGTCTTTTTGCTGGGAAGGGCCTGGAAGCCAAACTCCGAAATATACCGGAAAAAGAACTTCCGGTACTCGGAAAACGGCCGTCCTCCATGCCACACCTTCCAGTAATGGACGTCCCCCCTGTCGGGGTCGTTGGGATTGTCAAAGGAGCCTCCGGAAGAAGGGCTTGCCGGCCAGTAGAAGGTTTCCGGGTCGCATTTCCTCAGGATCTCCGGAAAGATCCTCTCATACATAAACAGATAATCCCGGACCTCGGAATGTTTGGTGACCCAGCATCTTTCGTCCACGAACATCTCCATCTCATTATTGCCGCACCACAGAGCCAGACAGGCGTGATGGCGGATCCGCCGGATATTATCTTCCAATTCTCTGCGGATATTTTCTTCAAAGGCCGGAGTCAGCTCGTAGACCGAACAGGCGAACATAAAATCCTGCCATACCGCCAGTCCCAGCTCATCGCAGATGTCATAGAACCAGTCGTCGGGATAAAAGCCCCCGCCCCACACCCGGATCACGTTAAAATTTGCTCTTTTGCAGTCTTCTAAAAGCTGCCGGGTCTTTTCTCTGCTCCTTTTTCCCAGAAGATGTTCCTCGGGTATATAGTCAGCTCCCATTGCGAAGAACGGGATCCCGTTGATCTCATGGGCAAAGCTTTCCCCCCACCGGTCTTTTTCTCTCCTAAGGGTCATCTTCCGCAGACCTATCCGTCTTTCCCAGCAATCCTCCTGCTCCCCGTTCCGGTAAAGCACCGCCCGGACCTGATACAAAGGCTGTTCCCCCAGGCCGTTGACCCACCACAGCTGGGGATCCCTTATCCGGAGGGTGCCTGTGCCTTCTGAAGTGGTCCAGGCCTCATAAGTTTCTCCCCGGGGAGAGCAGGCGGAAATCCGGATCCGGTACTCTCCTTCCCGCTCTTCTTTTGACCGGACCTCAAAATCCAGAAGCCAGTCTTCTTTTTCCTGGCGCTGCCGGATATATACCTCTTCCAGGCAGGCGTTTTTTACATAACACAGCGATACCGGCCGGAAGATCCCTGCGTCAGGAAGATGGGCGCCCCAGTCCCAGCCGAACATATAGTGGGCCTTCCGCAGATGCATAAAGCCTTCGTAGGTGTCCTCATTTCCGATATTTTTATATTTCTCATAAGCCCGGGCAATAAACTTCAAGGGCGAACGGAAGAGCACCCGGAGTACATTTTCTTCTTTCAGATAGTCCCTGACTTCATAATTCCAGGTCCTGTGCATATTTTCCGCATGTCCCAGATAGGTTCCGTTCAGCCAGATGTCCGCCACGGTATCCAGTCCTTCGAAGGAAAGGAATACCCTGGCATAAGGCCGGGGATCTTTGGCCGTAAATCTGCACCGGTACTCATAGTCCTCCTCCATCAGGGCGCAGATCCGGTCCTCATTGTCCTTCCAGTAAGGATCCGGGATCTCTCCGTTTCTCAGAAGATCTGTGTACACAGATCCCCAGACTCTGGCTTCTCTCCAGTTTTCTTCTCCTGCTCTGCCCATGACCCAGTTTTCTTTTAATTCCAGTTTTTCCATATAACCTCCCATGGGATAAGGAAGCATCCTTCCCTTTCCGCTGCAATTCTGCAGACAGCTCCAGGCAAAGCCTGTCGCTGTCCGTTGCCCGGCAAATGCCTGCTCGTGCAAGCAGGGCAGTTCCTTGCCGGATGTATCGCTCAAAAAGGAGCCGCCCCATTTATGCATATCCCAATCCTGCTTAAATAGGGCGGCTCCTGATCTCTCTTCTATCTTTTTTTCCTATTGCTGCTTACTTTGAAGCTTTCCACTCGTCGATCTGTCTCTGCATCTCGTCGATCACGTCCTGGATACCGGTGGCTTCCAGTTTCTTCTGAAGCTGCGGCAGATATTCCTCCGGATCTACGCTTCCTGTGTAAAGGGATTTGCCAAACTCGTCCAGTACGTTTCTGAATCCGGCTACCTGTGTGCTTACCGGCTCCAGGTCAAAGTCAAAGCCGAAGGACGGCGCTTCCTGGGAAGCATCATTGAACTCTTTGAAGGTTGCCCATTTGTCCAGAGGCTCGTTTTCCATAACATAAGTATTGAACAGACCTCCCTGTACCCAGTAAGGAGCAGAATAATCCTTCTGTTTCTCCGGATTCAGTTTCGCCTTGTAGTCGTAAATATACTCTTTCCCTGCTGCAGCGTCTTTTTCTTCCTGTGTAGGCTCTACTTTGTCCCAGTGAACGCCTTCAATACCATAGTTAAGCATGTTTCTCAGCTCCTGGTCGGTATTGATCAGGTTCAGCAGTTCCATGGCTTTTTCCGGATGCTCGCAGTTTTTGTTGATGGCTGTCAGAGCGCCTCTGGCGGAAGCGTTGGTGATCTGGGTATCCATGATCTGGGTCGCCACTACTTCATATCCTAAATCCTTGCCCCAGGTCAGTTCTGCGTAAGGCTGTCCGTCGCCCTTTGTGACAAACCGTTTTACAGATTTATCGTCGGAAGCTGTGGCTGCATCTTTGTTGATGTACCCTGCCAGATAGTATTTCCGCATAGTATCCAATGTAGATTTCATTTTTTCTGTCTCAAATACATTCTTAACGGTCAGTGTGTCGTCTCCGTATTCAATACCTACCGGATCCTGGATCTTATCCATATAAGTAGGCGCCGTATAGTCCTTTGTCAGATACATGGGAACAACGTCCGGCTCATTTTCTTTGATCAGCTGCAGATATGGCTCCAGATCCTCCAGGGTGTGGAGATCCTGGTAAGGAATATCATATTTGTCTACATATTCTTTGGTAAATACCCACATGGGACAGTTGCCGATCTCTTTCTCGCTGGGAACTCCGTAGGTCACGCCTCCCACCTTTGCAGCTTCCCAGAACCGAGAATCGATCTTGCCGTACATTTCCTTGCCTTCTTCTTCCAGCAGATCGTCCAGCTCCAGGAATGCGCCTTTCTGGGCGTTCTGGAGATAATCGTTCGCCCAGGAACAGGTAAAGCACAGATCCCACTTATCTCCTGTGTTGATCACCACCTGCATTTTCTGGTTGTAATCACCCCAGCCTACCTTGATCACGTCCAGCTTTACGCCGATCTTGTCAGCCAGATATTTGTTGACTTCTTCAAAAACCTGTTCGTCGTCTGCCTGGGCGTCTCCTACCTGATACCAGGTCAGTTCAACGATCTCTTCTCCTTTTGCATTGGTTTCTGTCTTCTCTCCGCAGCCTGCCAGTATACCGGCCGTCATTACGCCGGCCATGGCCAGGGCTCCGATTCTTTTTGCATACCGAAACTTCATAAATATATGTCCTCCTCTGGATCCCTCTGCTTCTTTTCCATGAAGCAGAGGATATTTCTTAAATCTTTTTTGATAGTTCTTATTCCTTTACAGCGCCGATGGTCAGACCATTGACAAAGTATCTCTGGAAGAAAGGATAAGCAAAGATGATCGGCAGTGTGGAAATAACCACGATAGCCATCTTGATGGTTTCTTTCGGCAGGTTTGCCGCCGCCTGGATGCCGTCCACGCCCATCATAGACTTATTGCTGGCCAGCCAGTCAATGGAGTTCTGGATCTGCATCAGCAAAAACTGCAGGGGGATCCAGGTCTTGTCGTCTATGTACATCAGTGCGTTAAACCAGTCGTTCCAGTAGCCAAGGGTAAGGAACAGCCCGATAGTCGCCAGACCCGGCATTGCCATGGGGATCACGATCTTAAAGAACAATCTCCACTCAGAGGCTCCGTCGATCTTGGCAGACTCTACTACGGAATCCGGAATACTGGTCTTAAAGAAGGTCCTCAGCACGATCACGTTAAAGGAATTCATACACAGGGGCAGGATCAGCGCCCACACGCTGTTCTTTAACATGAGCACCTTGGTCATGACCAGGTAGTTTGCGATCATACCGCCGGAAAACAGCATAGGCACTGTGATCACCTTGGTAAAGAAGGAACGGAAAGCATAGGTCTTTCTGGAAAGGGAATATGCATAGGTTCCTGTGAGAAGGAGACCCAGGATGGTTCCCACAACGGTTACCAGGATCGTCACGCCGTAGCTTCTCAGGATATTTTCACCGGCATTGACAATATACTGGTATGCGTACAGACTCCACTCCTCCGGTATGAAACGGTATCCGTTCATGGCCAGGGCTTCCTCATCTGTCAGGGAAATAATGATTACAAAGATGAAAGGAATGATACTTAACAGGGATAAGATGCTAAGGATCAGATTAAACAGCACATTGGTGGGCTTTTTGATCTTATTATACTCACACTGCTGCTGATCTTCCAATTTCCGGATCTTCTTTTCCATAGACCGTTCTTTCATCTTTTGACTCAAACCTGAAAATGACATCTCTTTTTCTTCCTCCTTTCCTAGAATAATGCGTTTTCATTGTCGATCTTGGATACGATCTTATTTGCGATCATGATCAGGATAAATCCTACTGTGGACTGGAACAGGGCCGCAGCGGAACTCATGCCGATCTCACCGTTTGTCTGCAGAGCCCGGAAGATGTAGGTATCCAGAACATTGGTCACCGGATACAGAGGCCCTGAGTTCATAGGCAGCTGGTAGAACAGACCGAAGTCCGCCTTGAAGATACCTCCTACCGCCATGATCAGCAGGATCGTGATGACCGGCTTCAGCAGCGGGATCGTAATGTATTTGATCTGCTGCCACTTGGTCGCTCCGTCAAGAACAGCCGCTTCATAATAGGTTTTGTTAATGCCGCAGATAGATGCCAGGTAAACTACCGTATTGTAACCGATACCCTTCCACTGGCTCATAAAAATGATGATAAAGGGCCAGTAGGCCTTTTCTGTATACCAGGCGATGCCGTCATGTCCAAACTGCTGAAGGACTGCATTGAAATAACCTTTTTCCGGGTTCAGAAAAGCGTATACGCAATAGCTGACAACAACCCAGGATAAAAAGTAGGGGAGGAACATAGCGCTCTGATAGATTTTCGCCATTCCCTTGTTTCTCAGTTCATTTAATAATAAAGCCACGATAACAGGAAGCACAACACCGAGAATGATAAATGTAGCATTGTATAACACCGTGTTTCTCAGAATGATCCAGGCGTCGCCGCTGCTGAACAGGAATTTAAAGTTGTCCAGCCCTACAAACTCACTGGAAATAAGGCTTTCAAAAAAGTTTCCTGACAAACGGTATCGTTTAAATGCCACCAGGATACCGAATAAAGGCAGATATGCAAATAAAAGGAACCAGATCGCACCTGGCATACTTAAAACAAGCAGTTCTTTGTTTGTTTTAAGACGTGTGAAAAAGGACACCTTTTTTGCCTTTTCTTCTCTTTTCACTTCTTAACCTCCTTTTGCACTTACTATAACCGCCGGCCTGTTACTCTGTGCTTTTCTTGTTCACATCTATAACTATACCGGATAAGTCCCGGAAATCCTAGTCGAAAACTTCCAGTTTTCCTGGACAGATTCTAGCAGGCAGGAGCGGCGCACTGGACAGATTCCAGTTAAAAAAAGCAAAAAAAACTGAAATTTTTCCACCTTTGTCCGGACACAAAAAGAGCCCCGAAAGCAGAGCGGCTTCCTGTAACCCTCTGCTTCCCGGAGCTCTTTGATGTTTTTTGGTCCTTTTTGTCCTTTTAATATTTTTTCATATTCCGCAGAGACGCCGGGGACACGCCGTAGCACTGCTTAAATTTCCTGTAGAAATAGCTGGTGTCCGGATACCCCACCTCTCTGGCGATGTCATTGATCTTCATATTGGTATTCAGGATCAGATCCTTTGCGATAGAATTTTTCACATTGTTCAGATACTGGGCGAAGGAAGACCCCGTCTCCTTTTGAAAAATCTGGCCCAGGTAAGAAGCGTTCATATGGTATTTATAAGAAAGGGTTTTTAAATTCATATCCTCCTTATAATTCTTCCGGACCTCCTCCATGATCTGCCGTACCACAGGCGTATACTGGGAATCCTCCGTATGGAGATGGGTGATGATCTCTGAGATCTCGGAAATAAACACTCCTTTCAGGCCCCGGATATCCTCCGCCTGATAGATCTTCTCGATCATCTCTGAAAATCCCTGGAGATTCGTGGACTGGGCAAGCTTGTATTCCGCCTTGATCTCCTGAAGGAGCATGACGATCTTCAGCGCCGTCTGATAGAGAACGTCTACCTTTACCTCAGACTCCAGGTTGTTGATAAACAGGTCTTCTATGTAGCCGATCGCCCCCTCCTGCTCCTTCTTCAGGATCATCTTCCGCAAAAGGCTTTCATCAATGGCGATATCCCCCCATTTTCTGTCCTGGATATCCTCCTGGCTGATGCAGTTCCCGTAGCCTTCCAGCATTTTATATTTCTGCAGCCTGGAAACCTTCCCGTAGGCTTCCGGCAGCTCTTCATAATCCTCCACAGGAAAGGTCACCGTAAGGAAACTCATAATACCCATGCTGCTTTCCAGCCGGTCCTGAAAGCCTCTGTAAAATTCCGTGATCTCCCTGTCCGTCCTTTCTTTTCCGGCGTACAGCAGCAAAAAAAGGGTGTCCGGCGCCAGGTAGATGGCCTTGATCTTTTCCGGTTCCTTCTGCAGGGCGGCCAGTACGTCGCTTAAGCTTACCTGACTGTTCAGCGTGCCGGTATCCACCTTCATCAGAGAAGGGTATACCTTTTCCCCCCTGGGGATCTCCGGCAGCATCTGCCGGAATCCCTCCGCCTCTTCCCGGTTCAGCTTCCCTTTCAGGAAACGGTGCCAGCCGATCTTGCCCTCCATGCTTCCTGCGCTTTCTCTGTCAAGCTTGTCCAGATGTTCCCCGGCGTTTACCAGGGCTTCTCTGAGGAGATCCTCGTTCACCGGTTTCAGGATATACTCCTCTACATCCAGCTTCAAAGCCTTTCTGGCATATTCAAACTCATCATAGCCTGACAGGATCAGGAACCTGGTCCTGGGACTGCTCTTCCGGATCTCTTCCAGCAGCTCCAGACCGTTCATCAACGGCATTTCCACATCTGTCACTACAATATCCGCCGGCTCCCTCCGGAACATTTCCAGAGCCTCCCGCCCATTGTGGGCCATAGCCGTTACCTCCATGGAAATGGCCTCCCAGTCTATGATATAGCGGATCCCCTGGAGGATAAATTCTTCATCCTCTACCAACATTACCTTCTTCATCTTTTTCCTTCTCCTCTATCTTTATGGTTACGATCACCAACAGTCCCTTAGGCGCAGCCGCCTGCAGAAGAAGTCCGTACTGGTCTCCGTAAACTGCTTTGATTCTTCTGTTGACGTTTGCAATCCCGATAGACTTGTCTTTTCTCTCTTCCTGAAAATTTTCTTTCAGTTCCCGGTTTGTTTTCTCTATATCCTCTTTTGCCATGCCTCTGCCATTGTCCCGGATATACAGACGGAGATCTCCCCCTTCCCTCCGGGCCCGGATCTCTACCAGATTGTCCTTCCGGTCTCTTTCAATCCCATGGACAAAATAATTTTCTATTACAGGCTGGAGGACAAATTTAATGATGGGTATGGATAAAAGTTCCACCGGGCAGGAGACCCGGGAGGTAAAGCAGCCCTGATACCGGTATTCAAAAAGCTCCATATACCGCTTACAGTAATCCAGCTCCTGCCCCAGCGTGATCACATCTGCTTCCTTTAGCTGGCTCCGGAATAAAGTAACCATACTGTAAAGCATCTTTCCTACTTCCCGGTCCCCGTTGCAGATAGCCTTCATACGGATCGCCTCCAGAGTGTTATATAAAAAATGGGGATTGATCTGGCTCTGCAGCGCCTGCATCTGGGCGTTTTTCCGCTCGATCTCCGCCAGATAGCTTTTCTGGATATACAGGTTCAAGTCCTCGCACATTTTATTAAACTGCTGGGCTACCATATCCAGCTCATCCCCTTTATTGTTCACCTGCAGTCTGGTCTGCAGATTTCCCGTCGTCACCTGGTTCATGGCGTGGAGGATAGAATCCACCCTGGCGGTAAGACGCCGGACATAGTAGCCGATCCCCAGGATACCCAGAGCCGCCGCCGCCACTCCCGCTCCCAGGATCATCGCCAGGGTGGAAAAAGGCAGGGCCGAGGCCTGTCTGCTGTTCAAAAAGGTATAGACAGTATAAAGATTTTCGGATTCCTTCAAAGACAGATACCTGCTGTCCCCCATTCTTTCTGTCCAGTTCTCCTGTACAGGATCCTGATAGATCACCTGATCGTTCTGGTTGCAGATGGTCAGCTCCGTATATGGATTATCCCGGATACTGGCAAATCTCTGCCCACCCTCAAAGGTAAAGATCATACAGCCGATGCTGGTCATATTGCCCGGATCCCGTATTTCCTTTATGTAGAGAAGCTTTCCTTCTTCTGCGAAATCCGGTCTTTCGATTTCTTCCATGCGGGCTTTTCCGTCTCCTCCCGGGTGAAAGATCTGCTGAGGATAACACCTGGTCAGATTCCCGGTCTCATAGCTGATCAGTTCCACAGACTCCAGATTCCGGTAGCCTTCAAAGGCGTCGTTGATAAAATCATAGATCCCCTGATAGGCCAGATTATCTTCCGACGAATACCGGTCCAGCCCATACTCCAGATATTCCTCTGTTTCCATACGCAGATAAGCCAGCAGATCCTCCAGCTCCGTCTCCGAACGATAGAGATCCTGGAACAGATAATCACTGACCCCTTCGGTATCTTCGATATATTCCGCCGCTTCCCGGTTGATCCGCTCCATAGCCTGGAGGTTATTTTCCAGCACTCTTTTCTTGGAATCTGAGATAAAGTAAGCCACCAGGGCCGAAACAATGCACAGCACGATGGCTGTATAAGAGCAGAACATTTTATAATAAAGCTGCGCCGGCCGTTTCTTCTTCATATCCTCCCCCCCTCGTTTTCCGAAACCATTCCGTCTCATTCTCCCCGCCTGATAACAGCAGGAAAAGAGGGTGCCGATCAACGCCCCTCTTCAATGGTTTTCAGGACTCTCTGGTTCATAAAAACAACCATAAAGCCATAAATACTTGCTATGAATAAAATAAAAGTCCCTGCCTGGATCTCCAGCAGCATAAGGATCACCGCCAGCATAGCCGTATTTCCCAGGGTGATCACCGGTCTGGTAACACTCAGACAAAAGGCTCCCCGGAAAATGTCCCGGATCTTCATCTCATATCTGGAAGCCAGCAGGTAAAGATCCGGCGTCAGGATCACCGTCCCGGCCAGAAGGATCCCAAAGAGGATGGCCAGGGGCAGTACCGGCATCTGTACGGCGAAAAACTCTGTATTGGTCCAGAATACCCAGACCAGGAGAAGCTGGAGGGCCGCTACCCCCATTTTTCTCCCCCAGGAATCCAGGTATCCGGCCTTATAATCCTTCCACGCCGTAGTATCCGTCCTGCGGAGCACCCGGTTCATTGCGAAAAACACACCGCACAGAGCCGGTCCCGCCCATACGGCACAGACCAGAAACAGGGGGAAGCAGGTCCTTACCTGGCGGATGCCCACGAAAAGGAAAAACAGCAGTACCGGTAGATTGGACATAAGAAAGAAAAAATTAATCTTCACAAAATACCAAAATCTGTCGCAGGCTCCCAGTATCTTTTCCATATTAAACAGTTCACTAAACACCGTACTTCCTCCTGACTTTCTATTTTACACTTCAAAAAGCAATGTTTTTATCTCGTATGGGTGAAGGCTTACTTCCACCCTGTCTTCTCTGGCTCCCTCTATAGGTCGCTCCATCAGATCCCCTTCCATCCAGGTGCGGAATGGAAATCCGGGAGTCAGGGAAACCTTCTGTGAAGCTCCTGCGAAATCATGGAATCTTACCACCAGATATTTTCCGTCTTCTGATTTCTTTACCGCATCGATCTCTACCTGAGGATTGTCCAGGGTAAAGAAGCTGCCCCGTCCTGTCTTATCCTGTCCTTCAAAAACCTCCATGGGATTGTTCAGTCCGTAGGCTTCTTCCACCACATGTCCCGCTACAAAATCCCCGGTGTGTGGCAGGAACACATAGGAGAACTCATGAGTCCCCAGATCCTGGAGATGATCCGGCTGCAGGCCGGAGCGGAGAAGAGACAGTCTCATAACATTATCCTTAATGTCATATCCATATTTACAGTCATTCAGTAAAGCTGCGCCGTAATTTCTCTCGGAAAGATCTGCAAAACGGTGTCCCACGCTTTCAAATCTTGCCTGATCCCAGCTTGTATTCCAGTGGTTCGGTCTGCGGACGTTTCCGTACTGGATATCGTAAGTTGCATAGGTACTCCGGATATCTACTGTAAAGGCCGTCTTAATAAGCTGCTGGCGCTCATGGAAGTCTACCTTTGTCTTAAAATCGATCCTTCTGCTATTGCTGTAGAAGATCATATCCTGGGAAACAGCAGTCTTCATATACTTCCATTCCATATGGATCCCAAGGCGCAGCGGCCCCATTTCTGCGATCCGGAAGACGGTAAGGTCTGTGATCTCCCGCATTTTCTGCTGGTAAAAAATATCAATATCCCAGGCGTCGTTGTCAATGGGTTTATCCTCAAATACCTGGAGGACATTTCCTCTTTCCCCTGCCGCCAGCACTTCTCTGCCGGCTTCTTTATCATAAAGACGGGTAAGCTGTCCGTAATCATTCAGCTCCGCCAGATAGAAAGGCGTCTCCAGGGATCTTCCTTCGACTTTGAAAGGCGCCTCTTCCGCTTTTTCTCCTTCCTTTCCGGCAAAAATCGTCTTATGCCCCATAGGCGGAACGTCTTTCACCTGTACATAGACCACATCTCCCTGTTTCTGGGAAACCAGCCGGTTTCCTGCTTCGTCCGTAAAGCTGTCTGCTTCCTTTGCCGGAACCGCCACGATCTCATTCATATCCCAGCCGGAAGCGTTATATACCGTATAAGCGTTCTCCGCCTTTTCCATAGCAGTCTTCCGGAAATCTTCCAGCACTTCCATACCGATCTCCTGGATTTTCTGATAATCCTTTCTGGAATCCTCATATACTTCATGAATCGAAGATCCCGGAATGATATCATGGAACTGATTGGTGAGGATCAGCTTCCATCCTCTGGTCAGCTTCTCCTGTTCTGCCAGAGCAAGATTACCTGCGCCCATAGCCGCCATAGCTGTCATCCATTCTGCCCTGCGGTACAGAAGCTCCATCTTCCGGTTCATTTTCTTATTGTAGGCCTGGCTGGTGTAAGTGCCTCTGTGATACTCCAGGTACAGCTCTCCATCCCAGGTGTTCACATACTGGTCGGTATTCTCTACGTTCTCTTTCAGCTTACGGAAATAAGCCCCTGCGGTAGAGGTCTTCAGATTGGGCAGTCCCGGGATCCTGTCGATCCTTCTTCTGGATTCCAGCAGGTCGCGGTTCACGCCGCCGCCTCCGTCCCCGTATCCGTAAGAGATCAGCAGATCTTTGTTCATAGCCTTTTCACTGTAAGACTCCCATACGCCCTTTACCGTCTTAGGGGTCAGCAGTCCGTTATAAGTATAGAACCAGGAATCCGGTCCGTTCCAGGGTTCCGGGGTGGTAATAAAGTGGGTGAGTACCTCGGTGCCGTCCATTCCTTTCCAGCGGAAGGTATCATGGGGCATACGGTTAAACTGATTCCAGCTGATCTTGGTGGTCATAAACACGTCAATACCGGATTTCTTCAAAATCTGAGGCAGAGCCCAGGAATAGCCGAACACATCGGGGAGCCACAGATATTCCACATCTTTCCCAAATTCCTCTTTCAGGAATCTGCTGCCGATGAGGAGCTGCCGGGTCAGGGATTCTCCGCTGGTCAGGTTGCAGTCCGCTTCCACCCACATGCCGCCGTCGGCTTCCCAGCGTCCTTCTTTCACCCGTTTCTTGATCTCTGCAAAGATTTCCGGGAAGTCTTCCTTGATATATTCATAAATCTGCGGCTGTGTCTGAAGGAAGATATATTCCGGGAACATTTCCATCATGCGCAGCACCGTAGAAAAAGAACGGGAAGCCTTCTCATGAGTATGCTTCAGTCTCCACAGCCACGCCATATCAATGTGGGTATGTCCTACACAGTATACATTTACCGGAGAATGTTTCTCCATTTTATCGATTTTGTCATTTAACACCTGATCCGCCTGGTGAAGAGAGTCGTAGAAGGTCTCGCTTCCCGGGTAGGACCAGTCGATGCAGTGGCAGGCCTGATCCAGAGCGTTTCTCAGATCATATTTCACCGGATTTCCATCCTCCAGATTGGCAATGGTATCCAGGATCAGGGATCCCATGTAATAGAAATCATCTGCCATCTCATCTAAGCAGGCCAGATCTGCCTGGCGGATCTTATGCTCCTGAACGGCAGGAACCCCTCCCCCTTCCAGTCCGGACCAGAGACGGAAGGTCAGGCTGACGGTTTTTCCACAGAATTCTTCCGGGAAAAAGACCTCTTTATGATTTACATCTACGCCCTGGTAGGGTTTCCCGTCTATATAACACATCGCTTCAAATCCGGAGTTATTGCCGGCTCCTGTGTTGCCGAAATCGAAAACCCCCACAACTCTCTGCCCTTTCCATCGGTTCGGGATCTCCATATCCCTGTGCATCCAGAGATACCGGTCCCGTCCGGACCAGCAGTCCCCGGTATGTATGGTATCCCAGCCTGCAAAATCGGCGGGAACCTGGGGGTTCACCACTCCCTGCAGATCTTCGCAAACCGCAAACGCTTCCAGGTTCTGCACATTTCTATATCTGTAATTTTTCACCTCTGCAATTCTTCTGTCCAGTTTCCTGTCTGTTAAAAGCATATCTTTCATAGGAATCCTCCCGTGATTTATAGTGTGATATTAAAATTTTCCTGTTTTCTATATTATACGAAAGATTCCCAGGCACTACAATTTTCTATTTTCTATTTTTGGTGAAAAAATTATATGCTGTCTGCTTTCCTTATGGTTTCCTCCAGTTCTTTTCCTTCCAGTATCACGATCTTCAGCCTGTTCTTTTCCACGCCCAGAGGCGGGATCCTGTGAAGATCCCCTCTCTCCTCATGGTATCCTCTTCCATAGACGCTGGAGTTTGCCGGCTCCAGTCCTACCACATAGTCGCCGCTGGCAAGGGATTTCCATTCCATGAAATAGGGCAGCTGCTCCTTATTGAATTCCAGCCGGATACCCAGCCCCAGCTTTTCATTGATCACTGCTGCAAAAGTATTTCCTCCCTCATCTGCTTTCAGTTCGTGGAGGAATACATATTCCGGTTCATTGTCCACCGGCCCTTCCATCTTCCAGTACAGCTCTTCATGGCCTGCCGCCTGCCGGTCTCTTGGGATCACTTTCTTTGTAGGGATCACGATCCTTGCATTTTCCTCCAGCAGAGGATACCCCACATTAAAATGATACAAAAGCATCGCCGGCTCTTCCCGGAAGCCCTGGTTTTCTATGGTATCCTCAATAAGGATTTCTTTTCCCGGCCAGGAAGTGGTGATCTTTCTTTTCAGGACCATGTTCTCTCCGAAAAGCTCTGCCTCCCGCATTTCTCCCTGGACCGTCATCACATAGGAATCCTCCTCCCACCAGGTCCTGACCCCTGTATGCTCTGCAGGCGTGGTCCGGATCCTGCCGTGCATGGGATAGTCCTTTCCCTGTGAAGAATAAGGCGCACAGATATTCTCCAGCCCGCAGGTAAACATCATGCCGCCCATGATGCTTCTCTGGGCTTCCTGTCCATTGGTGTCATAATGATTTCTCCCCTGGAGTCCCGGCTTGGACAAAAAGCTCATATTTATCCCTTTATAAGACAGCTCCGCCAGATCCAGACACTTGTCCTTCATCACTGTAAAATTCAGAGGGCCGTTCTTGATCTGCCATGCCCTCATACCTCCGGCTCTTCCCTCCTGGTAAGAAATTTCTCTGATCTCCGCCGCCTGGGCCATATGTCCGGCATAGCGGTATAATTCTTCCTTCTTCATCCTGCTCTGTCCTTTCTATAATGATCTCTGCAAATTTCTTTTCTTCCTGCCGGGCTTCCCGGCTCTTTCTCAGATCTCCAGACGATATCCGCTGCAGTCCAGAAACAGCTCTGCATACATGGCGTTGGCCCAGGAAAACCATTCTCTGGTATATCTGGTATCATCGTCCACATGGAACCCCTCGTGCATAACCCCTTTTCCCCCGGTGGTAGCCGCCATATTCCGAAGGATCCGTTTCTTCTCTGCCTGATCCCTGCTTGTCAGTCCCTGAAGCGCCATGGAAATATGCCAGATATAACCGGAAGGCGTATGGGGGCTGCCGATACCTGCCGCTTTTTTCCCTTCATAATAATAAGGATTGGCATTGCTGAAAAGAAATCTCCTGGTATTTTCCCCCGTATCCGGATCTGCAGGATAGCCCAGATAATCCATGGACAGCAGACTGGGCACATTGGCGTCGTCCATCAGATTGTACATACCATAGCCGTCTGTCTCATAGGCATAGATCACTCCGAATTCCTGCGTCGCCGTTTTCCCTATACTCTCTATAGCCGTGTGGATCTCTTCTTTCAGCTCCCCGGCTTCTCTCTCCAGTTCCGGGCAGTGGAAGATCTCCCTTTCTATCTCTTCCAGATATCCCAGGGCTACCACAGCAAACATATTCGATGGGATCAGATATCCATAGGTGCAGGCGTCGTCGCTTGGACGAAAGCCCGACCAGATCAGCCCTGTATTGGATCTTACCAGGGCGCCTTTTCCCTCTCTGGACAAGGTGTCGTTATAAAAACTGTTTCCCCTTATAAACCGATAACCGGATTTTTCCTCATGAGCCTGCTCTGTGCGGAAGACCTTCAGGATCTTTCCGATCCCTTTCTGAAATTCTCCCTCGAACTGGGAAACACACCCGGTATTCTTCCAGAGCAGCCAGGCAAGCTGTATAGGATAGCAGAGGGAATCTACCTCAAACTTCCGCTCCCATACCCAGGGATTCTGATCCGGATCGTCCTTTTCCCAGCAGGCGCCGCTGGGGGAAGAATTAAAGGCATTGGCGTAAGGATCGATACAGATATACTGAAACTGCCGCCGCACCAGTCCTGCAATGGTCTCCCGGATCTCCCGGTCTTCCTTTGCCAGAAAAATATACGGCCGAAGCTGGGCCGCCGAATCCCGCAGCCACATAGCCGGAATGTCCCCGGTGATCACATGGGTCGTCCCATCTCCCATATCTTTCACCGTAGTATCCAGGGTATTGGTATAACAAGTCTTAAAAACTTCCAGCAGATCCGGTTCCTCCTTCCACTGTTCCTTCAGAACTTCAAATAAATCTGCCATTACTTTCGGTATTTTTTTCTCCATGATATTCTCCTGTTTTTATTGTATTTTCCCAGCCGGCAGATCAGACAGTCCTATGAATATTACAAAGATATCCGTGGGCTGCCGGCGAATTTCCTTCATTATAGCACAGAAGCGGAGACCTCAAAAACTGTAAAAATTTTTGAAATCTCCGCTTATTT
>CALWSM010000043.1 GCA_944384185.1 uncultured Blautia sp. | reverse complement strand
CTTTTCTCCATCGCAGATCATCAGTACAGAATCGTCCAGGGTTCTCTCCTGGCCGTCCAGGGTCACAAATTTTTCGTCTTTCTGAGCACGGCGGACAATGATCTCATGGCCTGCAACGGTATCCATGTCATAGGCGTGCATAGGCTGTCCGAACTCTTCCATCACATAGTTGGTGATATCTACCAGGTTGTTGATGGGACGGATACCGTTGGCAGCCAGACATCTCTGCATCCACTTGGGAGAAGGACCGATCTTTACATTTTTTACCACTCTTGCGCAGTATCTGGGGCACAGCTCTGTATCTTCCACAGTAACCTTCACATAATCATGAGCGTCCTCGCTGTTGCCCTTTACTTCTACTACCGGAGGAACAAACTTCTTGTTAAAAGTAGCTGCCGCTTCTCTGGCAATGCCGATGACACTGTAGCAGTCTACACGGTTGGAGGTGATCTCATATTCAAAGATCACATCATCCAGTCCCAGCGCATGGATAGCGCTTTCCCCTACAACTGCGTCTTCCGGGAAAATGTAGATCCCGTATTCCGGAGCTTCCGGATAGAACTCTCTGGTGGAACCCAGCTCTTCGATAGAGCACATCATTCCATAGGATTCTACTCCTCTCAGCTTGCCGGCTTTGATGGGAATACCCCCGGGAGTCTTCTTTCCATCGTGGCCTCCGGCGACTCTTCCTCCCTCCAGAACTACCGGAACCTTATCTCCTTCTTTTACATTCGGCGCTCCGGTAACGATCTGGATCGTTTCTGTTCCGATGTTTACCTGGCAGATGATCAGCTTATCTGCGTCCGGGTGTTTTTCGATTTTCTCGATCTGCCCGATCACGATCTTGTCCAGGTCTGCATCCAGCTTTTCATAACCTTCTACCTTTGTCCCTGACAGAGTCATGGCGTCTGTATATTCCTGGGCGGTCACGTCCAGATCCGGCACATATTTTTTAATCCATGATAAAGATGTATTCATTCTCTTCCTCTCCTCCTAGAACTGACGTAAGAATCTTGTGTCGTTCTCATATAATAAACGCATGTCGTCAATTTCGTATTTCAGCAGAGCGATACGCTCCAGCCCCACGCCGAAAGCAAAGCCTGTATATTCATTGGGATCAATGCCGCACATTTCCAGTACATGAGGATGCACCATGCCGCAGCCCAGGATCTCGATCCAGCCGGAGCCCTTGCAGAAACGGCAGCCTTTTCCTCCGCATTTAAAGCAGGATACGTCCACCTCTGCGCTGGGTTCGGTAAACGGGAAATGATGAGGACGGAATTTTGTCCTGGTCTCCGGTCCGAAAAGCTCTTTGGCGAACTCTTCCAGCGTTCCCTTCAGATCTGCGAAGGTAATATTCTTGTCAATGACCAGGCCTTCGATCTGATGGAAAGAAGGAGAATGGGTAGCGTCCACTTCATCAGAGCGGAATACCCGGCCCGGTGAGATCATACGGATAGGCAGCTTTCCCTTCTCCATAATTCTGGCCTGTACCGGGGAGGTCTGGGTACGCAGAAGGATATCTTTCGTGATATAAAAGGTATCCTGCTCGTCCTTTGCCGGATGTCCCTCCGGGATATTCAGCTTTTCAAAGTTATACTCGTCATATTCGATCTCCGGTCCCTCGATGACCTCGTACCCCATACCGATAAAGATCCGCTCTACTTCCTCAAGAGCAATGGTGTTGGGATGTCTGTGTCCGGCCTCCATCTTTTTCGCCGGAAGGGTCACGTCGATAACCTCTTCTTTCAGCTTCTGCTCCAGGGCTTCCGCCTCCAGTTTCTTCTTTGTCTCATCAAGAAGAGCTTCGATCCTTCCTCTGGCCTCGTTGACCCACTGTCCTACCTTTGGACGATCTTCCGGGGCCACATCTTTCATGCCCTTTAAAACCGCTGTCAGCTCACCTTTTTTTCCTAAAAACGCCACACGGACCTCATTGAGTTTTTCCAGAGAATCCGCTTCCCGGATCTGTTTTGCAGCCTCTTCCTGAATTCGCTGTAACTTTTCTTCCATGATAATCTCCTTTTTTCTTTTAATACTGATACTATCCGCCGAAGTAGAATTTCGGCAGAGTTTTTTTATAAGACTGCCGCATAATGCATATTTCAGGAATATTGATCCCTTTTATGCGAATTTGTCGAGCACAGCTTTGAGACTACAGTCTCAAAGCAGCGCAAACTGAGCAGAAAAGGGATCAATATTCTCGATTTTATGCAACAGGCACATAAAAAAAGCTCCGTCCCCAAAAGGGACGAAGCAGAATATCCGTGGTACCACCCTTGTTCCTGCTGATAGACAACAGGCACTCTTTTCTGTTTAACGCACAGCTACGGCACAACCTACTGGACTTCAGAAGTGCAGCTCCGGTGGGAAACTCAATACTTATCTGAACTGAGGAAAGCTTTCAGCCGGTGACTCTCCCTCTCTGACAGAAAATAAATATCTCCCCGTGTACGTACACGGACACCTTCACAGCCTTTGACTTACGTCTGTACCTTATTGTAGCCACTTTGGCTGGCCCTGTCAAGAATTTCTTTTTTCCTTCTCGTCTTCCGTCTCCCCCTCCGTCTCCTCTTCCGGCTCTTCCTCCTCGTCTTCTTCCCGGGTAAACAACTGATATTCCTTCCGGATAGCTTCCACTGCGCTCTGATGGATCCAGCGGAACTGTTCTTCAAAGTAATAATTCACCTGTGCGCCCACCATCACAAATATCATACAGAAATACATCCACAGCAGGATCAGCACAATAGTGGTCATGCTCCCGTACATATTGGAAGCGCCGCTGAAAAAATCCACATAAAGAGAAAAGAAAAAGGAAAAGGTTGACCAGCACACTGCGGAAAGCACTGCGCCGGGAAGCTGGCTTCGGAAAGCAGCCTTTCGGTTGGGAATAAATTTATACAGCATCAGGAAGACCAGGGACAACAGACACAGGGAGATCAGCAGCCGCATACTGATAATGGTGGCCATCAGTCTTTCCAGGAAAGGAAACCGTTCGCTCAGTTCTCTCTGAAGGCTGTTTCCAAATACCTGGAGGATCAGGGTCAGGATAATGGCGATCACAAAGATCAGGGTATAAATAACCGAACGGATCCTGGTAATGAGAAAATTACGGGTCTCATGCACCTGGTAGATCGTATTAAATCCATTAGTCAGGGCCTGGATCCCTTTTCCCGCAGACCACAGAGCGATCAGTGCGGAAACCGGCACCACACCCAGGGATTTTGCATAGACTTCTCCTACGATCCCCCGGATAAACCCTTCAAAGCTTTCCGGAAAAACCTGCATGACCACGTTGATCACTTCTTCTCTGGTAAGAGGCGTATATTTGATAGAGGTCATAAGGAGGAGCATAAAGGGGATAAAAGAAAGGATCATAAAATAGGCTGCCTGGGCGGCGTAAGCCGACATATGTTTTTCTGCCAGATTGACTGCGAAGCCGTGTATGAAATTTATTGCTTTTTTTATCTTTTCCATACCGTTATCCTCTCTGTCTCTTTCCCTTGCCTGCCTGGGATCTTTTCCATATCTTACCCTAATCTGCAATATCCTTAATATTCCCGATTTCTACATCTTTATAAAAATAAGTCAGGATCTCCTGGTAATTTTTCCCGATATCCGCCATTCCCTTTGCGCCGTTCTGGCTCATTCCCACGCCATGGCCGTATCCTCCCCCCTGGACTTTATAGCCGGCAAGAGCGCCCTGATCATCCCGGAGCTCTTCCAGGGTAAAGTAGGCGCTTGGCAGCAGGGAGCTTCCCATTACCCGGGAACCGTCCTGTCTGACAACAGGCAGCCCTTCAGGAGCCAGAGCCGTCCGTATATCATATTCACTATGTAATTCCTGATCCCCCTGATCCGTGTGGATCACAAGTCTCAGTACTCCCTCTCCCGTTCCTTCTTCAACAGCTTCTACACCGGAGATGGAGGATATCCCCTGAAACATTCCCTGAACATTCTCCAGGATTTTTTCCAGCGAAAGCTCCACATTCCATTGATACCAGGGTTCCTGGGAGTCATAGGTACACTCTACGCTCTGTAAATAGGCGGAGGGAGCGGAGGCCGCCCATACCTGATCTGTACTGGTCCTTCCATGGGAAGTGGAAAAATAATAGGCATTGATGGGGGAACCATTATACAGAAGGATTTCTCCCTCCGTCGCCTCCACAGCCCGGCTGGCTGCTTCCGCCTCCCCGCTGTTCTGGTATACCTGATAAGAAACGCTGTCGTCCACCTGGGCTCCCAGACCTTCCAGCGAGCTGTCCCTCATCTGGACGCAGGCGTAGGTCCTGGCGCAGACAGCCTGGGCTTTCAAGGCTTCTTCCGGATAAGAGGCCGGCATTTCACTGGGTACCACTCCGTAAAGATATTCTTCTAAAGGGAGGGTATTGATCAGTCTGAGTCCGTTCCCGTCTTTATATACGCTCAGGCTTCCCCGGTAAGAAGGGTTTCCCTGCCCTCTGGAAAGAGAGGTGACCTTCATACAGGCCTTTTCCTCGCCGGGAGAGAGGGTGTAACTCCCCTCCCCCAGCAGAGCGCTGTCCAGGTTGAACTCCAGAACCTCTCCCTGCTGATAAGTCTCTCCGCCGCTGCCCTGACAGACGCCTGAAAATTCAATGGTGATCTGATCATGATAGTAACTGCGAAAGCCGTTATCCATGATCAGCACTTTGATCGGAAGCCGCTGATTTTCTTCTTTTACGGCAGAAGCCTCTTCCCCGGCCTCCCCTTCTGCTGCCGATATTTCTTTTATTTTTTCTCTCGCCAGTTCGGTAAGACGATCCTTCAGGGAAGAAACCGTCCGGGCTGCGCTGGCCCATTCATTTTCTTTCAGCACATACTCTTTCAGGATCTCAGATTCTGCAGTATTCCCTTCTTCCCCAGCTTTCCCTGCACACCATACGATCAAGATCCCCGCAAGAGCTGCCAGTATGATCAAAATTTTCCATTTCATTTTCTCTTTCCAGTCCATACTTCCAATATATGAAATTTTTTCAAAAGTGAGAACTTCCCCAGCTGGCCCCGGCGTTAAAGAAAAAAGGCTGTCCGGGTAACCTCCAAAAAGCTATGGAGCCCCAAACAGCCAGAAGATTTATCAGTCTTTTACAGAAAATTTATAGACGGTTACCGTATCGTATTTGTCCCCTGCCTTCAAAACCGGGCTTTCAAAGCTGTCCTGATTGCAGGCGTCAGGATAATACTGGGTTTCCATACAGAAACCGCTGCGCTTCTCGTAAATGCAGCCGCCCTTTCCTTTCTCATGATCAATAAAATTGCCGATATAGAACTGCATACCGGGAAGGTCTGTATATACCTCCATGACAATACCGCTTTCTTCATACTCTGCAGCAGCGGCTTTTCTCATAGCGCCTTTCTTCCTGGTCAGGGCGTAATTGTGGTCGTATCCGCCTCCAAACTTCAGCTGTTCAAAATCCGCCTCCAGATCCTGCCCTATTTTCTTCGGCTCCTGGAAATCCATAGGCGTTCCCGCCACGGAAGCGATCTCCCCTGTGGGAATGGCTTCCGAATCAGATACCGGCGTATATTCCGGCGCCAGGATCTGTACCCTGTGATCCAGCAAAGCCTCTCTTCCGGCATCATGTCCGGCCAGATTAAAGTAGGAATGATTGGTCATGTTCACAATCGTATCCTGATCTGCAGTTCCCTCATAATGGATCCGGATCTCATTATCCTCCGTAAGGGTGTAAGTAACCTGTGCTGTAAAATTCCCCGGGAATCCCTGATCCATATCCGGACTGTTCAGACCGAAGGATACTGCGTTTTGCTCCTGGTCGATCTTCTTTACCTCCCACACTCTGGTACGGTACCAGTCGGGTCCGCTGTGAAGATTATTTTTATTATCATTCACAGCCAGCTGATATTCCTTTCCGTTTAAAGTAAATCTGGCTCCTCCGATACGATTTCCATTTCTTCCGATCACAGCGCCAAAGTGGCAGGAATTGTCATAATATCCTTCCGCACTGTCATACCCCAGCGCTACATCTCTCATCCTGCCCTCTTTATCCGGCACAAGGATCTTTACCAGCGTAGCGCCGAAATCGCTGACCCCGATAGACATCCCCGCCCCATTGGTGATCTCATACAAAAAAACATCCTGGTTGTCCAGGCTTTTGCCAAACGGCTCTTTCTTAATCCCCATAATATGTATTTCTCCTTTTTATAACTCAAGACTCCTGACAGGAGTCTTCCCTTGATATAGTAAAGTCCCAAAGTGCCGTTTCCCATTTTCTGACTCCTAGCCTAAGCCAGGTGGGCAACCGCAACCGGTGCGCTGCCTTCCGCTGCGTAATGACGGCCTGACATTGCAACCGGCAATATAGGAATCCCGTTTAAAGTAATGTAGGTTCAAAATTAATGGGAGCGTCGGACACCCCAGGACTTTTTCTAATTTTTATTATACTCTAGTATATGGATTATTTCAATAAAAATGCATCGGCACTTCAGGGAAATTTAACCTGCATTTCACCTGGATCTTACGCTTTTATATTTTCTGCGTATAGAGCCCTTAGCAGATTTTTAATATTTTCTTTACCGTCTGGGGCATATCCTCTGCCGCCACTACCGTATTATGCCGTACAGGCGCCCTGCGGATCTCATCGATGGCCTTCGGGATCTTCACTCCGGAAAGCTTTTCCAGCTCCTCCGCCAGGGCAAAATCGTCCATATCTCTGTATTTGGGATCGATCGCTGTCAGAACACTTCTGGTAAACTTATAAGGGCTTGCTGTGGAAGCGATCACCGTCGGCTTCTGGTCTCCGGTCTCAGCCAGATATTTCTGATAAACCTCTGCGGCCACAGCCGTATGGGTATCCAGCACGTATTGATTTTCCTGATAAAATTTACGGATCGTTTCTCCCGTTTCAGCCTCTGATGCATAATTTCCGTAAAACTCTTTTAACCCTTCTTCCATCTCCGGGGTAATGCGGTAAGCTCCTGTCTTTGTCAGTTCTTCCATCAGTTCCCGGTTCTTTTCACTGTCCTCTCCTGCCACCCGGTAGATCAGTCTTTCCAGGTTGCTGGAGATCAGGATATCCATAGACGGTGAGGAAGTGAGGATAAAGTCCCGGTTTCTGTCATAACAGCCTGTGCGGAAGAAATCGTATAAAACCTTATTTTCATTAGATGCGCAGATAAACTTTCCATAAGGGATTCCCATCTGTTTGGCATAATACGCTGCCAGAATATTTCCGAAGTTTCCCGTAGGCACAACTGCGTTGATCTCCTGTCCTTTCTGGATCTCTCCTCTTTCCATCAGCTTCACATAGGCGTACACATAATACGCCACCTGAGGAACCAGACGGCCGATGTTGATCGAATTTGCAGAGGAGAACTGATAACCGGCCTGATCCAGCTCTTTTTCCAGCTCCTTATCGTTAAACATTTTCTTTACACCGGTCTGGGCGTCGTCAAAGTTGCCGGTGATCCCTACCACATAGGTATTTTCCCCTTTCTGGGTGACCATCTGCTTTTCCTGGACGGGACTTACCCCGTTCTTTGGATAAAAGACAATGATCTTTGTCCCCGACACGTCTGCAAAACCGGCCATAGCGGCTTTCCCGGTATCTCCGGATGTAGCCGTAAGGATCACGATCTCATTTTTTACCTGGTTTTTCTTCGCCGCAGTAGTCAGCAGGTGAGGAAGGATCGATAGCGCCATATCCTTAAAAGCAATGGTGGGGCCATGGAAAAGCTCCATGATATAGGCGTTTCCCTTTTTTACCAGAGGAACGATCTCCTCTGTATCAAATTTACTGTCATAAGCCTTCTCAATACAGGCTTTCAGTTCTTCCTCTGTGAAATCTGTCAGAAAACGGCTCATCACTTCATAAGCGATCTCCTGATAATTCATTTTGGAAAGGATTTCCAGATCCATATCTAATTTCGGTATGCTGTCCGGTACGAATAATCCTCCGTCGTCAGACAGTCCCTTCAGGATTGCCCGGGATGCTGTAATCTTCTCTTCTGTTCCTCTTGTGCTCTTATATAATACCTGCATTGTCTATATCCTTTCCTCATGGGTATGTATAAAACGCATGGACCCCATGTTTAAATAAAAATTTCAGATCGCTTTTAAACCATTTTACATTATCCTGGTCTGCAGTAGATTCTTCCATAAAAAATAAGGCTCCTTTAGAATAGTCCTCTCCGTCAATGGCCCGGTTTACAGCCTCTCTGGTCTCTTCAGACACCGTAACCGTATGGATCCTGCCGTCTGCAGTAGGCGAAAACTGAGGGCTTCCCGCTACATTCTCCCATACAACCTCTGTAACAGTAGAAGGAAACTCCGGATATTCGATCCGGTTAAAGATCACATTTGCCACCAGGATCTTTCCGATAAGATCCTCTCCTCCGGCTTCCGCCTCCACGATCCTCAGCAAAGTTTCATAGTCTTCATCTGACATAGTCAGATGGCCTTCCGACATTCCTATGGATTCGTTTTGCAGACGTTCCAGGTTCTCTGATCCCTTCTGTGCAAAATCCAGATGAGAATCCAATTCCTTTTTACCGATCCGCTGCCCTACCAGAACCACCTCAAAGGAAGTTCCCACCTTCGTCACTTCCGACTGAGTTTGGTCGACGGCTAAAACGCCCTGGATGATCGAGCCAAGACCGTATAGTTCCTCATCTTCCGGATCACTGCTTTCTTTCTGTTCTTCTCTCTCCTTGGGAATTTCTTCTTTATTTTTCCCCTGGGCATGAACACTATTACAGGAAAAGGATATGGCCGCCACCGCAATAGCCCCAACTAAAAAAACAGCTTTATCCCGCCTGCTTTTCTTTGATATTTTCCGCCTCCCTGCCCACTCTGATACACGTTCCATCAGACAGCGGATACCGGCTAAAATTGTGCAAATAATATTCATACTCTTTTTTCCTTTTGTTTTTTTGTTGTCGCAATATTTCTAATTGAAGAAAATTATACGTTACTCCCTGTAGCTGCGTCAAGCAGAAAGTAATCTTTTTAGATATTGTGCACAATTTTTCTTTTTTGTTTTTGTGCTTTATTGACAGTAAAAAGTAAAGAACCCTTCCTGATCCAGGATATTCTTCTTGTTCCCGGATCAGAAAAGGGTTCCGTTATTTTTATAGGTTCTTTATCTGTTGTTGATAGCCGTTACCAGCGCATCGATGGAAGCCCGGATAATATCCGGATCCACTCCGGCTCCCCAGGCCAGACTTCCGTCAGGCTTGCGGATCCCCACATAAGCGATGGCCTTGGAACTGGAGCTCTGCTCCAGAGCATGCTCCTGATAAGTGACCAGATCATACTGGAAGCCATAGGCTTTCTTCAGCGCATTGCTTACTGCGTTGAGACGGCCGTTTCCGGCAGCCTCTGTGGTAATGGATCTTCCGTTAAACGCAGAAGTGACCTGGGTGGTAATGCCGCCATCCTTCTGCTGGAAATGAACTTCTGTGATATCCAGGGGAGCTTTCACATTCTCGAAGGTCTTCTTAAACAGCTCGAAGATCTCCTCCGGCTTCAGCTCTTTCTGAGTATGGTCGGATACCGCTTTGGCGGTATAACCCATAGCCTCCCGCATCTTGGCCGGCAGGTTCAGGCCGAACTTAGTCTCCAGGATGTAGCCTACGCCGCCCTTGCCGGACTGGCTGTTGATCCGGATCACGTCTGCGTCATAGTTTCTTCCCAGATCCTTAGGATCAATGGGCAGATAAGGCACCGTCCAGTGTTCCGGCTTTTTCTCCTCCAGCCAGTGCATGCCTTTTGCAATGGCATCCTGATGGGAACCGGAGAATGCGGCAAACACCAGAGCGCCGCTGTAAGGACTTCTCTCGTTGATCTTCATACCGGTAAATTCTTCGTATTTCTCGCTGATCTGGGTCATATTGCTGAAATCCAGACCAGGCTCTACTCCCTGGGAATACATATTCAGGGCCAGGGTAACGATGTCCACATTTCCGGTCCGCTCTCCGTTTCCGAAAAGGGTACCCTCGATCCTATCGGCCCCCGCCAGAAGTCCCATCTCGGAGTCTGCCACGCCGCAGCCTCGGTCATTGTGGGGATGAAGAGAAACTACCACATTGTCTCTGTATTTCAGGTTCTTACACATATATTCCACCTGGCTGGCGTAAACGTGGGGCATGGAGTGCTGTACCGTAACCGGCAGGTTGATGATAGCCTTTCTGTCTGCGGTAGGCTGCCAGATATCCAGCACGGCGTTGCATACCTCCAGAGCGTATTCCGGCTCTGTGCCGGTAAAGCTTTCCGGACTGTATTCAAAACGGTAATCCGCCCCGGCCTCGTCGGTAAGCTGTTTCAGGAGAACGGCTCCATCCACAGCGATCTTTTTGATCTCGTCTTTGGATTTTTTAAATACCTGTTCTCTCTGAGCCAGAGAAGTGGAGTTGTATACATGTACGATCACGTTTTTCGCTCCCTTTACCGCCTCAAAGGTTTTCTTGATAATATGCTCTCTGGCCTGGGTCAGTACCTGGATCGTTACATCGTCCGGGATCAGGTTTTCTTCGATCAGAGTACGGAGGAACGTATATTCCGTTTCGGAAGCGGCAGGAAATCCTACCTCGATCTCTTTAAATCCGATCTTTACCAGCATTTTGAAGAACTCGATCTTCTGTTCCAGGTTCATAGGGATCACCAGCGCCTGGTTTCCGTCCCTAAGATCCACGCTGCACCAGATCGGCGCATGATCTACATAATCTTTCTCAGCCCAGTCCATACATTTCACCGGGGGGAGAAAATACTGCCTTTTGTACTTACTGCAATTTTTCATTCTTCAATTCCTCCCATTCCAATTTGCAATAGTTTCTTATAAACATACCATTTTCCGGTGAAAACGTCAATTCTTTTGCCTGATTTCTGTGGAGGAATCTACTCAGCTTACCCTGGATTTCCGAAGGCCAAGGATCCCTGCCAGGTACAGGCCTCCTCCTATGAGCAGACCGGCCAGAAGCTGCAGGGGCATAGCCCTTTCCGATATTTCTTCTGCCGTATGGTGAAACCAGGGAGTCTGCGCCATGGCAGGCACGCCGATCGCCAGCAGAAACCACGCAAAGACCAGAAGCCAGCCTCCTCTTGTCCGAAACCTGTGTACAAAAGCCCCTCCTGCACAGGATAATCCGGTGATCAGCAGGGCGTATACCGGCAGCCAGGGAAGAGACACATACCCGGAAAAAATTTTTACCGCCGTCTCTAACTGCCTGGTTGCCCCGGGACTGTCAAAAAGGCTGTGAGAGATCAACATTTCCAGCTCCAGAAATATCCTCAGAAGGATTACCATAGCCAGACTTTGGAAAAAAGCCACCACACCGGAAGAAAGGAAAAATTCCTTTCTGGTATGACAGAATCGCAGAAAAAAGTCATAGCCGTAAAACACATCGGTTCCAAAGCCGATCACACACATGATCACGCCCCCAAAGGCAGCCAGCATAGTCGCAAAAGGCAGGACTTCCGGAAGCTGGGATCCGGCCTTCATGGCTCCGGAAAACAGGATCCCGAAAAGCCACATAAGCCCAGTTATCGAAAGATAGAGGAAAAATTCCTTTCTTCTGATCTTCCAAATGGCTTCTACATTTTTCCACATACTAAGCACCTCCTATATGCGGATTTCCAGATTCTTCAGCAGTTTCCAGGAAAAATACCCCATAAGGCAGCAGACCGCCACAGAAAACATCAGCCAGAGTATCGGAGCTTCCTGTAAAAACAGGAAGGAAATCTGTATCCCCGAAAAATCCTTTTCATTTATAACCGCCGTGGTATTATAGCCCACAAACCCTCCTATGACGCCGCAGGAAGCTATTATGGCGATCAGAGCGATCCACTGTTTCCTGGTCTTCAGATAGAGGATGGTCAGCAGCTCCGTAATTCCCTGTACCAGCATCATCAGTACAAATCCCCAGAAAACCATACCCAGATCCTCTAAGGATGCCAAAGGCCAGCTTCCAAACACAACAGATGCTCCGGAAATAAGAGCTATGAAAAAAGCACTGAGCAATTTCACAAGCTGCATATCCCAAAATACTTTTTTTCTGGTATAGCCCATAAAGATCTTCAGAGGTTCCTGTGCACTGTATCTGGAATAAATCATCAGGGGCAGGGTAGCCGACGATACAATGATGAGGCCGCTTGAAAAGGAAGAAACCGCCAATTCTCTCACCCTTTCCAGGTTCCACTGAGAGGAACGGATAAATTGTGCCGCACACAGGATCAGGACCAGGCCTAAGCCCACCCAGAGGTCTTCCCACACCATCTTCAGGATTCTTTTTTCTCTTCTCATATCATCCAGCCTCCCCGCCGCACAATGCCACAAATACCTTCTGCAGGTTTACAGGCTGAAGGGTAATCCCTTCCGTCTTCTCCAGGGTTTCTCCCTCCCTGAGTCTTACCATCACGCCTTTGCTCCTTCCCAGAGTCTCCTGGTGATGAAGCTCTTTTCCCTGTACCGCCTGATCCACTTCCTCAGCTCTTCCGCTGACGTAAATACAATGCTCCAGCAGTTCCTGGGTATTTTCTTTTAAAAGAATCCTTCCCTCATGAAGGAAGATCACTTCCTCAAACAGATCCGCCGCTTCCTCAATAATGTGGGTGGAGATCACAAAGGTCCTTCCGGTTTCTGTGAATTCTTCCAGCAAAAGCCGGTAGAATTGTTCCCTTGCCACCACGTCCAGGCCGGAGACCGGCTCGTCCAGAAAGGTAAAGTCCGCCTTGCTGGCCAGCGCCAGGACGATAGAAAGCATGGACAGCATACCTTTGGACAGCTTCATGGTTTTTTTCTTTCTGTCCAGATGAAAGAGCTCCACTAATTTCTCCGCCATTTTCTTATCCCATTTTGGCAGATAGGCTTCTGCCATTTCCAGATAGTCCTTCACCTTTAACCCGCTGGAATCCGCTGCTCCATTGGGACTGATCTCTCTGGAAAAGAAAATATGCTGCAATGCCCCGGGATTTTCCCATACCGGCTCCTCTCCCAGGCAGATCTCCCCGGAAGCTGCCGGGTTCTGTGCAGACAGGATCGAGAGCAATGTGGTCTTTCCCGCACCGTTTCTCCCGATCAGACCGTAAATCTTTCCCGGCTCCAAAGTCAGGTCTATATTATGGAGTACCTCCTGTTTCCCGTATTTCTTCACGATCCCCTTAGCTCTTAAAATCTTTTCACTCATTTTCATTTCCTCCCTGCTCCCATGCGATCATCTCGATCAGTTCTTCTTTGCTGATCCCCAGGTTTGCCGCTTCTGTAAGCATGCCTTTCACATAATTTTCAAAGAAGCGTTCCCTCCTTTTCTTCCGGATCGCCTCCTTTGCGCCTGACGCTACAAACATACCGATTCCCCTTTTCTTATACAAAATCCCTTCATCCACCAAAAGATTCACGCCCTTGGCCGCCGTAGCCGGGTTGATGGCATAAAGCTTCGCCAGCTCGTTGGTGCTGGGCACCCTTTCCTCTTCCAGGAGAATATCCCTCAGGATATCCTGCTCGATCATTTCCCTGATCTGAAGATATATGGATTTCTCCTGATTCAAAAGCTCCTGCATGATTTCTCCCTTTCTTACGTCCATTATTTATATGGTTCATTACTTGTGTAATTAACCATATCACCAAATCCTGAAAAAGTCAATAGAAAAAACCGGAAAAACAGTCTCTTTTCTGCTTTTCCGGTTTTCTATATACCATTCTATCCTCTGACCTTTCGTTTTTACCCGCCAAAGGTAACGGCAACCTTGCCGCAGTTTCCTCCCGCCATCAGGGCGTAGGCTTCCCCCGCCTTTTCCAGCGGGAATTCATGGGTGATGAGCTTTTCGGGATGGATATCCCATCGTACCAGATGCTCGGTCAGTTCCTCCATTTTCCAGAGAGATGTTACCCAGGAACCGTAAATGGTCTTCTGTCCATGGATCATATCCGGGCTGGGATTCAGCGTGCTGGTGCCGCCCTCTCCCACAAAGGCGATCCTTCCCCAATCTCTGGTGCCCCGCACCGCTAACTGACGTGCCTGGTCGTTGGCGCTGGCGTCAATGGCCCGCTCCGCCCCATGGCCTCCTGTAGCCTCCAGGATCTCCTCCAGCGCTCCATCACCCGGCTTGATGATCACATCTGCCAGACCCAGCTTCCTGGCCAGTCCGATACGGTAATCATTCATCTCCACGCCGATGAGCTTATCTGCTCCCATAGCCCTGGCCAGCATTAAAGCCGCCAGCCCTACCGGCCCCAGCCCTGTGACCAGCACCGTATGATTCCCGGAAACCCCGATCTTTTCAATGGCTTCATAGACCGTGCCAAAGCCGCAGGCCACCTGAGCCCCATCCTTGTAAGTCAGAGGATCCGGAAGAGAGATCAGATCCTTCTCCTCTGCCAGGATATATGGAGCCATTCCTCCGTCTCTCTGCCAGCCGTAAGCCCTTCTGTATTTACTCTTGCAGGAAATATAATATCCCTTCCTGCAGTCATGGCAGACCCCGCAGCCGGAAATATGATAGACAATAACTCTGTCTCCCTTCTTAAATCGCCGCAGCCCCGGTCCTTCTTCCACGATCTGTCCGCAGGGCTCATGGCCTGCGATGGTTCCGGGGATATAAGCCTCCGGTCCTTTTCCCACATGCTCCCGGTAAATACAGCGGATATCGCTGCCGCAGATGGTAGAGGCCATGGTTTTGATCAGCACCTGTCCGAATCCCGGTCTGGGTATTTCAAAATCTCTCAGTTCTACCGTAGAGTTTCCCGGCAGAATTGCGCCCTTCATAGTTTCCATCCTGTCATCCTCCTTTATATTTTTTCCCTGTTTTCCTTTATCTTTATTATAGCTTTTCCCGGATTTTCTTTAAGAGAAAACTGCGACAGGGTTCAGAAAATCTGTCGCCTTTTCGCAGTTTTTTATCCGGCCTTTCTTGACGGAGCTTCCCTGTGCCTGCTACACTAAGGACAAGGAGGAAAGATAAAATGAAATCCCTGTATCAGAATCTGGACTTTTCTTTTACTGTTGAAAACGTTCCCGTCCATGTGCTTACCATGGCCCTGTGCCGCCAGGTATCTCATGTGCCCTTTCACAGCCACGGGGCCGGCTGCTATGAGCTTCACTATATCGCCTCCGGAAAAGGGGAGATCCATTTAAAGGACGGCTATTTCCATACGTCCCCTCATACTTTCTACATGGCGGGGCCTCACATGGAGCATTCGGAAATCTCCCACCGGGAGGATCCTATGATCGAATACTGCCTGTATTTTCATATCCATCCCGGTCTTCCCGGCAAAGCCCCGGAGAAGTCCTCTCTCCTCAAGACCCTGTTCTCCCAGGATCTTCTTCTGGCCCGGAATATCCCCCGGCTCCTCCCTCTTTTTGAAGATCTGCAAAAGGAAATCGAGAACAAGCCTTTTGGCTACCGGGAGTACATCAGCAGTCTCCTGAAGCAGATATTTATCCTGTGTATCCGCAGCTCCCAGAGTTCTGCCTGCGATGGCGCCTCCTATTTTGACGGAAACCTGGTGCTGCAAAAATCCGTCATTGCCGAAGATTATTTTTTATATGAATATGAGAATCTGAATCTGAAAGAGCTGTCCTGCCGCCTGGGCCTGAGTATCCGGCAGACGGAGCGGTTCCTCAAAGAGTTTTACGGGCAGACCTTCCTGGAAAAACGTACCCAGGCCCGTATGGAACGGGCGCTGCTCCTGCTGGCCCGGCCCGGGCAGACAGTCACCTCTGTCTCCCATACCCTGGGATATTCCTCGCCGGAGCATTTCTCTAACGCCTTCCGGAAGTACTTCGGTACCAGTCCGAAAAATTATCGGAAGACCCGGATGAAAAATTAGGCGGCTGCCTGCCCGTGCAGGCACGGTAGGCGCCCAACGGGCGTATCCAATCGTTTCGGTTTCGCCTTACGATTGCTGCAAAAAAAGGGCTTATGGCATTTTCCTATACCATAAGCCCTGTAAGAATCGGGGCAACAGGATTTGAACCTGCGACCTCACGGCCCCCAGCCGTGCGCGCTACCAAGCTACGCCATACCCCGCAATCAACAAATGCTATTATAGCAGAAAATCAAAAAAAATCAACACTTTTTTAATTTTTTATTGC
>CALWSM010000042.1 GCA_944384185.1 uncultured Blautia sp. | reverse complement strand
TACGGTGATGAAGGTACAGGCCAGAAGACAGGGAGAGGAGATCCTTCTTTCTGTAGAGGGCGGAAAGGGCAATTTCCGGATCAAGAATCTGGGAAGCCAGACTGTGAAAGTAGAAAGTTAAAAAGATAAAAAAGAAGGGCAGGGAGATCGGAGCTGTAAATTTTTCCGATCTCCCTGCCCTGTTTATACAAAAGTGTTAGTTAAGATTCAGTCTTTTTGTGAGGATATACCGGCTGCCAAGGTAGAAAACTACGGAAAACAGCAGATATAGGATCAGCATGGAGACCATGGAGACAACGCCGCCTCCTGTATTGGAAATGATCTCTCCGCTTTCTGTGGTGACAACCGTATTGATGGGGCTCAGGGGCGGGATCGCAAGCAGCAGGGTCAGCATGATCACAGACTGTCCGATATTGATCCCGAAGAAGGACACCACAGCGCCAAGAGTTTTATGGGTCTTGAACAGACTTCCCAGACAGATGGAAAACAAGAGCAGGGAAGTGGTGTAGAAGAAATACTGGATAAGCATTCCCAGGAATGTCATCAGGGTTTCTGTCAGGATATCAAAGCCTCGAAAACCCAGAAGGCTTGCGAAAAACAACTGGAAGCCATCCAGGATCTCCGGCATGGTTTCCGGATAACAGGCCAGTATCAGGATGGACAATGTCACACATAAGAAATCAATCACAGACCAGGTCCAGAATACCAGGATCTTTGACCAGAGGAGCTTATCCGCAGACACCGGCAGGGTATTGGTGAGGTAGCCTTCATCAGAAAATAAGCTCTTCTGCATCCTTACCGCCAGATAAAGGAGAGTGGCAAGGACAATGCCTATGATGAAAACCACATAGATCAGGATATAGGCCACTGCTCCCATGCCGAAAATAGTAGTGGAAAGAGATACATGGGTATCAAAGCTGTTTCCGCTGTTTGCGGCAAAATTTCCGGCAATGGTAATGGCCAGCCTTCCGATCACGCTGTAGGCCAGCAATACACCATGAAGGATCAGAAGGAGCATGGAAACAGATTTCCAGTCGTATTTATATAATTTCTTTAACATTTAAACACCTCCCGAAACAGGGTGTCTACAGATTTTCCCTGATTAAAACGAATATTTTCCACGCTGTCGATCATACGGATATGCCCGTTCTGGATAAAAACCACGTCATCTAAGATATTCTCCACATCAGAGATCAGATGGGTGGATATAAGGATCGTAGCATTCTCATCATAGTTCTGAATGATGGTAGAGAGAATGTAATCTCTGGCCGCAGGATCCACCCCGGCGATGGGTTCATCCAGACAGTAAAGCCGTGCCCGGCGGCTCATGACCAGGATCAGCTGGACTTTCTCTTTGGTACCCTTGGACATCGTGCCAAGCCGGTCGGAGGGGTTGATGTTCAGCCGCTTCAGCATATCGTAGGCCCTGGCTTTATCAAAATCCTCGTAGAAATCCTGAAAAAAGCCGATGATATCGCAGACCTTCATCCAGGAATTGAGATAGGTCCGTTCAGGAAGATAAGAAACAAATCTTTTGGTCTCCACGCCGGGAGCAAGGCCATCTATGAAAACATGGCCCTCCGTGGGAACCAGCAGCCCGTTTAAAAGCTTGATCAGAGTGGTTTTTCCGCTGCCGTTGGGACCAAGGAGACCTATGATCTTTCCGGGCATGAGAGAAAAGGATATCTGATCCAGGGCAGTCTTATTACCATATCGTTTGGTAAGATCTCGGCATTCTAAAATCGGGTTCATGGCTGTTCCTCCTTTTCAATCTTTTCAATAAGCTGAATGGTGGCTTGTCTGGTAAAGCCGATATACTCCATTTTCTTCAGAAATTCCTTTACCTGCTCTGAGGCAATGGCATTTTTTGTCTGTTCGATCATACTCAGATCCTCCGTGATAAAGCGTCCGCTGGTCCTCTGGCTGTACAGGAGCCCTGTCCGTTCCAGCTCGGATAATGATTTCTGCATAGTATTAGGATTTACCCCGGCCTCCTGGGCCAGCTCCCGCACAGAGGGAAGCTTGCTCCCGGGAGGATATGTGCCGGAAATAATGTCCATGGTGATCCGTTCCATGATCTGGGGATAGATGGGACGGTTGGAGTCCAGATTCCAAGACATGTGTGCAGCACCTCCTTTATAGTTTCTGTTTCGGATCCCGGCATTCTGAAGATCTGCCGGTGGGAAATATAGATCCTGTTGATTGTATTATTGTATTAATAGCTTAATACAATAATACACGGCCAATACTTGCTTGTCAATAGAATTTTTAGGAAAATTTTTCCAAGAATTAAAAAAATCACAGGGAAATAAGCATTGCATTTCAATGAATATATGTTACAATATTATTACACGGAGAATAAGGGTGATAATATGAATTTATATGAAGCGATTTTTCTCAGAAAATCTGTGCGGAGCTATGAAATGGAACCAGTCAGCAGTGAAATCCTTCAGGAAATGAGAGAATTTTACGGAGAGATCGAGGGGCTGAATCCTGGTATCCGCACGGAAATTTCTATTATAGATAATACCAAAGGGAAGAATAAAAGGATGCATTTGTTTGGAGTGAAGGCCCCTTATTATCTGGCCTTTTACTCCGAAGATAAAGATCTGGCCCAGATGAACGCCGGATATATCCTGGAACAGATTGCTTTATTTTTGTGTACCAAAGGATTGGGAACCTGTTTCCTGGGAGGGGTAAAGCCCAGAATGGGGAATAACCGGAAAGGAAATATGAAGTTTATCATCATGCTGGCCTTTGGCAAGAGCCGGGGCAGCTATACCAGGAAAGCGGTAGACGCCAGGCGTATGGCCCTGAAAGAACTCTGTGTTTACAAAGAAGTGCCAAGGCAGTGGATGAAACAGCTCCTGGAGGCGGCCAGACTGGCGCCGTCCAGCATGAACAGCCAGCCCTGGCGGTTTGTGGTATATGACAACCGGATCCATGTGTTTGCAAAAAAACACAACATGAACCATCTGGGAAGATTTGAAGAACTGAATTTCGGCATTATGTTTTCCCACCTGATGGTGGTGGCCGAGGAACTGTGGCTGGATGTGGATCTGATCCGTCTGGAAGATATTACCCATAAGAATTTTCCGAATAATCAATACGTACTCAGTGCGATCTTAAAGACCTGATCTTAATAAAAAGAGCCTCCGGGAAAAGAAACTGCTTTCTTTTTCCGGAGGCTTTATCTGTTTGCGCCTGCATCCTTAACTCTCTTTTGAGGCGGCCTGAAAAGCTTCTTTTGCTTCAGCAAGCAATGCAGGATCTGTCAGCAGCTCCAGGACACAGGCCGCCAGGATCTTTCCTGCGGCAAACATTCCTGTGTGGGCCATAGAAGACTTTCCCTGGGCAGTTACGGTCCAGTGGTGCAGCGGGGAGCCGTTGGCATAGCAGCAGACCATGAAGGCAGAACAGGGCAGGAGCTGGCTGACGTTGCCTACATCTGTGGAGATACCGGTCTTTCTGGTAAGAGACAGGTCAGGAACCTCATCAATGGGAACCGCTGCGTCAGGAAGGTTTCCAAAAGGAACAAAATCCCGGGCGTAAGCTTTTTCTTCATCCGTAAAAACAGGAGTGAACCTGTCTAAATATTTCAGGACAAGGCGGTCCAGCACAGGATTTGGAAGGATACTGTCATAGACACAGGCAGTTTCGATATCCACCTTTGTGCCGGTCATTAAGGCGGCTCCCCGGGCGATATCGTCCACCCGCTCCCGAAGGAGCCCGGCGTCCCGGCTCAGAGGGGCTCTCACTGCATAGAAAACCTGGGCTCTGGCGGGAATGATATTAGGCGCTGTTCCTCCGGCGTCTGTGTAGGCGTAATGGATCCGGGCTTCGTCGATCATATGCTCCCGGAGATAGTTGACGCCGATGTTCATCAGCTCGCAGGCGTCCAGGGCGCTCCGGCCAAGATGGGGAGACTGGGAGGCGTGGGCGCTGATCCCGTGAAAAGTATAATAAACCCGGTGGTTTGCCAGGGCCTGATTGAAGATCCCGGAGCGGTAATGGGGATGCCAGGAAAAAGCGGCGTCCACGCCTTCAAAAAAGCCTTCCCTGATCATGGCGGCTTTTCCTGCGGCGTTTTCTTCCGCCGGACAGCCAAAATAAAGAATGGTGCCGGAGAGCTTTTCCCGCTCCATGATATCTTTCAGAAACAAAGCTCCGGCCAGCGCTCCGCAGCCCAGGAGATTGTGCCCGCAGCCATGTCCGGCAGCGGTATTCAAAGGTGCGGGGAAAGGAGTATCCGCTTTCTGGGACATGCCGGGAAGAGCGTCGTATTCCCCCAGAAGCCCGACCACCGGGCCGCCCTGGCCCCACCTGGCAATAAAGGCGGTGGGAAGAGCAGGAGAGGGGACAGAGACGGTAAATCCCTGCTCCTCCAGGACAGATCTCAGCAGAGCGGAGGAATGGTATTCCTGAAAGGCCGGTTCTGCGTACTGCCAGACAGAATCAGCGGCTGAGATGACCAAAGCTTTATATTTTTCTATAAGGGGTTGGAAATCAATTTCAGAGATATTCATATAAAACGGCGCCTCCTTTGCAGATAAGCGGTGGAAGAACAGGGATTCCGGAGAAGAGGGGAAAAAGAAATCCGGGCATGAAAAAAGCGCGAGACGGGACTCGAACCCGCGGCCTCGACCTTGGCAAGGTCGCGCTCCACCAACTGAGCCACTCGCGCATTTACCTGTGCTCTTTTAAGCACAGGAATTAATATACTATATTATCGCCGATTTGTCAACGATTTTTTTAAAATTAAATGGTGTTTTCAAATTTCCGTATATTTTCCACTTTTCCGATCACAACCAGTATATCCTCCCTCCGGATACGGTACTGGGGCGAGATCTCGATCTCTGTGGTGCCGTCGGTCTGGATGGCGATGATGTTCAATCCGTATTTTTTGCGGAGATCCAGATCTTCTATACTGACGCCTGCGATCCGGTCGGTGGCCTGTATCTGCTGTACCTCGATCTCATTGTTCAGGGTAATGAAGTCCATTACATGGTTATTAGAGATTAACCGCTTTCCAAGGCGGATAGCCATATCCCGTTCAGGATATACCACTTCGGCGCCGATCTTTTCCAGAACAGTTCCCTGATCGCTGCTGATGGCTTTGGCGATCACATGGGGAACTCCCAGGCTGACCACATTCAGAGTAGTCAGGATACAGGCGTCGATCTTTTCACCGATACATACCACCACGGTATCACAATTTTGGATGCCGATCTCCTGAAGGGTCTCCTTTGTAAGATTATCTGCTACAAAGGCGTATTCTGTGTAATTGCGGAGTTCCTTTACTTTCTCTTCATTACAGTCTACTACCACGACATCTTTTCCCGCTTCGGCAAGAGTCAGAGCCAGGGCGGTTCCGAAACGGCCCAGGCCGATAACTCCAAAAGTAGAAGAGTTCCAGTTTTTCATAATCTTTTTTCTCCTTTATCTATCCAATGGTGATCGATTCTTCCACATAATGAGAGGCAGGCGCCGGACGGTCCACCCACATGGAAAACAGTGTGAAGGCGCCTAATCTTCCTATGAACATAATAAGAACGATCACAAATTTGCTTGCAGCACTCAGTCCGGGGGTGATTCCGGTGGAAAGCCCCACGGTACCAAAGGCAGAAACCACTTCAAACATAAGCTGGACAAAATTCAGCTCAGGCTCCAGGATGCACAGTATCAGCGTTCCCACGCAGACCACCAGTATGGAAAGCAGAGTGATCACATAGGAACGGTTGATCCGGTCTGTAGGAATGGAGCGGTGGAAAGCCTCAAAATTTTTCTTTGTGATCAGTGTTCTCACCGACTGTATCAGAACAAAAAAGGTGCTGGTCTTGATACCGCCTCCCGTAGAACCGGGGGAAGCACCGATGAACATCAGCATGATGAGAACAAATAATCCTGCGTTTGTAAAATCTCCGATGGCGTAGGTGGAAAAGCCAGCGGTCCTGGCAGATACGCTGTGGAAAAAGGCGCCCAGCCATGAAATATCCTCCGTGGCCTTTAAAAGCAGTGTCCCGGCCAGCAGAAGGGCTGCGGAGGTGGTGATGACCACCTTGGAGTGCAGGGCCAGCTTTTTAAAAGAGCGCTTCTTCAGGATGTCCAGGATCACCAGAAATCCCAGACCGCCGAAGATGATCAGGCCGCTGGTAGTCAGGTTCAGCAGGATATTTTTCTGATAAGGGATCAGATTCTGGAGCCCTCCCAGAATATCGAAGCCTGAGTTGTTAAAAGCGGCAATGGAGTGGAAGATACTGGTCCCTATGGCTCTGGGCAGGGGATAATCCCTGACAAAAACCAGAAAGCTGAGAATGGCTCCGATGATCTCAAAACAAAGGGTCATCATAAGCACGGATTTTACCAGCCGGATAATTCCCTTAACGCCGGTTACATTTAAACCCTCCTGGGCCAGGATCCTTCCTTTCAGGCCGATGTGTTTCCCCACGGCCAGGATCAGCCCGACGCCTACAGAGGTAACTCCCAGACCGCCTACCTGGATCAGAAAGGCCACCACGCCCTGCCCGAAGGGGGTAAAATGGTCGTAGGTGTCAATGGCGATCAGGCCGGTAACACATACGGCGCTGGTAGAGGTAAACAGGGCGTCAATAAAGCTCACCGTAGCCTCTGGCCTTACGGAGATCGGAAGCAGCAGTAATAAAGTTCCAAGCAAGATCACAGAGGCAAAGCCAAGTGTGATCAGACGTCCTGCAGGCTGCTTCTTCAGAAAAATAATGAAACGGTTCATGATATTTCTGCCGTTTGCTGCGGCAAATGATTCCTCCTCTCTGCATTTGCAGTTGATATTATAGAAAAAAGCCTTACTTTTACAGAAAATTTCAGGCTAGAACGATTATAGCAAAAGCGAAAAAAAACTCAAGAGATAATCCGGAAAATTAACAAATACTTTACTTTTCAAAAGACCTGTCTTCTTTACCGGGATAAAGCCTTTGCTTTCAGAATAAACTGTGTTATAATGAAGTACAATAAAAACAAATTTCAAGGAAACTTGAAAAGGCGGGGAAAACCGTTGAAAAGGAGGTTGCTGGATTATGAAAATGATATTTGCCATTGTAAGGAAGGAAGACGAAGGATTTGTTATCGAGCGTTTGAATAAAGAGAAGATCAGCGTGACAAAGCTTTCCAGTACAGGAGGATTTCTGCGGAAAGGAAACGCTACTCTGATGATCGGTACGGAAGACGAAAAGGTGGAGTTTGTTATTAACGTGATCAAAGAGGAGTGCTCCAGAAGACAGGAGGTTATGATCAATCCATCCTATTCCTCCGGGTCCAAGGGACCGGTGCTGGGATACACAGCTCCGCCGGTGAGCGTAGAAGTTGGCGGAGCCACTGTATTTGTGGTAAATGTGGAACAGTTTTTGAAATTATAGAGGAAAAAGCCGGGAGATTTGGAAAAGCACCTTGAGAAAATCCTTATGAAATGATAAAATTATCTGACGGAATAATTCGTAGGACTGTGCCCGGCACAAGTCTTAAATACCAAGGAAAACGGAGGATTTGCTATGAAGAAACTGAAAGTGGTAAAGGGTGCGAAATGTATGGCCTGTCTGGAGTGCGTAAGGGCCTGTTCAACAAGCTTCTACAAGGAGTTTGACCCGGATAAGTCCTGTATCCAGATCATAGAGAAAAACGGCGATGCAAAGCCGATGGTCTGCGTACAGTGCGGTAAATGCGCAAAAGCCTGTCCGGAAGAGGCGATCACCCAGAATGCCAAAGGCGTGTACATGGTCAATAAGAAAAAATGTACCGGCTGCGGTAAATGTGTGGAGGCCTGTCCTTTCGGCGTTATGGTCAAAGCAGAAGATTCACCGGTAAGCAGCAAATGTATTGCCTGCGGCATCTGTGCGAAAGCCTGTCCGGCAGACGTTCTGGAAGTCGTAGAAGCATAAGACTGCAAAGAAAATACATAGGAGTATGCCAGATCCCCACAGGAAACGGCATACTCCTAATTTAGTTCTGAAAGTCCGGCGTCAAAGGAGAAAAGAGACTGGCAGACAGATATGAGGTGAGAAATATGGAAAAGCATAGGGTATGTATCCGTTCTAGGTTCGACGGACTGGGGCTTTCCCTTCTGTATATAGAACCGGAAGGCGAAATAAAAGGCGTTCTTCAGATATCCCATGGGATGTGTGAGAATAAGGAGAGATACCTTCCCTTCATGGAATACCTGGCGGGACAGGGATACGCTGCAGTGATCCACGACCACAGAGGCCATGGAAAGAGCGTAAAGAGAAAACAGGATCTGGGATATTTTTACGGAGGCAGAGAGAAGGGGATCGTAGAGGACCTCCATCAGGTAACCTGCTGGATAAAAGAGCGGTTTCCGGGCAAACCTGTTTATATGCTGGGGCACAGTATGGGATCCCTTGTGGCCAGAGTGTATCTGAAAGATTATGACAGGGAACTGAAAAAGCTGATCCTTACCGGACCGCCCAGCCCTAACCCGGCAGTGGATCTGGGGCTCCTTTTGGCAGCGCTCCAGAGAAAGCTGAGAGGAGGGAGACATCGCAGCAGGCTGATCCAGCTCCTGGCTTTCGGACCATACGCCGCCAGATTCCCCGGGGAGGGATCGGAGTCGGCCTGGATCTGTTCTGACAAAAAGGTAGTACAGGATTATGACCAATCGGAATACTGCGGCTTTGTTTTTACGGCAGACGCTTTTTTGGGGCTGTTCCTCCTTTTGAAAAGCGCATACAGTACGGGAAACTGGAAAATGAAAAACCCGCAGCTTCCCATATTATTTCTGGGCGGCAGTGAAGATCCCTGTATCGGCGGAGGAAGAAAATTTGTAAAAGAGCTGCAGTTTTTGAAGCGGGTGGGATACCGGCATGTGACAGGAAAAATGTATCCGGGAATGCGCCATGAAATTCTGAATGAAGTGGAAAAAGAAAGGGTATATCAAAACATTCTGGCCTACCTGAACAAATAACGCCCGCCGGAAAACAGATCTGCATTTCCGGGGGCGTTTATTGCCATAAAATGTATAAAGATTCCTGATTTTGACTAACGTGACGGTCTTGTAAAACCATGGCAGAAAATCTGGACCACAACAATACCGATCAGTGCGCCCAGGCTGTCAATGGCTACGTCTCGTTTGGAGGGCCCCCGGCCGGCGACAAAGGACTGGTGGAATTCATCTGTGCAGGCAAAGGCCACACAGACCAGTCCGGCAAAGATAAAAAGCCAGAACCCCCGGAGCCCATATACATACAGGGGAAAAGAAATGCATATGGCTAAAATGAAGTATTCTGTCATATGGGCCAGTTTCCGGACCGGCAGCTCGATCTCTCCGGCATAGTACTCTTTGTCGGCTTCTGAGAGATTTTTATCCAGGATCCGATCTGCTGCGGTGACAATGCCATAACTGATCTTATGGCTGAGATTTCCGGAGTCTACGCCTGTCTGGCTGGAAAAACTGAAGATCATATACATGACCAGGATAGCCGGGAGAAAAGAAAAGGGTTTTAAGAGATAAAGGATAAATTTTTTCATAGTATTCCGATTCCTTTCTGACGCCTGCAGGAAGATCTTACAAAAAACAGGGGGATCTTTTGTGCAGGAATCAAAATGCCGATGCATAAATTTACCAGGAAAGAGTAACATTTTTTGTGGAAAATGTAAAGAATACAAAATCGGAAGGGGAAGAATTGACATCAGCCCCTGAGAGGTTTATACTGGGTAACAGAAAAAAGATAACGGCAGTGAAGAGAAGAGTACATTTACGGAAACGATACAGAGAGCTTCAGCAGGTGAAAGGAAGTGCGGGGAAGTAAGTGGAAGATGGTCTCGGAGCCTCGCACCGACTGGAGCAGATTCTCCACAGGCTGCGATGGGAGCGCCCATTACAGCGCCAGGGTATAAGGAAGATTCCCGTACCCGCTGAGGTCTCTGTTTTAAGGCAGGGATGAAATAAGGTGGTACCGCGAGGCATATGCCCTCGCCCTTATGTCTGAAAAGTTTCAGATGTAAGGGCGGGGGCTTTTTTATTGAATAGGAAATTTCGTTCCTTATTCAACAAAAAGCCCTCCGGGCAGGACGCACACGCCGCAATGAGGGATGTTACCGATTTGCGGTATTGCGGCGGCGCACAGGCGGAGACTTGCTGTCGAGAAGGAGGAAAAAATGGATACACAAGGAAAGAAAAAAACAGGAGAGGCCAAATGGTCCGGCAGTCTGGGCTTTATCATGGCGGCGGCAGGCTCTGCTGTGGGCATGGGAAATCTCTGGCGCTTTCCCATGCTGGTGGGAGAAAACGGAGGAGGAGCCTTTGTGTTGATCTATCTGGTCTGCATTGTTCTGGTGGGGATCCCCATGATCATTGCAGAAGTTACCATTGGACGGGCGGGAGGAAAGGACGCCTTCGGAAGTTATAAGGCCCTGAATCCCAAATGGGGCGGCGTGGGCATCCTGGCGGTGATCACCAGCTTTATCGGCCTGTCCTATTACGCTGTTTTGGGCGGCTGGGTGATCCGCTATATCTTTTCATCAGCCACCAACGCATCCAGAGATGGAGCGGCGTTTTTTACAGACTTTACCGCAGATACAGGAAGTCAGATCTTTTATTATGTGATCTTTATGATCCTGACAGTATTTATTGTAGCCAGAGGCGTCCAGAAAGGGATTGAAAACGCCTGCAAGATCATGATGCCTCTGCTTCTGGTGTGCATAATCGCTGTGGCCATCCGTTCCTGCACACTGCCGGGAGCGGGAGAAGGCATTGCGTTTTTCCTGAAACCGGATTTTTCCAAGCTGACTCCGGGGGCTTTTCTGGGAGCTTTGGGACAGGTGTTCTTTTCCCTGTCTCTCGGTACCGGAGCCACCATTACCTACGGCGCTTATCTTGGAAAAGACCAGAAGATCACCAACAGCGCTGTATGTATTGCCGGCTGCGATACCCTGGTGGCCATGCTGGCCGGCTTCGCCATTCTGCCAGCGGTCTTTGCCTTCGGCTTTGACCCGGAAAGCGGTCCAAGCCTGATCTTCCAGACCCTTCCCACCGTATTCGGGGAGATGCCGGGAGGACAGTTCTTTGGGGTATTTTTCTTTATCCTGGTATTATTTGCCGCAGCAACTACCAGCATCGCTTATCTGGAGGTTGTGGTGTCCTTTGCCATGAATACCTTTAAGACCTCCAGGGTCAAAGCCTCTGTGATCTCCGGGATCCTGATCTCCCTGGCCGGGGTTCCCAGTATTTTAAGCTTTGGCCTGTGGAGCCACATTAAGATCGCAGGGAAAAGCTTTTTCGATCTGGCAGATCATCTGGTTTCCAATATTTCTCTGCCCATCGGTGCGATCCTGGCCTGCGTTTTCATCGGCTGGGTATGGAAGACAAAAAATGCAGTGGCGGAGATTGAGAATAAAGGAAAGACCCCTTTTATCCTGGCTCCGGTGTGGTCCGTGCTGGTGAAATTTATGATCCCGGTCCTGATCGGCATCATTTTTGTTACCTCCAGCGGTATCCTGAATATTTTCGGATAAAAGATTTACAGCCGTCTGGAACGCAAATACAGGAAGGGGCTTTTTCCGAAGGTTTTCGATTGATCCGTGCTTTTCCGGAAGTTTTATGATATGATAAGAAGCAGAACGAAAGACATACGCTGTTTAGAGAGGAGAAGCCTATGAGTTTAGCAGATAAGCTGTTTATCCATATGTGCCGGGATATCCTGGAGAACGGCACAGATACAAAGGGAGAAAAGGTCCGCCCCCACTGGGAGGATACCGGAGAGGCGGCCTATACCATCAAGCGGTTCGGGGTAGTGAACCGCTATGACCTGAGAAAAGAATTTCCGGCGCTGACACTTCGGAAGACCGGGCTGAAAACCTGTATGGACGAGATCCTCTGGATCTATCAGAGAAAATCCAACAATATCCATGACCTGAGCGCCCATATCTGGGACGCCTGGGCAGATGAAAACGGATCCATCGGAACCTGCTACGGAGATGTGGTGGGAAGAAAATTTCTCTATAAGGGAGAAGAGGTGGATCAGATGGATTATGTGCTGAAGCAGTTAAAGGAAAATCCTTACAGCCGGCGGATCATGACCAATCTGTATCAGTTTGCGTACCTTCACAGCGGGGCCCTGGATCCCTGCTGTTACAGTATGACTTACAATGTGACAAAGGATAAAGACCAGGAGAAACTGGTCCTCAACGGGGTGCTGAACCAGCGTTCCCAGGATGTGCTGGCCGCCAATAACTGGAATGTGTGCCAGTACGCCATCCTGCTGATGATGGTTGCCCAGGTAAATGATATGATCCCGGGAGAACTGGTCCATGTGATCGCAGACGCTCATATTTACGACCGTCATGTGCCGGTGATCAAAGAGCTGATCAGCCGGGAGACCTATCCGGCTCCCAAGGTTTCCCTGAACCCGGAGATCAGAAATTTCTATGACTTTACCACAGAGGATCTTATCGTGGAGAACTATCAGGCGGGGCCTCAGATCAAAAACATACCCATTGCTGTGTAAAAGGAGAAATAAGACATGAATCTGATCGTAGCTGTAGATTCCAACTGGGGGATCGGAAAAGATAATAAACTGCTGGTGAGTATTCCTGCGGATATGAAATTTTTCAGGACCACCACTTCCGGCAAGGTAGTGATCATGGGGAGAAAGACCCTGGAGAGCTTTCCAAACGGCCTGCCCCTGAAAAACCGGGTAAATATTGTCATAACCGGAAATAAGGACTATAAAGTAAAAGACGCCGTGGTGGTCCACAGCATAGAAGAAGCCCTCAGGGAAGCAGGGAAGTATCCTTCGGAAGATGTGTATGTCATCGGAGGAGACAGCATTTACCGCCAGATGCTTCCCTACTGCAGAAAGGCCCATGTGACCAAGATCGACTTTGCCTATCAGGCGGATACCTTCTTCCCGGACCTGGATCAGATGGAAGAATGGGAGGTTACAGAAGAAAGCGAAGAACAGACCTATTTTGATCTGGAATATACCTTTGTAACTTACGAGAAAAAAGATTAACAAAAAGAAACTGCCGGGAACCGGTACCAATAAGAGGATTCTCTTATTGATACGGATTCCCGGCAGCTTTTTTATCCGGTCAGTATTCCCGAAAAGATCTTACTCGATCACCTTGATCCATCCTTCAGGAGCTTCGATCCTTCCCATCTGGATGCCGGTCAGGGTATCGTACAGCTTCTGGGTAACAGGACCCATAGCTTCCATACCGCTTGGGAAGCAGATCTCTTTCCCGTGGTCTACGATCTTTCCTACAGGGGAGATCACGGCGGCGGTTCCGCACAGACCGCACTCTGCAAATTCCGGAACTTCTTCAAAGAAGACTTCTCTTTCTTCTACTTCCATTCCCAGATATTTCTCCGCTACATATTCCAGAGAACGGCGGGTGATAGAAGGCAGGATGCTGCTGGATTTCGGCGTTACCAGCTTGTTGTCTTTCGTGATAAAGATAAAGTTGGCGCCGCCGGTTTCTTCTACCTTTGTTCTGGTGGCTGCGTCCAGATACATGTTTTCATCAAAGCCCTGGTTGTGAGCGTCTACGATGGCATGGAGGCTCATTGCATAGTTCAGCCCGGCTTTGATATGCCCGGTTCCGTGAGGTGCGGCCCGGTCGAAGTCACAGACGCGGATAGTGATGGGTTTTGCTCCGCCTTTGAAGTATGGGCCTACCGGCGTGGTGAATACACGGAACTGGTATTCATCTGCCGGTTTAACGCCGATCACAGGGTTGCTTCCGAACATATAAGGACGGATATATAAAGTAGCTCCGGATCCGTAAGGAGGCACATAAGCTGCATTTGCTTTTACGGTCTGGACCACGGCGTCTACGAAACGGTCTGCAGGGAATACAGGCATTTCCAGTCTCTTTGCAGAATTTACCATACGTTCTGCGTTTAAGTCAGGACGGAAGGTCACGATATGTCCGTCCTCTGTTGTATAAGCCTTTAATCCTTCAAAGACAGACTGAGAATACTGGAGCACTCCTGCACATTCGCTGATAGTTACCATATCATCCTGTGTTAAAACACCGTCGTCCCAGGCTCCATCTTTAAAATTAGATACATAACGGTAATCGGTCTTTATATAAGCAAAGCCCAGATTTGACCAGTCAATGTTCTTTTTTTCCATTTTAGGTTCCTCCATTCCTGCCGCAAGCTGCGGTATGTATTATTTATAGATATAGTAAATGATGTCGGGGGCAAAAGCCCCCAACTATGATACCTACGGATTGCTGCGTGCTGCGCACTTTCGCAAATCCGCCCCAATATTCGCATATCGTGGGATATTCATCCCACTTTCATGCTCATATCGGGGCGGGGCCCAAGGTCTTGCACACACACATGAGCAAGCTCATGTGTGTGTAGACCTTTTGCCCCTGGTATCAGTAAATTAAGTTTTTATCATTATAAAACTTTAATGTGTGAATTGCAAGAGATGTTCCGTTGCTTTTTTCTATTCTTTCATATATAATCAAGGGGAAAAGCAGCCCCTGGGGGCGAAAATTTTTGATCGGGAAGTGAAATTATGGCTGGAAATGACTGGAATAATCTGGGAAGAGAAGTCAAGGACATCGTACAGCATGCGATAGATACAGGGGATTTCGGCGCACTGAACCGGGATCTGGGGGTGACTCTGGAAAACGCTCTGGGCAATGTGGCGGAAAGCCTGAAAAACGCCGGGCGCCGGGGAATGGGAAATTTCGGAAACTATTCTCAAAATCCCGGAGGACCTTACGGACCGGGAAACGGCTACAGCACAAAATACAGCTACCGGCCCTTTGGCCCCAGCCGCTCTTATGACAGATACAGCAGCTCCTCAAAGAGGATAAAAGAAGCCAGGGAAGAATTTGCTCTTTTTGTCAATACGGGATGGGCCAGAGCCATGGGGATCCTGTTTACCACCCTGGGTATCGCCCTGACCCTGATGTTCGGGATAACTGCCGGAACCCTGGGTATCGCTTCCATGTTTCTTGATTCTCTGGCGGCAAAGATGGATACGGTGCTGATGATCTTTCTGCCTGCAACCGCCATCAGTCTTGTGATGGCGGTCTGGGGGGATCATCTGCGTAGGAAGATCAAAAGATTCCGCTCCTATGTAAAGACCCTGAACGGGAAGCCCTACGGCACTGTCAGGGAACTGGCGAAAGGCGTGAGAAAGCCGGAGAAATTTGTGCGGAAGGACCTGAAGAAAATGATCCGGAAGCAGATGTTCCTGGAAGGCCATCTGGATAAAGGGGAGACCTGCCTGATCGCCAGCGACGAAGCCTATGAGCAGTATCTGGCGGCGGAGAAAAACGCCGAGCAGATGAAGAAGGAGGCGGCGGAAGATCCCAGGAAAAAGCTTTCGGAAGAAGCGAAGAAAGTGATCGAAGAAGGAGACCGCTACATAGAGGAGATCCGGAGAAGCAACGATGCCATCCCAGGCGTTGAAATCTCCAACAAAATGTATCATCTGGAAAATGTAATCAGAAGGATCTTCCAGAGAGTGGAGCAGCATCCGGAACTGATCGAAGATCTCCACAGATTTATGGATTATTACCTGCCTACCACCATGAAGCTTCTGAAAGCCTATGAGGAACTGGATAAGCAGGATGTGGAAGGAGAAAATATCAAAACAGCGAAACAGGAGATTGAAAATACTCTGGATACCATAAATACAGCTTTTGAAAACCTTCTGGACAGCTTTTATAAAGAAACTGCATGGGATGTATCCACGGATATTTCTGTGCTGAAGACCATGCTGGCCCAGGAGGGGCTTACAGGAGAAGACGAGATTTTGAAAGGAAAGGATAAATAAGCCATGCGTGATGAATTAAAGGATTTTACAGTGACGCCCACATTGACATTCGAGCCTTTGCAAGAGGAAGCTCCTGTGGCGGAGGTAAAGAAGGAAGAACCTGTGGCTCCTGAAATGGACGACAGCATCCTCTCTCCGGAGGAGCGGAAGATGGTAGACGACTTTGCCAGACAGATCGATATCCGCAATTCTGCGGCTATCCTTCAGTACGGAGCGGGAACCCAGAAAAAGATGGCGGATTTTTCAGAGGACGCCCTGGAAAAGGTTCGGACGAAAGATCTGGGAGAAGTGGGAGACCTGCTGGAAAATGTGGTCACAGAGCTGAAAAGCTTCGATGCGGAAGAAGAGCGGAAGGGGATTATGGGCTTCTTTAAAAGAGGCACGGACAAGCTGGAAGCTATGAAAAATAA
>CALWSM010000041.1 GCA_944384185.1 uncultured Blautia sp. | reverse complement strand
AGAGAATCCGGAGCCGGAAAATCCAGAGCCGGAGAACCCGGAGCCGGAGAACCCGGAACCAGAAAATCCAGAACCGGAGAATCCAGAGCCGGAAAATCCGGAACCGGAAAATCCAGAACCAGAGAATCCAGAGCCGGAAAATCCGGAGCCAGAAAATCCGGAACCGGAAAACCCGGAGCCAGAGAATCCGGAACCAGAGAACCCGGAGCCGGAAAATCCGGAACCAGAGAATCCAGAGCCGGAAAATCCGGAACCAGAGAATCCAGAGCCGGAAATCCAGAACCGGAAAATCCGGATCCAGAGAATCCAGAACCGGAAAATCCAGAACCGGAAAACCCGGAACCAGAGAATCCAGAGCCGGAAAATCCGGAGCCAGAGAACCCAGAACCAGAAACGCCAGAGGAACCGGTACAGGAAGAATCTCAGAACGAAGCAGTAAGTGAAGGAACACCTTCCACAAACGAAGAGCTGGTTGCCAATCAGCAGATCGTACAGCTTCCTGTAATGGTGGAAGATTTCCGTTTCTGGACGGTGGCAAGAAAATATGCTTTTGCCGTTGATAACATTGAGATCAAAGAAGAGATGAACCAGGAGTCCAGAAGCATCGGAAGCCTGGCAAAAGACGGACTGTGCTATATCCTCAAGGAAGAAGAGGGATGGATGTATGTGGAGTCTGGCAGAGTCAGAGGCTTTGTGCAGACCGAACAGGTTAAGACCGGCGATGAGGCCCAGGAACTTCTCACCGGATACCAGAAGCAGGCAAAAGAAAAAGCAGCTGCGGAAGGGACTACATATACCGGCATTGAAGGGACGGCACCTATGGCTCAGGAGCTGGTTCCCTGGCAGGAAAACAATGCTTTCCTGTACCTGAGAGCTACGGTAAATCAGACAGTGGTAGATAAAGATTACGCAGTGACTACAGCAAGCCTTCTGAATGTGAGAGAGGGCAAAGGTACAGATACCAGGATCGTAGGAACCCTTCCTCAGGGAAGTCTCTGCTATATTCTGGCAGATAAAGATCAGGATTGGGTGTATATAGAATCCGGAGATGTCCGGGGATTTGTCAGCAGACAGTATATTGTATATGACGAGACTGTAAAAGCTGCTGTGGAGCAGGCAGGAGAAGAAAGTTATACCACGGCAGATAAGCTTGTGGAACCCAGCGATAATCAGGCTTGCTATTATACGCTTACCTCTGTAAAATCCGGCGTGCCGGGAGGTGAAGTAAGAAGCTCTGTTGTGGAGTTTGCTTCCCAGTTTATTGGAAATCCTTATGTCTGGGGAGGTACAAGCCTGACAGAAGGAGCAGACTGCTCCGGATTTGTTCAGAGTATTTATAAGGAATATGGCGTTGAGCTTCCAAGAGTGGCTGAGGATCAGGCGCAATATGGAACCAAGATCGCTGTAGAAGACGCTCAGCCGGGAGACCTGGTCTTCTATGCCAGAAACGGATATATTTACCATGTGGTGATCTATGCCGGAAATGGTAAGACAGTTGAAGCTAAGGGAAGAAACTACGGGATTGTCCAGGATGACCTGAATACGGCAAGCGCAGTATGGGCCACAAGAGTGCTGGAAGGTGGAAATTATGTATATTCCAGCGGTGATATTGCAGAGGTGAATGCTACCGAAGATATGTATGGGGATTATCTGGGGAATTATAAGCTGACTTATTATTGCTCCTGTGAATTGTGCTGCGATGTAGAGACCGGAATCACAGCTACCGGAACGCCGGTAGTAGAAGGGCAGACCATTGCCGTTGATCCAAGGGTGATCCCATATGGAACCCAGGTGATCATCAATGGCCATGTGTTTACAGCAGAGGATTGCGGCGGAGCTATCAAAGGAAACCGGATCGATATTTATGTGAACGATCATGACAGAGCAAACGCCCTGGGCGTCAACTATGCAGATGTATATCTGGTAAAATAAGAAATTCTAAAGGAAAAAAGAAAAGGAAGGATCCAGAGGATAAGATTCCCTGGAGCCTTCCTTTTTTGCACAATCCGCCCGGCGGCGGGAAGGTGCAGCCAAAGAAAAAAGCGTCACCATGTGAGGTAGTCTCGCCATACATATCCGGTCCCGCCGTCATAGATGATGCGATACCAGCCATTGGCGCAGATCCCGGTGACCGTTGCGGAACCGCCTCCGTCCAGCACTCCCAGGATTTCCGAACCGCTTTTGGCGTCTGCCCGGACATTCACAGGGCTGATTACATAGGCAGTCTCACGGATAGATTCTACTTCTACGCCGCTGTGGGGAAGCTCCTGGCCGGCTTCCGTTTCTTTTTCGTCCTTATTTACGTAGGTTCCATCCTCGGATCTGGCAATCCCTTCTCTGGCTTTTTCTGCTAAAGCCATAATGCTGGAATTATCCTCCTCGGTTATGAGTCTCCGGACTCTTACATTGCTGGTATCGGTGCCGTCTATGCCGCCTACATAGATCAGAGTCACTTCATTACCGGGAAGGATCCCGTTTATACACTCTACTTTTGCAGAGGCACAGTCTTCAAAAGTAAGAGCCTGTCCGTCATCGGTTTCAATGGAGATCAGGGAACCCGTATATCTGGTAAGGGTTCCTGTCATAGAAGAGGAAAGGGCATCCAGCTCCGCTTCTTCTTTCTGGCGGGAATTTTTCCCGCCGCAGGCGGAAAAAGAAAGAAGAAGAGATAAGACTGTCAGTAGCAACAAAAATTTTCTCATTTGAATACCTCCTGTTTCAGATATAAGAATAAGTTCCGGAATATGCTATTCCTGCATCCGCTTTTCCAAATGCTTCCGGAAGACCAGCAGGAATGCGATGGAAGACATGACCGCACTGATCCCGTCTGCCAGGGGCTGAGCATAAAAGGCGCTTCTGGCTCCAAAGAAGATCGGAAGGATTATGGTAAACAGCATATAGTCGCCTTTCCGGAATACAGACAGAAAGAGTGCGGTTTTGCTTCTCCCAAGGGCAGTAAAGCCGTCCACAAATACATATTGGAAGCTGAGAGGGACGATCATCAGTGTGAAAATGTGGATTCCCCATATACAGAGATCCGTCTGCCCGGGATCTTTGGTGAAGATACGGATGAAGTATTCCGGTATTGTTCTGGATACCAGGAACATGACCGTGGTAAAGGACAGACACAGCAGCAGTATGTACTTTTCTGCAGATTTTACCCGGACAATACTTTTGGCTCCGTAATTGTAGCTGAGGATCGCCTGGGTCCCGCTGGAGATCCCCAGCATGGGACCGGTGATCAGCATCATATAGCTCTGAACGATAGTGGCGCATGTGATCAGAAGATCCCCTTCTTCCGCCCCGCCGTAAGTCTGCAGCACCGTATTCAGCACGATCAGGATCACACTGTCTGTGGCCAGGATCAGGAAGGGAGAAATACCCAGAGCCAGGATCCGGCGGAGGATCACCGGGGAAAAATTTTTCCTCCTCAGGAGGGTGATCTTTATGGGAACTTTTTTCCCTGTGAGGAACCGGAAGGCAAAAGCACAGGATACAAACTGGGCGATGACAGTAGCAACGGCTGCCCCTGCCACGTTCATATGTAACCCGAAAATAAATACCGGATCCAGCAGGATATTTGTCAGAGCGCCTACGATAACGGTCAGCATTCCAACGCCGGGAAAGCCCTGACAGGTAATGAAATAGTTCAGTCCCACGGCCATGAGGGCGAAAAAGGTGCCCACAGTATAAATGGTCATATAAGAATCCGCATAGGGAAAGGTGGCGGCGCTGGCGCCGAACCAGTTCAGCAGGCGATCCTTAAGCAGCAGAAACACAAAAGTCAGGAGTGCGGAAAATAATACCAGCAGAAGAAAACTGTGAGCCAGTATGTTTTCCGCCTGCTTCTTTCTGCCGGCGCCCATGCGCATGGCCATTAAAATGGAACCTCCAAGGCCTATCAGCGTTCCGAAGGAAGTCAGAAGGGTGACGATGGGGCCGCATACGCCCACTCCTGCAAGGGCGGTATCTCCGATACCCTTGATATTTCCGATAAACATACGGTCTACCGTGCTGTAAAGCACATTTACAAACTGGGCGATCATGGAAGGGACCGCCAGCTTCAGGACTAATAGGGGAACTTTATCTTTTCCTAAATCGGTCGTCATTTTCATAGTTCATTGGTTCTCCTTTTCCTATTGATTTTAATACGGATCCGCCAAAAAGAAAAGAGAAAATACTTGCTTAATGTAAAATGCCTATGCTATACTGATTTTACAGAGAACGAGGAAATGCGAGGGCTGTTGTGTAAGACCGGAGGTTTTATGCGGCAGTCCCTTTTCTGGTAACGGGAGAAATGAAATGTTGAAAATCAGAGAATATGTAAAAGTGAAGGATCTGGAGGAAGCTTACCAGCTGAACCAGAAGCGCTCCGCCTGTGTTCTGGGAGGAATGGTATGGCTGAAAATGGGCAGCCGGAATGTTGGGACCGCCATAGACCTGTCTGGACTGGGGCTGGATACCATTGAGGAAAATGAGGAGGAATTCCGTATCGGCGCAATGGTCAGCCTGCGGGATCTGGAGACGCACAAAGGACTGGAAGAATATACCCGGGGCGCTATGAAAGAAAGCCTGCGGCATATCGTGGGAGTCCAGTTCCGCAACTGTGCGACGGCGGGGGGCAGTATCTTCGGAAGATTTGGTTTTTCCGACGTCCTTACCATGTTCCTGGCTATGGATTCCTATGTGGAACTGTACAAGGGGGGAATCCTTCCCATGGAAGAGTTTGCCGGGATGAAAAGGGACAGGGACATTCTGGTGCGGATCCTGGTGAAAAAACGGCCGGCGTCTATGGCTTATATCAGCCAGCGAAACAGCAGCACGGATTTTCCTGTCCTTGCCTGCGGGGTTTCTCTCTTTGAAGACGGAGGGGCTAAGGTGACTCTGGGGGCCCGCCCTGGTAAGGCAGTCCTTGTAAAAGATGAAGAGAAGCTTCTGAAGGATTTTCTGAAAAAGGATCCGGACAGGCAGAAGGAGGCGGCAGAGGCTTTTGCAGCTTATGCCAGGGAACATGTCCGCACAGGAAGCAATATGAGAGGCTCGGCCCGGTACAGAAGCCATCTGGCAGAGGTACTGGTGAGAAGAGCTCTGATCCAGGCAGGAGGTAGGGAAAATGGAAATTAAGTTTTGGCTTAACGGAAGAAAGATCCAGGCAGAGATCCAGGCAGATACCCTGCTTCTGGATCTACTCAGAGAAAAAGGATGCTACAGTGTAAAGAGAGGCTGCGAGACAGCTAACTGCGGCCTTTGTACGGTTCTGTTAGAAGATAAGCCCGTATTATCCTGCAGTACGCTGGCAGCCCGGGTGGAAGAAAAGCATGTAGTCACCTTAGAAGGCCTCCAGGAAAAGGCGGAAGAACTAGGGGGATTTTTAGCCCGGGAAGGGGCGGAGCAATGCGGATTCTGCAATCCCGGATTTATGATGAATATCTTTGCCATGGAAAAAGAGCTTAAGGATCCCGGGGAAGAGGAGATCCAGGAGTATCTGGCAGGGAATCTCTGCCGCTGTTCCGGATTTATGGGACAGACCAGGAGCATCCTGAAATACCTGGAATATAAGAAAAAACTAAGAGAGGGGGAAGGACGATGAAATATGTGAACCAGCCTATGGTGAAAAAGGATGCAATGGCTCTGGTAACCGGAAAGCCAGTGTACACAGACGACATTGCACCAAAAGACTGTCTGATCGTAAAGGTGCTGAGAAGTCCTTACGCCCACGCTCTTATCGAAGAAATCAATACAGACCCGGCCATGAAGGTGCCGGGGATCGCCTGTATCCTGACCTACAAAGATGTTCCCCAGCAGCGTTTTACTCTGGCGGGACAGACTTATCCGGAATTCAGCCCCTACGACAGGCTGATCCTGGATCAGAGAGTACGGTTCGTGGGAGACGGGGCGGCCATTGTGGCAGGGGAGACAGAGGCTGCGGTAGACAAAGCCTTGAAGCTGATCAAAGTAAAATATAAGATCCTTCCCCCGGTGCTGGATTTTCGGAAGGCCAAGGATAATGAGATCCTGGTCCATCCGGAGGATAACTGGGAGACGAAGATGCCTGTGGGAGCAGATAACAAAAGAAACCTCTGCGCCCAGAAGGAGGAGAGCCTGGGAGATGTGGATGCTCTCCTGAAAGAATGCAGATATGTGGTGGACAGGACCTATCATACGAAGGCAAATCAGCAGACCATGATGGAGACCTTCCGGGCCTACACGTATTTGGATCATTTCGGAAGGCTGAATGTAGTAGCTTCCACCCAGGTGCCTTTTCATGTGCGGAGGATCCTGGGGCGGGCCCTGGGGATCGGGGCTTCCAGGGTCCGGGTGATAAAGCCCAGGATCGGCGGAGGATTCGGGGCGAAGCAGACAGCAGTGTGCGAGATGTATCCGGCTATTGTGACGATGAAAACAGGGAGACCGGCCAAGATCGTCTATTCCAGATATGAGTCCCAGATCTGCTCCTCCCCCCGCCATGAGATGGAAGTGCGGGTACGGCTGGGCGCTGACGAGAACGGGATCCTGAAAGCCATTGATATCCATACCCTTTCGAACACAGGGGCCTATGGAGAGCACGGACCTACCACGGTAGGACTTTCCGGACATAAGCCTCTGGGCCTTTACCGGAATACAGAGGCCTATCGGTTCAGCTATGAGGTAGTCTATACCAATCAGATGTCTGCGGGGGCTTACCGGGGATATGGGGCCACCCAGGGAATCTTTGCAGTGGAGTCCGCAGTAGACGAGCTGGCCCATGAGATGAAAATGGATCCGGTGGTTTTCCGGGAGAAGAACCTGTCCAAAGAAGGCTGCCTCTTTGTGGGATATGACGGAAGTCCCCGGGTGACAAGCTGTACCCTGGATAAATGCCTAGCAAGAGCAAAGGAGATGATCGGCTGGGAGGAAAAATATCCATGCCGTGATATGGGAAACGGCAGGATCCGGGCAGTAGGCTCTGCCATTGCCATGCAGGGTTCTTCCATCGCCAAGGTAGACGTGGGAGGCGCTTCCATTAAACTAGGAGAGGACGGCTCCTATACCCTGGGTCTGGGAGCCACGGACATGGGTACCGGCTGTGATACCATCCTGTCCCAGATGGCGGCAGATGTACTGGAAACGGATTTTGACAACATCGTGGTATTCGGCGTAGATACAGATATTTCCCCATATGATTCCGGCTCCTATGCGTCTGCAACCACCTATATCACCGGGATTGCAGTGGCGGATGCCTGCGAGCAGCTCCGGGTGAAGATCCGGGAACTGGGCGCCGCTATGCTGGATACGGAACCGGATCAGGTAGAATTTGACGGAAAACGGGTGTATAAATTAAATGGAGAAGGAGAGGTGTCTCTGGAGGCAGTGGCCGCAAAAGGGACCAGCGGAAATAATACCTGCCTTCAGGCCTGTGCCACCCGTTCCTCCCAGATATCCCCGCCGCCTTTTATGGCCGGCCTTGTGGAGATCGAAATTGATAAGGAAACAGGAGCTTTGGAGATCCTGGACTATGCGGCGGTGGTAGACTGCGGTACGCCGATCAATCCTAACCTGGCAAGAGTCCAGACAGAAGGGGGACTGGCCCAGGGGATCGGCATGGCCCTTTATGAAGATATCCAGTACAATGACCGGGGACAGATGCGGAATAATTCTTTTATGCAGTACAAGATCCCTACCCGTATGGATCTGAAGAATATCCGGGTAGAGTTTATTCCCAGCTATGAGAAGAGCCACCCCTTCGGCGCCAAGTCTATCGGCGAGATGGTGATCAACACCCCCTGCCCGGCTATTGCAAACGCCGTATACAATGCAGTAGGTGTCCGGATCCGGGAGATGCCGATCACACCGGAAAAGATCGCTATGGCCCTGGAAGAAAAAAAGACAGAATAATGGAAAGAGAAGAAACATGAGCCGAGAGACAGCAAAAGAACTGATCGCATTTATAGAGAAAAGCCCTACCAGCTTCCATGGGGTGAAGAACATGGAAGAGATCCTGGACAGGGAAGGATACATAAAATTAGAAGAAAAAGACCGGTGGGAACTGAGCCCGGGGGGAAGATATTATACGGACCGGAACGGTTCTTCCCTGATCGCCTTTTCCCTTCCAAAAGGAGAACTGGAAGGATTCCGGATCCTTGCCAGCCACAGTGATTCTCCAAGTTTTCAGATCAAGGAAAATCCGGAGATCCTGGTGGAGGATCAGTATGTGAAACTGAATACAGAGGGATATGGGGGAATGCTCTGCGCACCCTGGATGGACCGCCCCCTTTCTGTGGCCGGCCGGATCGCTGTAAAAGAGAAGGGAAGGATCGTCACCAGACTGGTGGATATTGACCGGGATCTGCTGATGATCCCCAGTCTGGCCATACATATGAACCGGGAAGCGAATAATGGTTATAAATACAATCTGCAGAAAGATCTTCTTCCTTTGTTCGGAGAAGCCGCTGCCAAGGGAAAATTCCGGAAGCTCCTGGCGGAAGCCGGGGGCGTAAAGGAGGAAGAAATCTTGGGACATGATCTCTTCCTGTATAACCGGCAGAAAGGGACGATATGGGGAGCGGAAGAGGAGTTTGTCTCCATTGGAAGGCTGGATGATCTCCAGTGCGCCTTTGCTTCGCTGAAGGGATTTCTGGCAGGAGCAAAGGAAAAATATGGAGCTGTCCACTGTGTTATGGACAATGAAGAAGTGGGGAGCGGGACAAAACAGGGAGCGGCTTCTACCTTTCTCCATGATGTGCTCCTTCGGATACAGAAGGGGCTGGGAGGAGATTATGAGGATCATCTCCGCTGTGTGGCGGGCAGCTTTATGATCTCAGCAGACAATGCCCATGGAGTGCATCCCAATCATACGGAGAAAGCGGATCCCGTAAACCGGCCGTATCTCAATAAGGGAATTGTGATCAAATACAGTGCAAATCAAAAATACTGTACCGATGGATTCTCAGCCGCTTTGTTTAAGGATATCTGCCGCCAGGCGGGAGTTCCGTTTCAGACCTTTACCAATCGCTCGGATATGCCGGGAGGATCTACCCTGGGCAATATTTCTATGGCCCAGGTATCTGTGAATGCAGTGGATATCGGCCTTCCCCAGCTTGCCATGCACTCGCCCTATGAGACGGCAGGGGTGAAGGATACCGATTACTTTATCAGGGCGGCCTCTGTTTTTTTTGAATAGCTGTAAAATTTCAGGTGCACTTTCTTCCATGATAGGGAAGAAGGTGCATTTTTTCGCCCTTTACGTGAAAGCCAAAGCCCAGATTGCTGCCGGAATCTGTGGTACAGCCGCAGTCCTCTTCTTCCAGAAGCATATAGCCGGACTTCTCCAGAGAAGTGTGAAAATAATCCAGGTTGAAATTTTTATCGTAGGATTCCGGATACTGGCTAAGCAGCTGTTTCATAGATCTGGGGGCATGGTCGAAATAAAAGTAAGTGCCGATCAGATCGGCCTTTGGCGCCAGATAGGGAAACAACTTTTTAAATAAGAAGGTATCGTGATAAAAATTATGTTCGTTTGCCGCAAAGAAATCCAGATGCAGGTCAATGCTGCCGGGTTTTAGCGGGAAACGGGTGCTGCTGTCCGCCAGATACAGGATATCCAGATCCGGCCGCTGCTTTTCTATCAGTCTTTTGTACATCAGAAGAGTTTCCGGATATTTGTCAATGATGATGTACCGGCTGTTCCGAGGAAGATATTCCAGATGATTATGAATGAAAAACCAGGCGTTTATATAGGTCTCACAGATTACTTTATGCTGGAGTCCCGCCTTTTCCATATTTTTCAGCATATGATTGTAGGAACGCTGGAACAGGCTGATCAGATCCGGAGGGAGATCTTTATACAATTCCCTGGTCAGGTCCGGGGCGTCCTGAAGGTTCTGGTTCTTATTGGGAGTCATGAGAACGCCGTGACATATTTCTGCCTCGTACCCGCAGGAACAGGAAAGCCTTCCCTTTGCTATGTAACGGTGGTTCATTTCAACTTCTGTCATGGAAAGGTCTCTGCCGCAGTTGGGACAGCAGAGGAGAGGAAGTATAGACAGGGGGACGCCGGTTGTCTCTTCCGGAGAGAACGCCGGGATCTCCAGTTCCCGGATCTTTTTGTCCAGTTTTTCGATTACGGTTTTTTTGTGCTCCATTTCCTGAAGACAGAGATGCCGCTTGTTCCGATACATTTCTTTCAATTCTATCAGATCCTGAGGGTCTGCAAAACCGGAAACCCTTTTCAGAGACAGAAGGATATGGATCTCCCGGAGGGAAAAATCCAGATCCTTTAATTCCAGGATCCATTCCAGATCTTTACAGGTGGCGTCGTCAAATACATACTGCCCTTTTGGCCTGGGAGGGACCAGAAGACCGTAATGTATATAATAATAAAGATTATCTATGGATATATGATAAAGCTCCGATACTTTTCCGATACGCATGAGAAGAACGGCCTCCTTTTTGTTTTTATGGTATGCTAGCCGCAGGCGGCTAGTATCATTGGCGGTCGCCAAATGAACATAAATGTTCGCTTGGCTCCCCGCTTTATGGTATCATAAACACGGAGTATACTCAAGGTTTGGCGGGGAAATGGGAAAAAATAAGATTGACACAGACCGGACTTGGGGTTTTATAATGAGAAAAGACGGCGGAAGGCCATAGATAAAAAGAAAGGCGCTGCCTGCGCCCCAGAGGAGGTATATATTATGAAGATCATAAAGCCAGCCAGTGTACGGACCGAGGAAGATAAAAAGAGACTTACCCAGACTGTAGGGGATATGATAGATGATGTGAGGAAGAGAAAAGACGAGGCGCTCAGAGAATACAGCCAGAGATTTGACGGCAGCGCAAGAGACTCTTTTCTGGTCGCAAAGGAAGAAATCCAGGAAGCCTATGACCAGCTTACAGAGCAGGAAATCCAGGATCTGAAAAAAGCCGCAGAGCATATCCGGGCCTTTGCAGAGGCTCAGAGGGAAACCATAAAACCCCTGGAAAACTTTAGCCCTGCTCCCGGAATCTTTCTGGGACACAGGATCCTTCCGGTAAAATCCTGCTGCTGCTACGTGCCGGGAGGCAATTATCCCTTGTATTCAACGGCTCTCATGCTGGTGATCCCGGCCAAAGCCGCAGGGGTGGAGCGGGTAGCGGCCTGCTCCCCGGTTATGAAAGGTACAGACCGGATCCATCCCAAGACCCTGGCTGCCATGGATATTGCAGGGGCAGATGAAATCTATGCCGTAGGCGGGGCCCAGGCTGTTGCGGCTTTTTCTTACGGAACCGGGGAGATCCTGCCGGTGGATATGATCGTGGGTCCTGGGAACCAGTATGTGACAGAGGCAAAACGGCAGTGCTACGGACAGGTGGGAATCGATTTTGTCGCCGGCCCCAGCGAAGTGCTGGTGATCGCTGACGGCAGCGGAACTCCGGAAATCGTGGCGGCAGATCTTCTGGCTCAGTCAGAACATGACCCTAACGCCAAGGGGATGCTGATCACTACAGACGAGAGCTTTGGACAGGCTGTTATCCAGGCTGTGGAAAGGGAACTGGAATGGCTGCCTACGGCTTCCATAGCCAGGAAATCCTGGGAGACCTATGGGGAGGTAGTGCTGGCAGAGAGTCTGGAAGAAGCGGTAGAGATCGCAAACAGCTATGCGCCGGAGCACCTGGAGCTGAATGTAAAGGAACCGGAAATCCTGAAAGAACAGCTTTATAATTACGGATCCCTGTTTATCGGAGAAAATACGGCGGAAGTTTTCGGAGATTATGCTTCCGGCACCAATCATACCCTTCCTACGCTCCGGGCTGCCAGATATACCGGCGGTGTGTGGGTAGGCACTTTTTTAAAGACCTGCACACATCAGAGTATGACCCCGGAGGCTATGAAAAATCTGGCTCCCCTGGTAGAAAGGATGGCGCAGGGAGAGGGACTGATGGGACACGCCCAGGCTGCAAAAGTGAGAAAAGAAAAATAAATCTTGAAAAATCTGGCAGGATGTGCTAGTATATTTTCAAAGCGTAATGAATATTACGAAAATATTACAAAATCCACCGAAACTTGTTAAAAGATTTTACCAGTGTAATAGGAAAATATTTAAAGTGGATTACGCTAGGGAGAGGTATTTAAGACTATGAAGAAAAGATTAATATGCCTGTCACTGATCTTTGCTATGACAGCAACACAGGTTGTTCCTGTTGCGGCTGCTAGGAAGGATGAAGCGCAGGTTCAGAAATCAACAACACAGAGCAAGCTTTCCGACGCACAGGAAAGAGTAGATGCACTCCAGAGTCAGAAAAGCATCCTGATGAGCCAGATCAGTTCTAAGCAGCAGGAACTGGTAGGGGTTATGACCCAGGTGAATATGCTTAATGAAAGTATTCAGAATAAAGAAGCTGATATCCAGGCAACACAGGTTCAGCTGGAAGAAGCCGTGGCAGAACGGGATAAACAATATGAGGATATGAAGAAACGTATCCAGTACCTCTATGAAAAGGGAGGAAATACATCCTGGGCTCAGGCTCTGCTGGAATCCAGAAGTATTGCAGACATGCTTTCCAAAATGGAGACAAGCCAGCAGGTATATGATTATGACAGAGAAGCTCTTCAGAAACTGAGAGACGCTGTACAGGCGGTACAGGATCTGGAGGATCAGTTGGAAACAGAGAAGGCAGAGCTGGAAAGCAGCAGGCAGGAACAGGAAGGCGTTCAGCAGTCACTGGAGTCTCAGATGGCCGGCCTGAAATCTTCCGCTTCTGATTATGACGCACAGATCGCCTCTGCGCAGGCGCAGGCTCAGCAGTATCAGCAGCTGATCCAGGAGCAGAATGCAGAGCTTCAGCTGGTTCAGGGCGAGAAGAAAGCAGCAGTAAAGGATGGAGGTCAGACTTCCAAGAAGAGTGATAAGACCAGCACAGAAAAAACATCCAATGATGAGAAGCAGCAGGTTGCACAGGCAACAGTAGCACAGGATGAGACGGAAGAGACAAAGGGCACGGAAACAAATACACAGAAGGTTCCGGCTTCTTCCGCAGCAGAGATTGAGAACAGTGTCAATGACAATACAGTTTCTCAGGACAAAGAAGAGGTTGTGGTAGAAACTCCCGCTCAGCCTGAACCGGAAGAAACACCGGCAGATACAACTCCTCAGCCGGTAATCGAGGAGGAAGAAGATACAGCTCCTCAGCCGGTGGTTGAAGAGGAAGAAGATACAGCTTCCCAGCCGGAAAGCGAACAGCCTCAGCCTTCGCAGCCGGTAGTATCCGAGGAAGAACCCTCAGAAGATGTATCCTATAACAGCAACATAGGACAGGCTATCGTTGCTTATGCAGAACAGTTTATCGGGAATCCATATGTATATGGAGGAAACAGCCTGACAAACGGTATTGACTGCTCCGGATTTACACAGCAGATATATGCACACTTCGGCTACTCTCTTCCGAGAACAAGCGATGCTCAGGCTTATGTGGGAACAGAGGTATCCTGGTCAGAGTCTAAAGCAGGCGACCTGATCGTATATCCGGGACATGTGGCAATCCTGACAGGAGACGGCGGAATCGTACATGCTTCCAACAGTGCTCCTTATCCAAAGGGTGGAATTAAATATACTTCAAATGCATTGTATACATCCTATATTACGATCAGACGTATTGCACAGTAAAAGTGAATTATGAGATGAAACCACAGATAAAATAGAACCTATGATTTTATCTGTGGTTTTTTTTGCCATCCTTTAGGAAAAACCTTTTAGCAAGATATGATAAAAATCTTACTTTTTATTACTTGAAAATTTCATAATGTAACAGAAATTTAAAAAATAGGGGTCTAGGTCTTGCAATGTAGAAGAAATTATGTTAGTATATACAGGAAGTGAAAAAAGTGTTGCAAAAATATTACAAAAATATAACGACAATGAAAACTTATTCATGATGGAGAGGTATTTAGTAATGAAGAAAAGATTATTATGCTTGGCTCTTGTATTTGCAATGACAGCTACCCAGGCGATGCCTGTAGCGGCATCTGGACGTAAGCAGGAGATCCAGGCACAGAAGTCTCAGACTCAGAGCAAACTTTCAGAGGCTGAAAGCCAGGTAAACACTTTGGAGAGTAAGAAGAATGCACTGATGGGACAGATCAATTCCACACAGCAGGAACTTGTTACGATCATGACCCAGATTGATATGCTGAAGGAAGAGATCAAAGATAAAGAAACAGATATTAAGGAAACTCAGGAAGACTTAAAGGAAGCTGAAGCAGACAGAGACGAACAGTACGAAAGTATGAAAAAGAGGATTCAGTATCTGTACGAAAACGGCGGAACAGATTCCTGGGCACAGATCCTTCTGGAATCTGACAGTATTGCCGACATGCTTTCCAAAATTGAAAATAACGGAAAAATGTACGACTATGACAGAGAAGCTTTGGAAAAAATGAAAGCGATTGTCCAGGAAGTACAGGAGCTGGAAAATAAACTGATCACAGAGAAAGCAGAGCTGGAGGACAGCAAGAAAGAGCAGGAAGACAAACAGGACTCTTTGGAGACAAAGATGACGAATCTGAAAGCATCTGCCAGTGATTATGAAAATCAGATCGCTACTGTGAAAGCACAGGCTCAGGAATATAAGAATCTGATCGCTCAGCAGAATGCGGAACTTCAGCAGATTCAGAAAGAAGAGGAAGCTGCGGCTAAGGCGGCTGAGGAAGCCAGAAGACGGGCAGCTGCCCAGGCAGCTCAGGCTTCTAACAGCAGCAGTGCTGGAAGCAGTGCAAGCTCCGAAAGCAATACAGGCTCAGGAAGCGTAAGCAGCGGATCCACTTCTTCTGCAGCAGTAGAAAATACAGAAAGCTCAAGTGTGAGCAGCGACGCCGGAACCGATTCTTCATCCGACAGCTCTTCCTCTGAGAGCGCAGGTTCAGGATCAAGCGGCAGTGCTTCTTATGACAGCGCTACAGGATCTGCAGTTGTTGCCTATGCAAGCCAGTTTATCGGAAATCCTTATGTATATGGTGGAAACAGTCTGACCAATGGTATTGACTGCTCCGGATTTACACAGCAGGTATTTGCACACTTCGGATACAGCCTGCCCCGTACCAGTGATGCACAGGCGTATTCAGGTGTTGGCGTGAGCTGGGAGAACCATCGGGCCGGTGACATTATCGTATACTCCGGGCATGTGGCAATTCTGACAGGTGACGGCGGAATCGTTCATGCATCCAACAGTGCTCCATATCCTCAGGGCGGAATAAAATATACATCTAACGCTCTGTATAGATCTTACATAGCAATCAGAAGGATTGTTCAGTAAATTTAAGAATATGAGAAAAAAGCATCTTCTAAAAGAAGGTGCTTTTTTTGATCCCATGAGGTGCAGAGAGGATCGCATCCCTGTCTGTGAAAAAAACATAGTATTTACCGGGAGGGAGAAGGGATCCGTTGAGCGAGAAAAGAAGATATGTTATACTGGTGACAGATAAAACTGCCGGAGGACAGAGGGCCTCTGTCGGGGTATCTGCCTATGCAGAGGCGAAAGATCATTTTTTACAGGCGGATGGGGAAGGCGTCCATCCGGAGGAGGTTCTATGAATTTGGAAGAAACTTTATACAGAGTCCATCATGAAAAATTATATTACTGCGACAACGAGGAGCTGCTGCAGGAACAGGGCAGATATCTGGAAATGCTGTTTGCCTATAATCAGCTTCCTCCCAGTAAAAGGGAGGAGAAAAAAGCCCTTCTGAAGAAGATGTTCGGCAGGATCGGGGAAAACTGCTATATCGAAACGCCTTTCCACGCCAACTGGGGAGGAAAAAACGTATATATGGGAGACCATGTATATGCGAATTTTAATCTGGTGATGGTAGACGACGCTGTGATAGAGATCGGCGATCATGTGATGATCGGCCCTAATGTGGTGCTGTGCACCGGTACCCACCCGGTATCGCCAAGACTGAGGGCAAAGGAGGCACAATACAATAAACCTGTGAAGATCGAAAGCGGCGTGTGGATTGGCGCAAATGTCATAGTCATGCCGGGGGTTACTATCGGTGAGAACAGTATTATCGGCGCCGGAAGCGTAGTGACAAAAGATATCCCGGCCAATGTGATCGCTTTCGGAAATCCCTGTAAGGTCCACCGGGAGATCACGGAAGAAGATGAGAAGTACTATGATAAGGATAAACGGATCGATATCGAATAAAAAGAAAAGAGCCGGTTTAAGCGGGATTCAGCCGTTTAGACCGGCTTTCGCTAAAATAAAGAACAGAACGGAATGAACAGAATTTTCAAAAAATTAGCACTCAGGGGTTGTTATCGCAGTGTGGCTTTTGTCTAACTTCATAGAATGCCGTAAGTGCCTATTTACGGGCGTTTCTTGGATTTTA
>CALWSM010000040.1 GCA_944384185.1 uncultured Blautia sp. | reverse complement strand
CTAATATTCAGTAATATAATAAATTCCCAAAATGCTCAAAAATTTGAAAAGGGAACAGGAATGATAAAAATAAAGACGGGGATTGCTGTAGAAGCATCAGGCTTTTGCAGCAATCCCTTTTGTATGGATAAAGTTTCCCTTAAAAACGGTAAGGAGTATATTTATTCATTGGTGATCTGGATAACATTTACCGAATGAGGCGGCAAAATGATTGGGATTTTATCTGAAATCATGCCCAGATCTTTTTCTAAAATCTTCACTTCTTCATGATGGATATCATTATAGGATTCTGTACTGCTGCCGCTAATATAGAATTGCTTTCCTCTTCCTCCAGTGCCGGAAATTTTTAATGAGAGCGGTTGAGAGTTTTTAGGATCTTTGTTTACTGCGGCAATAGAGATTCCGGGCCTGTCAGACCATTTGGCGGCCAGGATATCTAAAGCAGGAAGAGATATCTTCTGATGGCCTTTGCTTTCTACTTCCATAGCAGGCATATCTTCAGCCCATGTATTTAAAATAACATCGCCCATATAGTTGGTGTAAAGATCAAAAACATGGTAGGTTGTCCGCAGGACAATTCCCTGGGGGTGGGTAAAGATACAGCCTCTGGTATTGACGGCGGGGGCGTAGTTGGCCATACCTACAATGTCGCAATTCCGGTTTAATTCATTTAAGAAGCAGGCGGTAAACACGGCGTCCGCCATGGTATATCTGGTATTGTCATCGTTTTTATCTCTGGGGTAAAGGTATTCTTCCTTTGTGATGCCTTGCTGTATAGTATGGACATTGGGATGATACCAGCCTCTCAGATTCCATTCGTCAAAAGCAATTTTGATTTTCTTTTCCAGTCCCATTGCGGTGAGCAGTCCCCGGACTTTTTCTATGGAATGCCCGATCCGATAGGTATAGGCCATAGATTGTTCATAGTCTGCATAATCGTTGGTCTGATTAATGGGATCCCAGTACTGGTGGATAGAGATCCAGTCCAGGAAGTCTCCGGCTTCTGTGAGCAGGCGGATATTCCAGTCCAGATCTGTCAGCGCAGCGGCGGACAACTCTGTAGTAGGATCCACATGTTTGATCATTTTGGCAGATTCTTTTACCAGCCGCCCCCATTCCCGGGAATCTTTAGCGCCGATTTCCCAGAATCCATAGTTTTCATTGCCGATACTCCAGTATTTCACTTTATGAGGGCTGGAAAATCCGTTTTTTATCCGCCATCTGGCATATTTTCCCTCGTTCTCCAGATTGCAGTATTCTACCCAGTCACTCATTTCCTCGGCTGTGCCGGTTCCGGCGTTCGTGCAGATGTAAGGCTGGCAGTTCAGCTTCCGGCAGAGCTTTATGTATTCATCTGTTCCAAAACTGTTGGGATCTTCTACCCGCCAGGCTTTATCGAAAAAGGGAGCCCGCTCAGAGCCCACGGCGTCTTTCCAGTGATAGGAAGAGACAAAACAGCCGCCCGGCCAGCGAAGGATCGGTATCCGGATCTTTTTCAGAGCGTCCATTACATCTGTCCGGAAACCGTCCTCATCAGAGAGGGGAGAACCCGGATCGTAGATGCCGCCGTAGATCTGTCTGTGGAAATGTTCTATAAAATGGCCGTAGATGAGAGGACTTCGGCGGCCAATCTCATGTTTCATGTCTCCATGCAGGATCATAGTCTTTTACCTCCGTTCCATAGCTTTTATGACTTGATAGTAGATAGTTAGCAGAAGATTGTCAATATGTTTTTCCTTGACAGGTACAAGTTTCTTTTGCTGTTATAATCCGTTATATATCTTCAGAAGGGAGGCCGGATGCCGTTGCATGACAACAAGCTGATCTTACAGATCCAGTGCGGTAACAAGAAAACACCTGCCTTTCCCTGTGTATTTATGGGCCAAAAGGAGCCAAAGTATAATAAAAAAGTATAAAAAATATTACATTTTATAACAAAAATTTTAAATATTATGAAGTTCATAAAATCATCAGCAAAGGAAGCTTTTACGTGTTATAATACCCATGAATTTACATTTTTTTACATTTTATGAGCAGGAGTTTTCGTTAATGGATGAGAAAATACAGAAGGCGATAGAGCAGATCATAGAGGACACCTTAAAGGATCAGGCCCAATGGGAAGCCGATTATGGAATACACAGAGAAAAGAAAGAAGAAAAAGAAGAGAAAGAAGAGCAAAAAAAAGTAAGAGCAGATGCATGGACCGGAACAGAGGATCAGGAGCAGCCAAAAAAGATAGAGAGGATAAAAATAGAACTCCGGAAAAGGATAAAGGAAAAGTACCGTGCTCTGTTTAAAGAAAAAAATTATGAGAAAAAAAAGATCCGCACAGCGGCAGGTATTGCGGCGGGTATCCTGGCCGTCGTTTATTTTGCCGGAGTCTGGTATTACCGTGACAGGCTTTTGGAGGGAACCAGGATCGGCGAGGTCTTGTGCGGGAATATGACCGTAGAGGAAGCAGAGCAGGCCATAAAGGAACAGGTGGAGAATTATTCCATCGAAATTGTTTTTAAGGATTCCACAGAGAAAATACGGGGAAAAGATATCGGATACACGTATCAGCCGGGAAATGAGACCAGGGAAGCTCTGGAAGAGCAAAATGCTTTTTTGTGGCCCTTAGGACTGTTCGGCGGAAGAAGTTTTCCTGCTGATCATACAGTTTCTGTGGATCAGGAAAAAATCAGGGAAAAGCTTCTTTCTTTCCCCAGTATGCAAAAAGAAAATATGACGCCGGCAAAGGACGCTTATATTGCTTTTGAGAATAATCAGTTTGTAATAAAAAAAGAAACCCAGGGAACTGTGATCGATGAAAATCTTTTCCTGGAAAAGGTGAAGACTGGGATAGAGGAAGGCAGGAAAAAGATTTCCGCCCAGGAAGAAGGGGTATATGTGCTCCCTGCGATTCTCCAGGAAGACGAAAGTCTGAAGAGGCAGCAGGAAGTCTGGAACAGCTGTGCAGCGGTAACCGTGACCTATCTTTTCGGAGATAAGCAGGAGGTTCTGGATGGAATGCGGGTGAAAGACTGGCTTACCTATGACGAGGCCGGGAACTATGTGGAGGATCCGGAGGGACTTATGGAAAACATCCGGCTATATGCTGCGGAACTGGCGGCAAAATATGATACCCAGGGCCAGGACAGAGTGATCAGAAGTACTGCCACAGGAGAAAACATAACTGTGTCAGGAGGAGATTACGGCTTTATCATTGACCAGGAGGCAGAGAGCCAGCAGCTTTTGACAGATATTCAGAACCACGTCAATATACAAAGAGAACCTGTTTATGCAATAAGAGGCGAAACCTATGGATCTAATGATGTGGGAGACACCTATGTGGAGGTGGATCTTACCCAGCAGCATCTCTGGTATTATAAGGATGGAAGTCTGCTGATGGAGTCTGATTTTGTATCCGGTACATATTATGCTGATGACAGGAGGACTCCGGGAGGCACTTATTACCTGAAATATAAGCAGAGAGACCAGGTTCTGCGCCCGGCGCCAAATCCAGACGGCAGCTATGACTATGAATCTCCGGTGTCTTACTGGATGCCCTTTAACGGAGGCATCGGCTTCCATGATGCAGACTGGCGGTGGGAGTTTGGCGGCAGTATTTATCTGTACGGCGGCTCCCATGGGTGTATAAATCTTCCGGTATCTTTTGCCGGAGGATTTTATGAGAGCCTGGAGGCCGGCTGCCCTATCATCTGTTTTTACAGATAATTTACTTGCGCCCTTCAGGAGGGTGTAGTATAATGAGACAAGAGTGAGAGACAAGAGCAGAAACCGCAGAAGCGGTTTTATGGTCTTGTCTTTTTCCGTAAAGACGTTGATAAAATTTCATAGCAAACAGCAAAGGAATGACAGAAATGAACCATAAGATGATGGAAATCTTTGAGGACTGTCCGGTGATCGCAGCGGTCAAAGATGAAGAGGGAATGGAAAAATGCCTGAAATCGGAGATTCCGGTGGTCTTTGTTTTGTACGGAGATATCTGTAATATCGGCGAGATCGTCGGACGTTTGAAGCAGGCGGGGAAAGTGGTCATGATCCACCTGGATCTGATCACAGGACTGAGCAGTAAGGAGATAGCCGTGGATTTTCTCAAGTCTGTGACTCATGCAGACGGCATAATCTCCACCAAACCGGCGATCATCCGGAAGGCAAAGGAAGAAGGGATGTTTGCGGTCATGCGCTTTTTCGTGATCGATTCCATTGCCTTTGACAGCATTGAGAAGCAGACGGAAAATGTCCGGCCGGATATGATCGAAGTCCTGCCGGGAGTGATGCCCAAGATCATTAAGAAGATCTGCTGCCAGAGCCGGGTGCCGGTGATCGCAGGAGGGCTGATCGCAGATAAAGAGGATATTATGGGAGCCCTGGGAGCCGGGGCGATCTCGATCTCTACCACCAACCAGAAGGTATGGTTTATGTAAAAAGAATATTTCACGCAGGAGTATGGAGACAGTGCGGATACAGGTGATCAGAGTCATCTGTGTTTGCGCTGTCTTTTTGTATGCTGAGAGTAGAAAGGAGAAAAACAGATATGTATGATGTAGTGATCATCGGCGCAGGAGTGACAGGAAGCGCTGTGGCCAGGGAATTATCCAGATACCAGCTGAAGACGCTGGTTTTAGAGAGGGAGGAAGACGTGTGCTGCGGCACTTCTAAGGCTAACAGCGCCATCGTCCATGCAGGATTTGACGCAGCGCCCGGTTCCATGAAAGCGGTTATGAATGTAAGAGGCAGCAAAAAGATGAAAGCCCTGTCAGAGGAACTGGATTTTCCTTATAAGCAGAACGGCTCTCTGGTCCTCTGCTTCCAGGAGTCGGACATCCCCAAACTGGAGGAACTCAGGGAGAGAGGAGAGAAAAACGGTGTAGAAGGCCTGGAGATCGTTACCGGAAAGAGGATCTGGGAGATGGAGCCAAACCTTTCTCCGGATGTAAAGGCGATGCTTTACGCACCTACAGGCGGGATCGTATGTCCCTTCAAGCTGACCATTGCCATGGCGGAAAACGCCAATGTAAACGGGGTAGAGTTTTCTTTTGATACCTGTGTGGAGGACATCCGGGCCATGGAAGGAGGATACAGGATCACTACCGGAAAAGGAGTGGTTGAAACAAAGTGTGTGGTCAACGCCGCAGGGGTTTACGCAGACGTATGGAATAATAAGGTAAGTGAAAGAAAGCTTTCGATTACGCCGAGAAAAGGGGAGTACTGCCTGCTGGATAAAAAGGCGGGAGACTTTGTATACCATACGGTTTTCCAGCTTCCCACAAAAATGGGAAAAGGGGTGCTGATCACCCCTACGGTCCATGGAAATCTGCTGGTAGGCCCTACCGCAGAGGATATTGAGGATAAGGAAGGCGTGAATACCACCGCCCAAGGCCTGGAAAAAGTAGCTTCCCAGGCAAGGCTCAGCGCAGGGGAGGTTCCTCTTAGAATGGTGATCACTTCCTTTGCAGGGCTGCGGGCTACGGAAAAAGGAGAAGATTTTATCCTTGGGGAGGCTCCTGACGCACCGGGATTCTTTAATGCGGCGGGAATCGAGTCTCCGGGACTTTCCAGCGCTCCGGCTATAGGAGAGTATCTGGCGGAGCTGATCGCAGAGAAGCTTCAGGCGAAAAAGAAAGAAAACTTTATTTCCAAGAGAGAGGATATCCCCTGTGTAGCGGAAGCTTCTCCGGAGGAGATACAGGCCCTTATCGCAAAGGATCCGGCTTATGGAAATGTGATCTGTCGCTGCGAGACGGTAACAGAGGGCGAGATTGTAAATGCGATCCGCAGGCCTCTGGGAGCCAGATCCCTGGATGGAGTGAAGCGGCGTACCCGGGCGGGAATGGGAAGATGCCAGGCAGGCTTCTGTTCTCCCAGGACTATGGAGATCCTGGCCAGAGAATGGAAAACTTCTCCCCTTACGCTGACAAAGGCAGGGGGAGATTCCAGGCTTCTTACAGGTGAAAAGTAGAAAAACAGGGGAAAGGGACATAGATATGAAGAATACATTTGATTTAATTATTGTAGGCGGAGGTCCTGCAGGGCTGGCGGCAGGGATCCAGGCAAAGAAGGCAGGCGTGGAGGATCTCCTGATACTGGAGAGAGACCACGAGCTGGGAGGGATCCTGAACCAGTGTATCCACAACGGATTCGGACTTCACACTTTTAAAGAGGAGCTGACAGGACCGGAATACGCCCAGAGATATATTGACCAGGCCATGGAGCTGGAGATACCCTATAAACTGAATACCATGGTGCTGGATATCGCCCGGGAAGGAAACGAGAAGATCGTTACCATAATGAACAGAGAGGATGGACTGGTCTTTCTGCGGACCAAGGCCGTGATCCTGGCTATGGGCTGCAGGGAGAGGCCGAGAGGAGCCCTGAACATTCCCGGCTACCGTCCTGCAGGAATCTATACGGCAGGAACAGCCCAGAGACTGGTGAATATGGAAGGCTATATGCCCGGCAGGGAAGTGGTGATCCTGGGCTCCGGAGATATCGGCCTGATCATGGCCAGGAGAATGACCCTGGAGGGAGCCAAGGTAAAAGTCGTGGCAGAGCTGATGCCGTATTCCGGCGGCCTCCAGAGAAATATCGTTCAGTGCCTGGAGGATTTCCATATCCCCTTAAAGCTCAGCCATACTGTGGTGGACATCCGGGGAAAAGAAAGAGTAACCGGGATCACCATCGCCCAGGTAGACGAAAACAGAAAGCCGATCCCGGGAACAGAAGAATTTTATTCCTGCGATACCCTTCTGCTGTCCTGCGGCCTGATCCCGGAAAACGAGCTGTCTGGGAAGCTGGGAGCCCGGCTGTCGCCGGTGACTTCCGGGCCGGTGGTCAATGAAAGTCTGGAGACCAGCGTAGAAGGAGTTTTTGCCTGCGGTAATGTTCTCCATGTGCATGATCTGGTAGACTATGTATCCGAGGAAGCGGGAAGAGCGGGCAGCCATGCGGCAGAATACATCCGGGATTGGGATAAGGACCGGAGCCGGGATAATAAGGAGAATGCTGTCAGGATCCAGACAGAGGGAGGAATCCGCTACAGCGTTCCCCAGATGATCCGGCCGGAGCATATGGAGGATACCGTCACAGTACGGTTCCGTGTGGGAAGGGTGTTTCAAGACGTATATGTCAGCGTATACCGGGGAGAGGAAAGGATCCTTCACAAGAAAAGAAGGAAAATGGCTCCCGGAGAAATGGAACAGCTGGTGCTGAAAAAATCAGATTTGACAGCAGCAGGCGGATTGGATAAAATTGTGATGAAAGTGGAGGAAGCGTGATGACAGAGACAAGAGAACTGATCTGCATAAACTGTCCTTTGGGCTGCGGGCTGACCGTGACGCTGAAGGACAAAGAGGTGGTAAAGGTTGAGGGCAATACCTGCCCAAAAGGAGAAGCCTATGGAAAGAAGGAAGTGACGGATCCCACCAGGATCGTAACTTCCACAGTGAGAGTTTCCGGGGGCGTCCTTCCTGTAGTCTCTGTAAAGACCGCCTCCGATATCCCGAAAGGAAAAATCATGGACTGCGCAGAAGCGCTGAAAAGCGTTCAGGTACAGGCGCCGGTGGCAGCAGGAGACGTTGTTCTGGAGAATGTATGCGGCACGGGGGTTTCTGTGATCGCTACAAAGAACGTATCTGCCGCCTGAGAGGGAGACAGGATCCTGTGAGAAAGCAGGAAAGCTTTTGCAGCACAGCGGGACATGAGGGTAAAAGGAGAAAGTATGCAGGATATAACAGGAAAAAACAGCGACAGCCTGAAGGAGAAGAGGCTTTATCTTCTGGACATGGACGGTACGATCTATAATGAAAACGAGATTTTTGAAGGGACCCTTGATTTCCTCAGGGAGATCAGGAAAAGAGGAGGAGAATATGTTTTTATCACCAACAATTCTTCAAAATCTGTGGCAGACTATGTGGAGAAGGTAAGAGCCATGGGAATCCAGGCGGACTATGAAAATTTTTATACTTCCAGTCAGGCAACCGCCATGTATATTAAGGAAAATTATCCGGGACAGAGAGTGTACTGTATGGGAACCAGATCTCTGGTGGAGGAGCTTCGCCGGGAAGGGATCGATGTGGTTACCGAAGTGGATGAGAAGGCCACGGTTGTTCTGATCGGATTTGATACGGAAAATACCTCAGAGAAAATCCGGAATACCTGTATCATGCTGGGGAAGGAGGTAGCTTACCTGGCCACCAACCCGGATTTGGTATGTCCGGTGAGCTTCGGGTTTATCCCGGACTGCGGCTCTATGAGCATCATGTTGAAAAACGCCACCGGAAAGGAGCCTTTTTTCATAGGAAAGCCGGAGCCTATCATGGTGGACTGCGTGCTTAAAAAATATAAGAAGAAACCGGTGGAAGCGGTGATCGTAGGCGATCGCCTCTATACAGATATCAAGACGGGAGCCAGAGCCGGGGTAGATACGATCTGTGTGCTTTCCGGAGAGGCTTCTATGGAGGATATCCGCCAGGGAGATGTAAAGCCGGACTATGTTTTTCAGAGTGTGAAGGAAATCTATGAAGGGCTGGCAGAAGAAGATAAGTAAGAACAGGAGAAGATCATGAGGTACGAAAATGTAGAGACTGGGATTTTTAAGAAGCGGCCAAACCGTTTTATCGCTCATGTGGAGATCCGGGGCAGGGAAGAGATCTGTCATGTAAAGAATACAGGGAGATGCCGGGAATTATTGATTCCCGGCACTACTGTTTTTGTAAGCAGGAGCTCTAATCCCAACAGAAAAACAAAGTATGACCTGATCGCCGTACAAAAAGGCAGGCGGCTGGTCAATATGGACTCTCAGGCCCCGAATCAGGTAGTGGAGGAGTGGCTTTTGAAAGGAGAGTTTTTCGGAAAAGACGCCCTTATCAAAAGAGAGACCGTATATGGGAATTCCAGATTTGATTTCTATATGGAAACGAAAGACAGAAAAATTTTCATGGAAGTAAAGGGAGTGACACTGGAAGAAGATGGAGTGGTGCGTTTCCCGGATGCGCCTACCCAGAGGGGAGTAAAGCATATCCAAGAGCTGTGCCGGTGTATAAAGGAGGGCTATGAAGCATACATTATGTTTGTCATACAGATGGAGGATGTAAAGTATTTTAGCCCCAATGATTCGACCCATCCGGAGTTCGGCCAGGCGCTCAGAGAGGCAGAGAAAGAAGGAGTAAAGCTCCTGGCTTATGACTGCACAGTGAGAAAAGACTTGATTAATTTGTCAAAACCTGTTAGGGTTTTACTAACAGAAGTTGAGCAGGAGTCTATATGTTAGAAGAAATTGTAGAGCCGCTTCTTTCCTGGTATCGGAGAAACAAAAGAGAACTGCCCTGGAGAACAGAGCCTACCCCTTATCATGTGTGGGTATCTGAGATCATGCTCCAGCAGACCCGGGTAGAAGCAGTAAAAGGATATTACGCCAGATTTCTGGAGGCGCTTCCGGGGGTCCCGGAGCTGGCAGACTGTCCCCAGGAAAAGCTTCTGAAGCTGTGGGAAGGGCTGGGGTATTATAACCGTGTGAAAAATATGCAGAAGGCTGCCATCAAGATCCGGGAGTCTTATGGGGGAGAGATGCCGGGGGATTATGAGAAGATACTGTCCCTGCCGGGGATCGGCAGCTATACGGCGGGAGCTATTGCATCGATTGCCTTTAAGATCCCAAAGCCGGCGGTAGATGGAAACGTGCTTCGGGTCATTGCCAGGATCACGGAGGAGCCGGAGGATATTTTAAAGCAGAAGACGAAGAGAAAAATTGAGGATATGCTGGAGGAGATCATGCCGGCGGCCTGCCCGGGAGAATTTAACCAGAGTCTTATGGAGCTGGGGGCTACCGTCTGCATGCCCAACGGGCCTGCAAGATGCCAGGTTTGTCCGGTAAAGGATTTCTGCCTTGCAAAGGCTCATGAAAAAGTGGTAGAATACCCGAAGAAGGCGCCGAAAAAGGCCAGGAGGATTGAAGAAAAAACGGTGCTGATCCTTCAGAATGACCGGGAATATGCCATTCATAAACGGCCGCCGGGGGGATTGCTGGCAGGTCTCTATGAGCTGCCTAACCTGGAAGGATACCGGTCCAGGGAAGAGATCCTTTCTTATGTGGAGGAGCTGGGGCTGACGCCCCTTTATATTTCCGGCGCAGGAGAGGCAAAGCATATTTTTTCTCACGTGGAATGGAGAATGAAAGGTTATCTTATCCGGATAGCCGCTACAGAAGAGAAAAAGATCGGAGAGTTGATTTTTGCAGATAAAGAGGAAGCAAAGGGAAAATATCCTATCCCATCTGCATTTTCAGCTTACAGAAAGTATATTGAGGAGGACTTTTAGATGAAATTGTTATCGGTTGCAGTGCCCTGTTATAATTCACAGGCCTATATGAGAAACTGTGTGGATTCTCTTTTAGAGGGCGGCGATCTGGTAGAAATCCTGATCGTAGACGACGGTTCAAAGGACGATACAGGAAAGATCGCCGACGAGTACGCCGCAAAATATCCCAATATTGTCAAGGCCATCCATCAGGAGAACGGAGGACATGGAGAAGCGGTGAATACCGGGATCCGTAATGCCACCGGTCTTTATTTTAAAGTGGTAGACAGCGACGACTGGGTAAACGCCGAGGCGTACCATGCAATTCTGGACAAGCTCCAGGAGATCACAGGAGGCCCCCAGGCGCTGGATATGATGATCAGCAATTTTGTCTATGAGAAACAAGGTGCAAAGCGGAAAAAGGTTATGAAGTATACCAAATATATGCCGGAGGGAAAGATCTTTACCTGGAAAGAAATGGGAAAGATGCCTTTGGGCAAGTATATCCTTATGCATTCCGTTATTTACCGTACAGGACTTCTCCGGGAATGTGGACTGGTGCTTCCAAAGCATACCTTCTATGTGGATAATCTTTTTGTATATCAGCCTCTTCCAAGTGTGCGGACCATGTACTATATGGATGTGAACTTCTACCGGTATTTTATCGGAAGAGAGGATCAGTCGGTCCATGAGGAGGTGATGATCCGCCGGATCGACCAGCAGATACGGGTGAACAAGCTGATGATCGATACGATAGCGGGAAGAAAGGATATTGAAAAAAATATCCGCAGGTATATGCTCCGGTATCTGGAGATCATTATGGCGGTTTCCTCTATTATGCTGATCCGATCAGGCACAGAGGAAAATCTGGAAAAGAAAAATGAACTGTGGAAATATCTGAAGAACGCAGACATCCATATTTACCGGAAGCTGCATATGGGGATCCTGGGGAGAGGCGTAAATCTTCCGGGAGGAAGCGGAAGGAATCTTTCCGTAGCGATCTACAAGCTGGCCCAGAAGTTTTATGGATTTAATTAAAAAATAAGAACCGGAAGTCTTCGCTGACAGTCAGGAAAGACTTCCGGTTTTTATATTCGAAAATATTTTTATGCTATAAGAAGCCATCTGGCAGGAGATTTTCCTGCCGGTCCTACACCCGAACCCGGGCAGGCTGTTTTTCATGGACAGCTTTCGGCTTGTAGAGGAGCTGATAACAGAAGATATTTAAAATAATAGCTCCTGCCACGTCCAGCAGAGTGTGCTGTTTGAGAAAAACAGTGGACAGGACGATCAAAACTCCCAGGATACCTGCGGCGGCAGGGACAAGCCTTTTGAAACGAAAGCCCTTATGCCGGAAAACGGCTATGCAGCAGGCAATGGTATTAAAGACATGGATACTGGGAAAAACATTGGTAGGCGTATCTACTTTGTACAGATACCGTACCATTTCAATAAATATACCGTCTCCTGAAAGGGAGGGACGGAGCTCCTGTCCGTTAGGAAAGATCAGAGAGACAATGATGAACAGCGTCATACCGATCCCCAGGGAGCAGATAAGCTGCCAATATTCCTTTCTGCTCTTATTGATAAAGGCGAAGTACAGGACTACCGCTGAAATAAAGAGAAACCATAAAAAATAAGGCACGATAAAATATGGACAAAAAGGGATATAGTCGTCAATTTTCATGTGAAAGATATAAGGACGTACCGTACGCTGCTCCACATATTGGAAGCCCAACAGATAAAGTATGCCGTATGCGGGGATCACCAAAGTATGCCTGTAATTTTTTAGAAAATTCATAAGTCCACCTCACATCTCGTAATCTGCCCCAATTATAGCACAGCAGATTTCTGATAACAATGAAATTTACAGTAGTTACATTTTATCCATGTCTATGAGCAGGTATAAAGCTATCGAAAATGATAGAGTCAAACTTGTTGCGGTATTTTTCCAGTACGGCCTGAGAACGCACCGTCCAGGCAAAAGTAGGCGTATGCCACAGACATTTATTCAGAATAAAGCTGACGTTGAAAGTGTCTGTATAGCAATAGGCGATAAAATCCGGTCTGCCTATGAAATTCAGCAGAAGATGCTTCACAAGAAAGGAAAGAAGGAAGCCGGCCTCGGTCACAGGCTTTGTGAGATTAGCGGAAAGCTGTCCCCGGACAATTTCCTTTCGGTGCTTTTTATACCATCTCAGGGCCAGGGGATTAAAGGATTCAATACAGTATCTTCCTCTGTAATCCTGAAGCAGGGCGTCTGCCGCCTGACAGGTATAGGTGCACAGAGTGGGAAGCTTGATCTCCACAAGGAGAGGCACTTTTCCGTCTACCAGCTCCAGTACATCTTTAAATAAAGGGATTTTTTCCTCTGTGTCGAGAAGGGTATATTTCTGAAGTTCTTTATAGGTCATCTCACACACCGGCAGGTCAATGCCGCACATTCTGGTGAGGGTGTGGTCATGGAAGACTACCAGTTGTTTATCCTTCGTAAGCTGGATATCCAGCTCGATGCCGTATCCGTGTTCCAATGCATTGGCAAAGGCTCCCATAGAGTTTTCCGGAATGGACTGGTCTTTGGCAAAGAGCCCTCTGTGGGCAAACAGGTGATGGAGAAAGACCCGGGCCTCTTTCTTTCTGGTAAGTCTGGGCATGATACAGTAAAAATACAGGCAGAAAAGCACAAGCAGGACAACTGCGATCATAAATAGTATTTTCATGGCGTTCCTCCGGTTATTTTAAGATGACTTTTATCTGTTTCTGTGTATTTGCTTTCTTCTGGATACCATTGTAGCAGTTTCCCATTGTGAGAACAAGGAAATTGTGTTAAAATAAGATGAAATTATTATGAAATAATTTCTGAAGAAAATCGAAAGATACCGGAGAACAGTTAAAGAAAGGCGGAGACAGCAGATGAAGGATGCCTATATGACGTTTACTATCAAGAAAAAAAAGAATATTGCACTGATCGCTCACGATAACGAGAAACCCAAGATCATCCAGTGGTGCATAGATCACAGCGAGGTTTTGAAACAGCATAATCTTTATGGTACAGGAACTACCGCCAGACTGATCGCAGATAAAACCGGTCTGCGGGTAAAGGGGTACAACAGCGGTCCTCTGGGAGGAGACCAGCAGATCGGCGCAAAGATCGTGGAAGGAGTTATAGATTTTATCGTATTCTTTTCAGATCCCCTTACCGCCCAGCCTCATGACCCGGATGTGAAAGCACTTATGAGGATCGCCCAGGTCTATGACATCCCCATGGCTGTGAACCGGGCTACGGCGGATTTTATGATCACTTCTCTGTATATGGACAAGGAGTATGACCATGAGGTGATCAATTTTAAGAAAAATATAAAGGAAAGAGCAGAATCCATGTGACAGATAAAAGGCTGGCCGTGAAACAGAGAGAAGATATTCTGGGATCCCTGTTTCAGCGGACAGCCTTTTTCGCAGATCACAGACAGGCGTCAGACAGTGTTATCAGGAAGCAGGCGCTGCGTCGATCCAGGTGCTGTACCCGGCGCTTCGCAGGGCTCTTTCCATTTTTACTGCATTCTCCAGATTTTTAAAGGCGCCTACCTGTACCTTATAAAGACCGTCTTCCCGGAGGATAAAGGCGGGGAAGCCCTGGTCTTCCAGTTCATAGAGGAGCTTATCTGCATAGGCCCGCTCCCGGAAGCTTCCCACCTGGACCCGGTAGAAGATATCCTGAGAGTCCGGGCTGTCCTCCACAGTTCCTTCATTTAAAGTGCCCAGGATCGCCGAGGCGATAGCCTGAGCTACATCCTGGAACTGGGAATCAAAGATCTGGTTATCCTCATCGCTGTTGATAAAGCCTGCTTCGATAAGAACAGCGGGCATTTTGGTCCTGCGCAGGACGACCAGGCCGGGGCGGGATTTCACACCCAGCTCCCGGAAGCCCAGCTCTCCCAAAGCCCCGTTGATGTTTTCCGCCATATCCAGCTTTTGCCCGGAGGGATCATAGACCAGAGTCTCCACTCCGCTGTACTGATTGGGGGAGGGGCTGGAGTTCCGATGAAAAGAAATAAAAAAATCAGCCCCGGAGTCGTTTCCGATCTGAGCCTTTTCAAAAGGTGTCTGATAAATATCTTCCGTGCGGGTATATTCCACATTTACCCCGTTTCTTTCTAAGATATCGCCTACGGCGAGAGCCAGCCGGAGGGCGTCGTCCTTTTCCTGCCGTCCGTTGTACACAGCCCCGGGATCCGTTCCCCCGTGTCCGCTATCGATCATGATCTTATAGGCCATAAGTCTGTCGCTCCATGAAAATCTCTCCATTCAGGATATGCAGATCCCGGAAAAGAGTTACAAAATTTCAGGGATATAGCGGCGAAATTTCTGCATATAGCTGAATTATAAAAAATCTCTGAAAAATCCTTGCTTTTTTATTAACACTGTGCTAGACTAAAGCCTGTTAAACGAAGGCGTTTGAAATACAGAAGTATTTTGAACGCCTTTTCTTTTTACAGAATACTGCGCAGTAATGATCAAAGGATTCCCATGGGACACAGTCTGTGTGCTGAGAGAGGAAAAGAAAATAGAACGGGGTTTTCCTGCCCTTTACAGGGAAACTCCGGGAGGAGAAAGGAAAGTGAGAGTTTATGAATAGTGGAGATACTGCTTTTATGATCATTTCAGCTGCGCTGGTGTTTTTTATGACCCCGGGCCTGGCATTTTTCTACGGAGGCCTCGTAAGGAGGAAAAATGTAGTCAACACGATGATGGCCTGTGTGTCGATCATGGGACTGACCATTGTCATGTGGTGTCTGTTCGGGTACTCCCTGGCCTTTGGGGGGAACCACGGAGGCATTATCGGAGACTTCCGCTGGTTTGGCCTGAAAGATGTGGGAATGGAGGCAGGGCCTTATGCAGATACGATCCCCCATCTTGTGTTCTGTGCTTTTCAGATGATGTTTGCGGTGATCACTCCGGCGCTTCTGACAGGTTCCCTGGTAGGTCGCATGAAGTTTAAAGCTTTGTTTCTGTTTATTATTTTATGGTCTGTTGTTGTTTATTATCCGCTGGCCCATATGGTATGGGGAGAGGGAGGATTCCTGGCTTCCATCGGCTCTGTGGACTTTGCAGGAGGAAACGTAGTCCACATCAGTTCCGGTATCAGCGCCCTGACCATGGCCATCCTTCTGGGCAGACGCCGGGGATATGAAATGACGGTTTACCGTGTCCACAATATTCCTTTTGTGGTCCTTGGAGCCACTATGCTGTGGTTCGGCTGGTTCGGATTTAATGCAGGAAGCGCCCTGGCCGCCAACGGACTTGCGGCTCACGCCTTTATGACTTCTGCCATTGCCTCTGCTATGGCGCTGGTGGTGTGGATGCTGCTGGATGTGATCATGGATCAAAAACCAACCTTAGTGGGAGCCTCCACAGGTCTGGTGGTGGGGCTGGTAGCCATCACTCCGGGAGCCGGTTTCGTTCCCATCTGGTCTTCTTTCATTATCGGAGGCCTGGTAAGCCCCATCTGCTACTTTGGCGTGAAGCTGGTCAAGAAAAAACTGAATATTGACGACGCTCTGGATGCTTTCGGCTGCCATGGGCTTGGAGGTATCTGGGGAGGTATCGCCACGGGTATTTTCGGCAGGACTTCCATCAATGACGTGGCACAGTGGAACGGCCTGGCCTTTGGAGAGACAAAACTGTTCCTGGCACAGCTTATGGGTATTGCAGTAACCATTGCGGTGGCCATTGTGGGAACCCTGATCTGTGCGGCAATCGTGAGAGTGATCACGCCTCTTCGTGTGACAGTTAAGGAAGAACAGATCGGCCTGGATATCACCCAGCACGGGGAAAGCGCATATCCCAGCTTTAACGGTCTGGATCAGTAAGGCAGGTGAAGGAATATGATGATTAAAATAGAAGCAATCGTGAGAGAAGAGAAATTTGAAGACGTAAAGGCGGCTCTGGACGCTATTGAGGTAAACGGCCTCACCGTATCCCAGGTCATGGGTGTGGGAATCCAGAGAGGCTATAAAGAAGTGGTCAGAGGCATGGAAGTGGACATGCAGATGCAGCCGAAGATCAAATTTGAGATCGTAGTGTCCTCGGAAGAATGGGAGAAAAAGACCATTGAGGCTATCCAGAAGGCGGCCTATACCGGAGAGACCGGAGACGGGAAGATCTTCAGCTATGAGATAAAGACCGCTTATAAGATCCGGACAAAGGAGACAGGGTACGACGCCATACAGGCTGGTGACTGAGGC
>CALWSM010000039.1 GCA_944384185.1 uncultured Blautia sp. | reverse complement strand
TAAACCATGAGCCTATGTATATGAAAGACTGGCTGGAAACCATAGATGATTATTTGAAAATGACAAGAAGAGATATACTTAAGACTAAAGGAAGTGTAACGCATAAGCAGGCGCTTGAAAAAGCTCATGAAGAATACGAGAAATATAAGAAAAGTGAGGAAAGCAGGATATCCTCAGTAGAACAACATTTCTTTGATAGTATAAATAAGTTAGAGGGGCTGGAAGAAGATATAAAATAAGATTTGAACTGCCGAGGAAAACACGGCAGTTCAGAGATACCAGAGTTATTGGAACTGGAATTGGGGAAACGTGGTTTCCCTAATTGATAAGTATTGACCAGGGATGCAGAGAGGATTACGGAAGATTTTGAGCGGCAATCTTTGCCATGAAACATTCTAAGAAGATTAGAGAGATTTTAAAGGAATGTTTCTGGTATAATGGGGATAAGAAAGAAAATATGAGCACGGATTTTTCAGATATTCGAAAAATTAGAATAACTGATGAAGAGGATTATGAAATTGAGTTTGGAGTGTTACAGAAAGAAGGTGCGGCAATGATATGTTTTCACAACCCGGACGAAGAAAATGGCTATTTGAGCAACTGGTTTCTATCTGAATTCACAGTTGGCGGTATTACATTTTCTTCCATGGAGCAATATATGATGTATAAAAAGGCAGTTTTGTTCAAAGATCAGATAACTGCAGAAAAGATATTGCAGACGGATGATGTGGCAGAGATTAAGGCGTTAGGGAGAACTGTGCAAAATTTTGATGATAAAGTTTGGACAAAGGAAAGAGAAGAAATCGTTTATAATGGTGTGTTAGAGAAATTCCGCCAGAATCCTGAACTTGCCGAAAAATTGGAGAAGACAGGGGAAGAAATCATTGCAGAATGTGCGGTGAAAGACCGGATCTGGGGGATTGGCCTATCCATGAAAGATGAAAGCAGGCTCAGTGTTGATAAATGGAGAGGACAGAATTTACTTGGGAAAATTTTGATGCGGGTGAGAGAAGATATCAGGTATCAAAATAAAGGGAATCAGATATTTCGGACAGGAGAAGGAGAAAAATAGATCATGGATCATTTTGAACTAGTATCAGAATACGCCCCAACCGGCGACCAGCCCCAGGCCATCGCAGACCTGGTCAAAGGCTTTAAGGAAGGCAACCAGTGCGAGACCCTCCTTGGCGTCACCGGATCGGGCAAGACATTTACGATGGCCAACGTCATCGCACAATTAAATAAACCTACATTGATCATCGCACACAACAAGACTCTGGCGGCACAGCTCTACGGTGAGTTTAAGGAATTTTTTCCAAACAATGCAGTGGAGTATTTTGTCTCCTACTATGATTACTACCAGCCGGAAGCTTATGTCCCTTCTTCGGACACGTATATCGCCAAGGACTCTGCGGTAAACGACGAGATTGACAAGCTCCGCCTTTCCGCTACTGCGGCGTTAAGCGAGAGAAAAGACGTGATCATCGTTTCCAGTGTTTCCTGCATCTATGGTATTGGAAGCCCCGACGATTACCAGAACATGATCATTTCTCTCCGGCCAGGTATGGAGAAAGACCGGGATGAGGTGATCCGGGAGCTGATCGACATTCAGTACGACAGAAATGAGATGGATTTTCACAGAGGGACTTTCCGTGTACGGGGAGATGTGGTGGAGATATTCCCGGCAGATTATACCGATACGGCGGTGAGGGTAGAGTTCTTTGGAGATGAGATCGACCGGATCACAGAAGTTGATGTGCTTACCGGAGAAATCAAGAGATCTCTGAACCATATCGGGATCTTTCCCGCTTCCCATTATGTGGTTCCAATGGAAAAGATCCTTAAGGCGGCAGACGCCATTGAGGAAGAACTGAAGGAGCGGGTGGAGTATTTTAAAAGTGAAGATAAGCTTCTGGAAGCCCAGAGGATCGCAGAACGGACCAATTTTGATATTGAAATGCTGAAGGAGACAGGGTTCTGTTCCGGCGTAGAGAATTACTCCAGACATCTGGCAGGACTGGCTCCGGGACAGCCGCCATACACCTTGATCGATTATTTCGGGGACGATTTCCTTATTATCATAGACGAGTCCCACAAGACCGTCCCTCAGATCCGGGGAATGTTTGCCGGCGACCAGTCCAGAAAACAGACCCTGGTGGACTACGGATTCCGTCTGCCATCTGCAAAGGATAACCGCCCTCTGAACTTTGAAGAATTTGAGAGTAAGATCGATCAGATCCTTTTTGTATCTGCGACTCCGGGAGAATATGAGGAACAGCATGAACTCCTTCGGGCAGAACAGATCATCCGTCCTACCGGTCTTCTGGATCCTATGGTAGAAGTGCGCCCGGTAGAGGGGCAGATCGATGATCTGGTAGGCGAGGTAAACAAAGAGGTGGAAAAGGGGAACAAGATCCTGATCACGACTCTGACAAAACGGATGGCAGAGGATCTTACCGATTATATGAAGGATCTGGGGATCCGGGTGAAGTATCTGCATTCAGATATTGATACGCTGGAACGGACACAGATTATCCGGGATATGCGGCTGAATGTGTTCGATGTACTGGTGGGGATCAATCTGCTGCGGGAGGGACTGGATATTCCGGAAATTACCCTTGTCGCAATTCTGGATGCGGATAAAGAGGGATTTTTAAGATCGGAGACATCCCTGATACAGACCATTGGCCGTGCGGCCAGGAATGCAGAAGGAAGGGTCATTATGTATGCAGATATGATGACCGATTCTATGCGGATCGCTATTGATGAGACTATGCGCCGCCGGAGTATGCAGCAGCAATATAATGAGGAACATGGCATTACGCCGACTACCATCAAGAAAGCAGTCCGGGATCTGATCAGTATTTCCAAAGCGGTGGCGGAGACAGAGGATAAGATGATGAAGGATCCGGAGTCTATGAGCCGCAAGGAGCTGGAGAAGCTGGTGAAAGACGTGGAGAAACAGATGAAGGCTGCAGCTGCAGATCTGAATTTCGAGATGGCGGCAGAGCTGCGGGACAAGATGATAGAATTAAAGAAAAATCTGGAAGAGCTGGATTCTTAAAGGAAAATATTTTTCTGAACTATATCCTGCCCATGGAGGATAACAGATGAGAATACTTTATGTATCGGATTTAGACGGAACCTTGCTGAATTCCCGGGGGTCGTTAAGTCCTTATACGATAAAAACCATTAACAGATTAGTAGAAAAAGGAATGCTGTTCACCTATGCCACCGCCAGATCTTTAAGTTCTGCATCTGTAGTAGCGAGAGGGCTGGATCCGCACATACCTGTGATCGTATATAACGGCGCATATATAATGGAACCTGCCACCGGCAGTATCCTTGCATCGGAGAATTTTACAAATGAAGAGCGTTTTTATGCGGAAAGAAAGTTTACAGAATACAACGTCAGTCCCATCGTGTATTCCCGTATAGAAGGGCGAGAGAGAGTATCCTGGAATATAAGGCGGATAAATGAAGGAAAACAGAACTATTTTTGTAACAGACAGGGAGACCGGAGGCTGCGTCCTGTTGAAACGGAAGAACAGCTGTATGAAGGAGAAGCGTTTTACTACACCTGCATTGGGGAAGAACGTGAACTCAAGCCGCTTTCTGATGCCTTTTCCGGAGACGCCAGATATAACTGTACATTTCAGCAGGAATTGTACCGTACAGAATACTGGCTTGAGATCATGCCAAAGAAAGCCACAAAATCTAATGGGATCCTGAAACTGATGGAACTATGGAAGTGTGATAAAGTTATTTCCTTTGGAGACGCAGTAAATGATATTCCCATGTTTCAGATATCCGACCAGTGCTATGCTGTAGAAAATGCGGTAGACAGCCTGAAAAAGATAGCCACGGGAATTATAGGTGATCATGATTCAGATAGCGTTGCCAAATGGCTGGAGGAAAATGGAGTATGGTAATTCCTGAAAATGGAAAATTTGCCGGACAGCAGTTGTTTTACTGCTGTCCGGCAAAGCTGCGTTTGGGAGATTTTTTCAGAAAAAATGTAAAACCGGATAGATAGAGCATATCCCCTGCGAAGTATTAAATAGAAGGAAGCTTCCAAGGAGGTGAGGCGGAATGCGGAAAGTAGACCGGGAGAATTATCTCCGGGAATTATCCCTGAGAAATGAGAAAGCCCTGGAGTATGTGGTGGACGTGTATGGCGGATTGATAAAGACTATTGTGAAACGGCATCTGCGGGGGCTGGTAGATTACCAGGAGGAATGTATCAATGATTTGTTTCTGGCTGTCTGGCAGCACAGCGGGGCCTATGATCCGGAAAAGGGCAGTTTCGAGAAGTGGCTGGGAGGAGTGACCAGGTATAAGGCCCTGACCTATAAAAGGAAATATCTGAACCGGCAGCAGGCGGCGGGGCTGGAAGAGATCCGGGAGCCGGGAGAAGAGAGCCGGGAGCTTTCCAGACTGGTGGAAGAGCTTTCCGATGAAACCGAGGCTTTTCTTTCCTGTCTGAAAGAAGAGGACCGTTTCCTTTTCCGCCAGCTATTCATAGAAGAACTGGAACCGGAAGAAGTAGCCAGGAAAAACGGGCTGAAAAGGGAGAATCTCTACAACAGGATCTCCAGAGGAAAGAAAAAGATCCGCAGACAGTTTCCGCAAACAGGCCGGGAGAAAGGAGGCGCTGATTATGAGAGATTTATATGAGATGTTTAATGGTTTCGATACGGAAGAAGAGACAGATCCGGAAGCTATGAATGATCTGGAAAAGCAGATCTGGAAGAAAAAGCTGAGAAAAGAAATCCGCAGCCCCGGAAAAGTAGGAAGAAGGATGGCAGTCAGCACAGGCTGTCTGGGAATCGCCGCAGGATTGTTTGTACTGCTGGCGGATTCGGAAGTGCTGGCGGTAGCGAAGCAGACAATAGAAGAAACCTATAAAAGTATTGCAGTGTGGGTGGGCGGAACCCCGGAAGAGAACGACTATGTCCAGGAAATATATGGAAAGTCTACTGCAAACGGGAGAGCGATTACGATTGTGGATATGATCGCAGACGAGGACCTGCTGCAGATTTCTTACCAGGACCGGGATCTGAGTATTGAAAATTTCCTTCAGGGAGGATACGTGAGCAGGAGTCCGGCAGAAGAAACAAAGGATAACACGAAATACTTTCTGGATGCGGAGCTTCTGGTTGACGGAAAGACTGCCGGAAGCGGAGCGGTCGGCACGATCCGGCTGAGCAGTGAGACAAATGCGATTGACGGGAACTTCTGCATTTATACCGGTGATTTTGGTGTGGATATGTCCAAAGTAAAAGAGGCGGAACTGATACTTCGGCAAAGATATGTGGAAGCAGAGGAAGAGTGGAAGTTTTCCCTGGATCTGGAGAAAAGAAATCTGAAGGACACCACAAAGACCCAGGAGCTGTCTCAGTCGTTTGCTATTGAAGACGGAAGAACTGTGGAAGTCTACCGATATGCGGAAAATGAAGGGGCAAGAAAACTGTACGTGAAGGTCACCAGACCGGAAAACTGGGATCCGGATAAATTTTACAGCGGATATTTACAGTTCAGAGGAGTTACAGATCAGAAGCAGAAGGTGATGTTTGAACAGGCGGCAGGAGATATTTACCTGCTTAATCGAAATATCAACAGCAATACCAGAAGCATTACCATAACCCCGGAACTGATCCCGAGGGGAGAAGTGGGAGAGGCAGTCCCGGAGGAGGGCATACCCGTAGGGGAAAGCTTTACTCTGGAAGTGAACGGCAAATAAGGATACTTCCGCAAAACAGGAGAGAAAGAGGCCGGAAAAGGATTTCAGGGTCTTTTGTCAAACATTATAGAACAGAGAAAGGACGGCCAGATTTCAGCCGTCCTTTTCCTGTATCTTTTCAGAAAGCGCTTCTTCAGGAAGGGCTTCTTTTTTTTCGTCATTTTCGCCGTCCAGATATTTTTTAAAGAAGCGGTATAGAATGTGAGCGTTTATCAGCGCCGTCAGACCAAAACCGAAGAAAAACCAGCAGCAGGCGTACAGAGGGAGAAGGGTGAGATCCTGATAGGTCATAAACATGGGAAGGATGGTGACCACAGCCAGCAGCAGGGTGGAAGGAAAATGCATGAAGGCGAAGATATAAGAATTCTTCACCAGATTTTTCAGGGTGTTGGAGAAGGCGGCGATCACAGGAAAGATATAGAGACCTCCGATCACAAGTAAAGCAGCGGCGCCTTCAGACAGGTAAAGAAAAACCTGAGAGATACCGGCGCCCTGTAAAGACAGAAAACGGATATTCTGGAGCAGTATGAGCAGCAGAAGAAGGAAGATCAGCCAGGCGGCCAGTGACTGGAGAAAGTTTTCTTTAAAAGCGCAGAAAAAGGTTTTGGCTGCTCCGTTGAGATTTCCTTTGACGCTGCGGAGCATACAGTGGTACAGGGCCGTCAGCGCCGGTCCGATGGTGAAAACAGGGATGCAGCAGAGGATAAAAAGAAGATTGCACACAATCACATCACCGACTTTATTTAAAGCGATATTGAGAAAATTATCTTCGTTAAAGAAGTTCATATCCGAGTTCCTTTCTGTATAATGTTGCACTTTACTGAAGTGCCTTGCTGAAATGATCCGGACTTCCGATAGAGGGAGCTCATCACATAAAAGACTATACAATAAAGGGTAGCATTGAATATGGAAAATTACTATGGAGAAATTAAAAAAAATAACGAAAATATATAAAAATAATACGAAAAATGGCGGAAATAATAGAGGAATGTATGGGAAAATTGAAAAATAAAGAAGAAATCAAATAGGGGAAAGCACATGTGCGTTGTTAAAATGCCCATGAGAAAGGCAGAATTCAAAAGACTTTACGTGCATTTGAACGAAAAAACAACATTATGACATATAGTTCAGACATAACTCCATTTATCATTTTTCTATGTGCAATTATAATAAATAATACATTGAAGTTCAAAGCTTTAAGTGCAAAATTACTAGTTAAAGGAGGAAGTGTCTATGAAATTGAGAAAAATGATGGCATTGTCATTGGCAGGAGCTATGGCGGTATCACTGGGCGCCTGTGGAGGCGGCGGTGGCAGTGAAAGCGGAGGAGATGGCGGATCCGGCGGCGGAGACGGTTCTCTGTCTGTTATGATCTGGGATACTTATCAGGAGCCGGGACTTACCGAGATCATCGGCGATTTCACAGAAGAGACAGGTATTGAAGCGGAGATCCAGGTTGTTACCTGGGATGATTACTGGACTCTTCTCTCTGCCGGAGCTCAGGGCGGTTCTCTGCCGGATGTATTCTGGATGCATTCCAATGAGGCGGAGCGGTACATGTCTAATGACATGCTGATGGATCTGACAGACAAGATTGCTGAGAGTGATAAGATCGATATCTCCAAATATCCGGAAGATATCACAGAGCTGTATACATATGAAGATAAGAATTATGCGGTTCCCAAGGATGTAGATACAATCGCACTGTGGTACAACAAGACTATGTTTGATGAAGCTGGTCTGGAATATCCTACTGCTGACTGGACCTGGGACGATCTGTATGAGGCTGCAAAAGCTCTCACCAAAGATGGAGTATATGGATTCGGATGTTCTGCTACCAATAACCAGGCAGGTTACTACAATCTGATCTATGATATGGGCGGATATGTTATCAATGATGACAAGACAGCTTCCGGATATGATGATCCAAACACCATCAAGGCAATGCAGTATTTTGAAAAGATGATCCAGGAAGGCATTATGCCAAGCCAGGAAACCATGTCTGAATCTGCAGAGGACGTTCTGTTAGGCTCCGGTTCTCTGGCAATGACCACCCAGGGATCCTGGATGCTTTCCGCTTTTAAAGAGAACGAGTATATTGCTGAGAACTGTGACTGTGTAGAACTTCCGAAGGACGCCGCTTCTGGCAAGAGAGTTTCCATTTACAATGGACTTGGCTGGGCAGCATCTGCCGATACTCCGAATGCAGATGAGGCATGGCAGCTGATCGAGTATCTTGGCTCTCAGGAAGGACAGACAAAACAGGCTGAACTTGGCGTTACAATGTCTGCTTACGAAGGAACCTCTGAGGCATGGACAGGTTCCGCAGATTTCAACCTTCAGGCATACCTGAACATGATGGATGACATGGTGATCCGTCCCTACTCCAGAGAGACGGTTACCTGGGAAAATGACTGCAGCGAGGCTCTGAAGAAAGGCTGGACTCAGGAAGTTTCCATGGAGGAAGCCTGCAAGAATGCGGCGGCGGCTATGAATGCTACTCTGGAAGAGGAAAATGCCGGCTGACGTAGACCATAAGCTGAAAACTGTCAACAAAATAACCAGGCAGGCCCTGCGGGGTCTGCCTGTGTTTCCAAGATCATTGTAAGGGGGTAGCCAAATGGCAGGGAAAAAACAGAAAGTAAAAGGGACTGCCCGGGCCCGCAGCGAAAACATCTGGGGCTGGCTGTTCGTTTTGCCCACCATGATCGGTCTGATCGTACTGAATATTTACCCGATCATCAATACTATTAAGCAGAGCTTCTTTAAAACCGGTGATTTTGGCCGGGGCGATATCTTTGTCGGCGTGGATAACTATGTGAAGGTGCTCTCCAATTCAGAGACCTGGGATGCGCTGCTTGCTACGTTTAAATACGCCATCATCGAGGTTCCCTTCTCGATAGCGATTTCACTGGTACTGGCCGTTCTTCTGAACCGGAAGATGAGAGGCCGTTCTGCTTACAGAACGATTTTCTTCCTGCCCATGGTCTGTGCGCCGGCGGCAGTAGCCATGGTATGGAGATGGCTGTTCAATTCAGAGTTCGGTCTTTTGAACCATATTCTTGGTGCAAAAATCCAGTGGGTATCAAATCCGAAGATTGCTATTTATGCCATTGCTGTGATCGGCGTATGGTCCATCATTGGTTATAATATGGTACTTTTCATTTCAGGGCTTCAGGAAGTTCCTCATGATTATTATGAGGCGGCCTCCATTGACGGGGCCACAGGCGTACGCCAGTTTTTCAGTATTACCATTCCGCTGATCTCCCCGACCATCTTCTTTGTATGCGTTACCCGTATCATCGGTGCGCTGCAGGTGTTCGATCTGATCTTTATGGTAATGGATACCGGAAATCCGGCTCTCCAGAAGACCCAGTCTCTGGTATATCTGTTCTACCAGTCCTCCTTCGTAGAGAGGAACATGGGTTACGGATCAACCATCGTAGTATTCCTTCTGGTGATCATTATGATCATTACTGTGTTCCAGATGATCGCTCAGAAGAAATGGGTTTACTATAGCTAAGAGGGGGGATAGATATGACAGCAAGAGAAAAAACCATGCGGGTTGTGATCCAGATATTTCTGATCCTGGCGTCTATTACAATGCTGGTGCCGTTTATCTGGATGATCCTCACCGCTTTCAAAACCGTTACCGAGTCCACCCAGATCAATCCTTTCGTTATTTTTCCAACGCAGTGGATTACAGAGAACTTTACGGAAGTTATTGATAACATGAACTTTATCCTGCTGTATAAGAACACGCTTCTGATGATCTTCTTCAGAGTTGTGTGCGCAGTGCTGACAGCTACTCTGGCAGGATATGCTCTGGGCCGTCTGAATTTCAAGGGAAGAGGACTCTGCTTTTCCCTGGTGCTTTTCCAGATGATGGTTCCGGCCCAGATCTTTATCATTCCTCAGTACCTGATGATTTCCAGCATCAATATGACCAACACTATTTTTGCTCTGGTATTTCCAGGTCTGGTAACTGCTTTCGGTACCTTCCTGCTGAGACAGGCTTACATGGGACTTCCCAGGGATCTGGAGGAAGCGGCTCGTCTGGACGGATGTAATATCGGGCAGACCTTCCTGTTTATCATGGCGCCTCTGACAAGATCCGCTATGGTCGCCCTGGGTATCTTTACAGCGGTATTCGCATTTAAAGACCTGATGTGGCCTATGATCATTAATACGGACAAGAATATGCTGGTTCTTTCCTCTGCCCTGGCAAAGATGCAGGGTCAGTATACAGCAAACTATCCTCAGTTGATGGCGGCTTCCCTGATATCCTGTCTGCCCATGATCGTGATCTACCTGATCTTCCAGAAACAGTTTATCGAGGGTATTGCTACCAGCGGTGGAAAATTGTAAAATAAGCAAAGAGATCCTACAGACAGATCTTTGAAAAAACGGCTGTCGCATAGTACAGATGCGGCAGCCTTTCGTATATGGAGGAAATGATGTGAATCAAGTAACAGGATATACCAGCGCTGCAAAATATAAATGTCTGGAAGACCTTCAGCGGGATTCCGTAGAATTGTGTCTCTGCTACTGTGGCTGGGAGCAGTGCGAGCCCGGACACAGATTCGGACCCAACCGGAGAAGAACATATGTGCTGCATTTTGTAGGGGGGGGGTACGGAACACTTGAGATAAATAACCGCAAATACCGTATTGAGAAGGGCGACGCCTTTTTGATCCCTCCGGAGACAGACGCCTGGTATGAAGCAGACGAAGAAGAGCCCTGGTTTTACAGTTGGCTGGGATTCTGTGGAGTGAAGGCGAAGGCGTGTATGGACAATGCAGGATTTTCATTGACGAAACCGGTGCGTCGGCTGTCCTGCCTTGCACAGATCCAGGAGCTTATCGAAAAAATCCTGGAGGAACATCAGCTCACCTATAAGTGCGAGTTAAGAAGAAACGCTTATCTCATGGAGATCATGGCAGATCTGGTGGAAGAATATATGAACGATGCATCCGGTATGACCCGGATCTATCCGGGCACTTTTTATGTACGCCATGCCATAGACTATATTAATGACCACTATAAGGAGAAGATACGGATTGCGGATCTTGCAACCTATATCGGCGTGAACCGGAGTTATCTGACCAGCAGCTTTAAGAAAGCCACAGGCTATTCCCCACAGGAATATCTGATGCTGCTTCGTATGGAAAAAGCGGCGGAGCTTCTGAAGAAAACCGACCTGACGATCAATGATGTGGCGGCTTCGGTAGGATATGGAGATCAGCTTGCATTTTCCAAGATATTTAAACAGTATTATGGAGCAAGTCCAAAGGCATTCCGGGAAAGCAAAGAACAGCTGGTCTTGTGCGCCCACAAAGGAGAATTTGGACGGGCAGGGCTGTTTTAAATCCGGCATGTCTGTCGGAAATCCAGTACAAAGGATTGGAATAAAAATATTTTATATATAAGGAGGAAATCTATATGGCAAAAATAACTTTTATGGGAGCGGGAAGCACTGTATTTGCAAGAAACGTATTAGGAGACTGTATGTGTTCCCCGGCTCTGCGGGACAGCGAGATTGCGCTGTATGATATCGACGGCCAGAGGCTGGAAGACTCTCAGGTGATACTAAGCGCCATTAACCGGAATGTAAATCAGGGAAGGGCGAAGATCAAAACCTATCTGGGAGAGGAAAACCGAAAGGAAGCCTTAAGAGGCGCAGACTTTGTGGTAAACGCCATACAGGTAGGGGGCTATGATCCCTGCACTATCACAGATTTTGAAATTCCAAAAAAATACGGCCTGCGCCAGACCATCGCAGACAGTCTGGGGATCGGCGGTATCATGCGGGGGCTTCGGACTATCCCGGTGCTGGAAGGCTTTGCAAGGGATATGGAAGAGGTATGCCCGGAGGCCTGGTTCCTGAATTATACCAATCCCATGGGGATCCTTTCCGGTTATATGGAACGGTATACGGGAGTGAAGACGGTGGGACTGTGCCACAGCGTCCAGGTCTGCTCCAAAACCCTTCTGGAAGAGCTGGGAATGGAGGATAAGCTGGAGGGACGTACCGAGACGATCGCAGGGATCAATCATATGGCCTGGCTGCTGAAAATACAGGATAAAGAGGGGAATGACCTGTACCCGGAAATCCGGAAACGGGCGGCGGAGAAAAACGCAAAAGAGAAGCACAACGATATGGTGCGTTTTGAATATATCCGCAGACTGGGCTATTACTGCACGGAGTCCAGCGAGCATAACGCAGAGTACAATCCTTTCTTTATTAAAAATAAATATCCGGAGCTGATTGACCAGTATAACATTCCGCTGGACGAATATCCCAGAAGATGTATCCAGCAGATCCAGGACTGGGGAGAAGAGAAGGAGAAAATCCTGAATAACGGGGAGATCACCCATGAGAGGAGCCGGGAATATGCTTCCTATATTATGGAAGCTATGGTGACAAACGAGCCCTATAAGATCGGCGGCAATGTGATCAATACAGGCCTGATCGACAATCTGCCTGCTGACGCCTGTGTGGAGGTCCCCTGCCTCATCGACGGCAGCGGAGTGACTCCCTGTCATGTGGGAAGGCTTCCGGTGCAGCTTGCGGCTATGAATATGACCAATATCAACACCCAGCTTCTGACCATCGAGGCGGCCAGGACCAGGAAGCGGGAAGCCATCTACCAGGCGGCTATGCTGGATCCTCATACGGCGGCAGAGCTGAGCATGGACGATATCGTGAAGATGTGCGACGAGCTCATCGAGGCTCATGGAGACTATATGAAGATGTACAGATAAGAGCATAGGGCAGAATGTTTGATAAAACGAGGAGAACACTATGAAGAAAACCATTTTTAAACCGGGGCTTCCGGATTATGTTACTATTGAGACCGAAGAATGGCAGGAAATCCGGAAGGGAGAAGATCCGTCTGCCCGGGACGTGGCGGTAGAGATCACAGAAGAGGGGGAGGGGATGGCCATCGCTGTCACCGCTGAAACCTCCAGGGTCAGAAGCCTGAAGCTTCGGTGGAATACGCCTCTGGATAAAAGGTCCCGGATCCTGAGGAGCAGCTGGGAGCGGACCTATGGGGATGCAAGGTGGAGAGGGATCAGCGGAAGGGATTTTCTCCCCTGGTATTTCCTGGCTTCCTGTGAAGGAAAGGTGAAGGGCTACGGGGTGAAGGTGCGGCCCTCTGCCATGTGTTTCTGGCAGGCGGATACCAGAGGTATTACCCTGGTGCTGGATACCCGTTGCGGAGGAACCGGAGTGGAATTAAAGGGACGGAAGCTTCCGGCAGCCCAGATCCTCTGCATGGAAGGGGAAGACTGCACGGCCTTTGAAGCGGCCAGAGCCTTCTGCGGGCTTTTATGCACAGACCCGGTACTTCCCCCTTATCCGGTGTATGGAAGCAATAACTGGTATTACGCCTATGGAGACAGCTCAGAAGAAGAGATCCTTCAGGATACGGACTACCTTCTGGAGCTGACAAAAGGCGCTGAGAATCCCCCCTATATGGTCATCGACGACTGCTGGCAGGAGCATCACCGGCTGGACGAGTATAACGGTGGCCCCTGGAGGAAGGGCAATGAAAAATTCCCGGATATGGCCGGGCTGGCGGCGAAGATCAAAGAGAAAGGCGCCAGGGCCGGGATCTGGGTGCGGCTTTTGTTAAATGAAGATGAAAAGATCCCCCGGCATTGGCGGATCAGTCATAACGGCTGTCTGGATCCCTCCTGTCCGGAGGCTCTGGAATATATCCGGGAGGACGTGGAGAATCTCTGCAGATGGGGCTACACCCTGATCAAGCATGATTTCTCTACCTATGATCTTTTCGGAAGATGGGGATTTGAGATGAATCCCTTCCCCACCCAGGATGGATGGAGCTTTTCTGATAAGGGGCTGACCAGCGCAGAGGTAGTGAAGCTTCTTTATCAGACCATCTATGAGACGGCGGACAAGTATCACGCCCTGATCATCGGTTGCAACACCATCGGCCATCTGGGAGCCGGGTTGATGCATATGCAGAGGACCGGAGACGATACCAGCGGCAAGACCTGGGAGCGGACCCGGGTCATGGGCATCAATACGCTGGCCTTCTGCCTGCCCCAGCATGGAACCTTTTATGAGATCGACGCAGACTGCGTAGGGATTATGGGGCCCATTCCCTGGGAGCTGAACCGCCAGTGGGCTGATCTGGTGGCCAAGTCCGGAACCCCTCTGTTTGTATCTGCCAAACCGGGTCTTCTGGGAGAGAAGGAAAAGGAAGAGCTTCATCAGATCATGTTGGAGGCCTCTGTCCAGAAGCGGCGTCTGATACCAGTGGATTGGGAGTATACGGATTGCCCGGAGATCTGGGAGGATGCAGAAGGAGAAGTGGAATATAACTGGTATGAAAAGGCCGGAACTACGGCGAAAGGAAATAATGAGCTGAAATATTATGTGTATAATCCTCTTTCCTAGACCCGGCGGTAAAAGAGCGGTTATCTGAAAAAACCAGTCATCGTCCGGATACAGGATTTTCCGTGTCCGGACAAGGACTGGTTTTTCTTATGCTTTTATACGTCTGCGGCGCTGTCTGACGGCCTTTTTTATACTGAGATATGTCTTCCGGATCCCGTAAGCCGCCGGGTTCCTTCCACGGATAAGAGGAATGGCAAGGATCTCCTGGAAGATATGGATCAGAGGACCGGTAAAGAACATGGTGATCACGGTTCCCAGACCCACCTGAGCTCCGAAGATAAATCCCACAGCCACGCAGATCACGTCGCTGCCGATGCGGCAGTACTGGAACTTGACTGGGGTCCGCTCGGACAGGCAGAGGGCGATGGCGTCATAGACAGATACGCCCATGTTTGCCGTGAAGTACAAAGAAGCGCCCAGGCACATAATGGTAATGCCGATCAGGAGCATAAGGAGACGGAAGAAAAATCCTCCATCGGGAAACAGGGTGGCAAAGAGCCAGGAGAAAAATTCTGTAATATAGCCCAGGAGGAACATATTGATCACAGTTCCCAGGCCGATCTTCTTCCGGTCCGTGATCAGTGTGAAAACGAAAAGAAGAAGACTGAATATAGTATAAAAAGTTCCATAGCCCATAGGCGTCAGGTTCCAGAGTCCGTGGGCCAGGACCTGAAAAGGATCCATACCAAAGGCGGAATAGTTGAAAAATCCCACAGCCACGCCGCTGGCGGTAACTCCAGCCACCGTCATAGCTATGCGCCTTGTTTTTTCTGATTTTGTTTTGCCAGACATAACCATACCCCTCTTTTTATCTGCCAGATTTTCAGTTTTGTAATTCCATGCTAAAATAATAGAGAAATACCGGGATTGCGGGAGCAGACGGCACAGGGCAATCCGAAGGCATCATAGTGCGGAGCTTTTGCCCCCGACATCATAGAGTAAAGAAAAAAGAAAAAGAATACTATCACAATACTTTCTAAAAATATAAAAATCGTACCAGAAGGAGGAGACAGATATGCTTCTGATAAGTCCGGAGAAGTTTTCCGTAAATGATTCGATGTGCGAGATCAAAGCCCACGGTACCAGAGAGTTTCCCTTTCAGGGATATATGAACCAACCGGAGGATATTCGGGGGGAAGAGTGGCACTGGCACAGGGAGGCGGAGTTCCACTTGGTGCTGGAAGGGAAAATATGCTGCGGGAGCAGCGGAGAAAAATATACGCTGGAAAACGGCGAGGGGATCTTTATAAACTGCGGCGCCCTTCATACGGCAGGGAACAGCGAAAACTGCAGGGGAAAGTCGGTTTCCTTTGTATTCTCCCCCCAGTTTATTTCCGGGGAGGAGAGAGGACTGCTCTATCAGAAATATGTAAGACCGGTAGCGGAGAACCGGGACTTCAAAGGCTGTATACTGCGGCCGGAGACAGACTGGCAGAGGGAAGTGCTGGAATGCCTGAAGGAAGCTTACCGGTATTGTAAAGAGGAAAAATGGTCCGGAGAGCTCCTTGTGCGCAATGCGCTCAGCAAAGCCTGGGTGATCCTGGCGGAACAGGAAAAACCGGACAGCGGGATCTATGCGGAAAAATCTGCAGACGGAAAATATGAGCAGAGGGTGAAGCGGATACTGGAGTTTATAGAAGGCCATTACGGAGAAGACATAGCGGTGGAGGATATGGCCCGGCAGGTAAATATCAGCCGGACAGAATGCTTCCGTTGCTTTCAGAAAATCACAGGCCAGACGCCTTTGGAATATCTGACCTTCTACCGGCTGTCCCAGGCCGCCTATAAGCTGCGCAATACAGACAGCAGCATCACAGAGATCTGCATCAGCAGCGGCTTCAGCCATCCCAGCTACTTTGGAAAAAAATTCCGGGAATACTATGGGACCGCTCCTTTAAAATATAGAAAACAGTGCATAAATCAAGGAAAATAAGGAAATGTTAAATTCTGACTGTTGAATGTAAAATCCTTTATGTGAAGTGCCGGGCTGGTATTTTACAAACATTTAACAGAAAGAAGATTGGTGATTTTACAAAACTTCTTTATATTTAATCCTGTCAAAAGCAAAACAAGAAAGCAATCACAAGGAGCGAGTATAAAAATGAAGAAGAAAGTATTAGCAGCAGTATTAATGGGAGCAATGGTATTCAGTATGGCAGCCTGCGGTTCAAATGATAGCGCAGCAGAGAACGGCGTAGCAACAGAAGACAGCGCAACAACAGAGGACGGCGGCTCTTCTGACAGCAGTGCAGACGCTTCCGCACCAACCGGTACGATTTCTGTTCTTTCCCGTGAGGAAGGTTCCGGTACAAGAGGAGCTTTTGTAGAACTGTTCGGCGTGGAGGAAGAGAATGCGGACGGTGAGAAAGTAGACAATACTACTGTAGACGCCCAGGTAACCAACAGCACCGCCGTTATGATGACAGGCGTTGC
>CALWSM010000038.1 GCA_944384185.1 uncultured Blautia sp. | reverse complement strand
GCTAACCGGAAGACCGGTTGAATTTTCCTGTGTTTTATAGTATATTAGTAACACCGAGAAAAATACAATAGGAGAAAAAGAAAGATGAAGAAAACAGCGTTAGTCATCATGGCCGCAGGACTTGGCAGCCGTTTCGGAAAAGGCATCAAGCAGCTTGCAAAGGTAGGCCCTGCCGGCGAGATCATTATGGAGTATTCCATTCACGATGCGTTAGAGGCGGGATTTAATAAAGTAGTTTTCATTATTCGTAAAGATATCGAAAAGGAATTTAAAGAGATCATCGGAGATAAGATCGAAAAGATCACGGAAGTGGCATATGTCTATCAGGAACTGAGGAACCTTCCGGAAGGATTTACCTGCCCGGAGGACAGGACAAAGCCCTGGGGAACCGGCCAGGCTGTTTTAGCGGCTAAGGATGCAGTTCAGGAACCTTTCCTGGTGATCAATGCCGACGATTATTATGGGAAAGAGGCTTTCGGAAAGATCCATGATTATCTGGTGGAAGAAAAAGAGGCCGGAGAGAAGATGGATATCTGTATGGCAGGCTTTATCCTGGAGAATACTTTAAGCGACAACGGCGGGGTGACCCGGGGCGTCTGCGCTTTAAGCCCGGAGCAGAAATTACTGGGGGTTACGGAAACCTTTAATATCCAGAAGACAGAGAAGGGTCCGGCTGCTGTGGATGAAGAGACCGGAGAGAAGACGTATCTGGACGCCCAGACCCTGGTTTCCATGAATATGTGGGGATTTCAGCCGGAATTTATGGAGGTTCTGGAAAAAGGCTTTGTGGAATTTCTGAAAGGCGTGGAGCCTGGAAATCTGAAGAAAGAATATCTCCTTCCGGGAGTGGTAGATCAGATGATCAAAGAGGGAAGAGCAGAGGTTTCTGTTCTGAAGACCCACGATACCTGGTTTGGAGTGACCTACCAGGAAGATAAGGAAATCGTTATGAGATCCTTTAAAGAGCTGGAAGAAAAAGGCGTATACAAAAATCCCCTTTTTGACTGAATTGAATGGAAAAGATTTCAAAACAGGATGGATGATCGCAGAATTTTGAAATATATTTAAAATATAGTAAAGGAGCCAGTTATGGGAAAATATTTTGGAACAGACGGCTTCCGCGGGGAAGCAAATGTGAATCTTACAGTTGAGCATGCTTTTAAGGTAGGGCGTTTTCTGGGATGGTATTTTGGAAAAGAGCATAAGGCTCAGATCGTTATCGGAAAGGATACCAGAAGGAGCAGTTATATGTTTGAGTACTCCCTGGTGGCAGGTCTTACCGCTTCCGGAGCAGATGTGTTCTTACTCCATGTTACCACTACCCCCAGCGTTTCTTATGTGGTCCGTACAGAAAATTTTGACTGCGGTATTATGATCTCTGCCAGCCATAATCCATTTTATGATAATGGTATTAAGATCATTAATGGAAACGGACAGAAGATGGAAGCGGCGGTAGAAGCTCAGATCGAGGCTTACATTGACGGGGAGATCCCAGAGCTTCCACTGGCGAAGAGGGAAGATATCGGCCGGACAGTGGACTTTTCAGCAGGAAGGAACCGCTATATCGGCTATCTGATCTCCATTCCTACCAGAGCGTTTAAGAATGTGCGGGTAGGTCTGGATTGCGCTAACGGCAGCGCCTCTGCCATTGCCAAAAGTGTGTTTGACGCACTGGGGGCAAAGACCTTTGTGATCCACAATGAGCCTGACGGAACCAATATCAATACCAATTGCGGTTCTACACATATCGGAGAACTGAAAAACTTCGTAAAGGAAAAGCAGCTGGATGTAGGTTTCGCCTACGACGGCGACGCCGACAGATGTATCGCTGTGGACGATCAAGGAAATGAGATAAACGGAGACCTGATCATGTATATCTGCGGAAAATATATGAAAGAACAGGGGAAGCTTAACAACAACACGGTGGTTACAACAGTTATGTCTAATCTGGGACTTTATAAGGCACTGGAGAGAGAAGGGATCGCCTACGAACAGACGGCTGTGGGAGATAAATATGTCTGCGAGAATATGATGGCTAACGGTCATTCTATCGGCGGAGAGCAGTCCGGACATATTATCTTCTCGAAACATGCCACAACCGGGGACGGTATCCTGACCTCCCTTAAACTGATGGAAGTTATTATTGAGAAGAAGCTGCCCCTCAGCACATTGGCAAGAGAAGTAAAAATTTATCCCCAGGTGCTGAAAAATGTAAGAGTACATGATAAAAAAGAAGCCAGGGAAAATCCAAAAGTGAAAGAAGCTATAGAAAAAGCGGAAGCCGCTCTTGGCAGCGACGGAAGGATCCTGGTGAGAGAAAGCGGTACGGAGCCGTTGATCCGTGTTATGGTAGAGGCTCCTACAGACCAGATCTGTGAAGAATATGTACAGCAGGTGGTTGACGTTATGGAGGCCGAGCATCTGGTACTTAGCTAAAGAAACGGAGAGGTACAGTTGAAGAGAAAAATCCTTGCGGGAGCAGGCGTTTTGTTATGCCTGCTGGGAGGCTGCAGCAGCGGGCCAGCCTTTTATGAGACAGGATGTGAAAACCTGGAACAGCAGAATTATACACAGGCTATAGAAAATTTTCAGGATGCCGTAGAGAATGAGGATCATGAGGCGGAATCCTGGAGAGGGATCGGAATCGCATGGACAGAGCAGGGAATATATGACAAAGCCCAGGAGGCTTTTGAAACGGCTCTGGGGTTGACCAGAGAATCCAGCCGGGCGATGCGAAAAGATCTGTATTTGTATATGGCAGACGCCCAGTATCAGCAGGGAGACTATCAGGGCTGCATCGAGACCTGTAATACGCTGCTGAAGATCAGTAAAGGAAAAGACGGATATTTCCTGAGAGGAAGCGCTTATCTGCATTTGAAAGAATATGATCGGGCGGACAGCGATTTCGCCAAAGTAATTTCCAGATCCAAGAACCACGAGGATTATATAGATATTTATATGGTTTACAGAAGCTGCGGCCTGAATGCAGACGGCAGCGAGTATCTGGAAGAGGCCCTGGATATAGACCCGGGAAACGCTGAGACTTATTATCATACAGGCAGGATCTATTACTATCTGGGAGACTATGATCGTGCAAAGAAAGCCCTGGAGACTTCTGCCGGCAAGGGATATGACATAGCCAGGATCTACCTGGGGAAGGTTTATCTGGCTAAGGGAGAGAACCAGGAAGCCAGGGAGACTTACGAATATTGTCTGAAAGAAACGGAGCTGACGGCGGAGGCTTATAATGGACTGGCTTACTGTGCCGCTGCGGAGGAAGATTATGAGGCCGCTTTGTCTTATATTCAGGAAGGCCTCGGACATGCAGACCCGGAAGAAGAACAGGCTCTTCTTTTTAACCAGATCGTTGTGTATGAGAAAAAAACAGATTATGACAGCGCAAGAGAGAAAGTCGGCGAGTATCTGGAATTGTATCCGGCAGATGAGAATGCCATAAGAGAAAGCTATTTTTTGGAGACAAGATAAAGGAGCTGCCTGGGAAGGAACTCTTAATGGAAAGGAGGACTTTGCCGGGCAGCTTTGTCTGTATATTAGGAGTTTGTATGGAATTATATGAATTAAAGGAAGAAGCGGAGAGGGTGATCCTGGTAGGAGTAGCGACCAGAGAAAACGAGGATGTCCAGGAGTCTCTGGATGAATTGGAGGAGCTGGCGGAGACTGCCGGAGCGCAGGTAGTAGGCAGGGTAGTCCAGAGCCGGGAGGGGATCCATCCAGGATATTATGTAGGGACAGGAAAGCTGGAAGAGATCCAGATGGCAATCCGGGGTCTGGATGCCACGGGGATCATCTGTGACGATGAGCTGTCTCCATCCCAGATAAATAATCTGGAACGGGAATTAGAGTGCAAGGTTATGGACAGGACCGTGGTGATCCTGGATATTTTCGCCGCACGGGCCAAGACCAGCGAGGGAAAGATACAGGTAGAACTGGCCCAGCTCCGCTACCGGGCAGCCCGGCTTACGGGACTTGGAACCTCTCTTTCCAGGCTGGGAGGAGGAATCGGGACCAGAGGCCCTGGAGAGAAAAAACTGGAAATGGACCGGCGGCTGATCAAGACCAGGATATCCCAGCTGAAGCGGGAACTGGAGCAGGTGAAACGCCACAGGGAGCTGCTGAGAGAAGGCAGGAGAAAAGATAATCTTCTTACAGGGGCTATCGTAGGATATACCAACGCAGGAAAATCCACCCTGCTGAATACCCTGACCCATGCGGGAGTACTGGAAGAGGATAAGCTGTTTGCCACCCTGGATCCCACCACCAGGGTCCTGGAGCTGCCGGGAAAGCAGAAGATCTATCTTACGGATACCGTAGGATTTATCCGGAAGCTTCCCCATCATCTTATCGAGGCCTTTAAAAGCACTCTGGAAGAGGCGAAGTATGCAGATGTGATCATTCATGTGGTGGATGCTTCCAGTCCCCAGATGGACCAGCAGATGCATGTGGTATATGAGACGCTGAAAGAGCTGGGGGTAAGGGATAAGAAAGTAGTGACCTTATTTAATAAACAGGATAAGCTTTCCGGAGAAGAGATTTTCCGGGATTTCCAGGCGGATCATGTCCTGAAGATTTCCGCCCGGACCGGCCAGGGGCTGGAGGATTTTAAAAAAGTTATGGAAAAGATCCTGATAGAAAACCAGATTTATCTGGAAAGAAATTACAGCTACCGGGAGGCCGGAAAGCTCCAGCTGATCAGAAAGTACGGGCAGCTTCTGGAGGAAGAATATACCCCGGAAGGAATTTATGTAAAAGCCAGGGTCCCGGCCAGCATTTACGGACAGATAGAAGAAGAGCCAAGGGCATAAAAGAAAAAACGATGAGGGGTGCGAATCTCATCGTTTTTTTCTTTATCAAAACTAAGACTTATTTCTGATTGTTTTTGACTTCCATCATTTTCATAGCCCGGACCTTCAGGGGAAGACCAAACAGGGTGATGAAACCGTCTGCATCATGATGGTCGTACAGATCTCCGGTGGTGAAAGAAGCCAGGGATTCATTGTACAGGCTGTATGGAGAGGTTGTTCCTGCTTTGATGATGTTGCCCTTATACAGCTTTAATTTTACTTCGCCGGTTACATATTTCTGGGTGGATTCTACGAATGCCTGGATCGCTTCTCTTAAAGGTGTGAACCATTTTCCTTCGTAAACTACCTGTGCCATCTGGCTTCCCAGCTTTTTCTTTGTTTCCATGGTATCTCTGTCTAAGATCAGCTCTTCCAGCTGGTCATGGGCTTCCATCAGGATGGTTCCGCCGGGAGTTTCGTATACGCCTCTGGATTTCATGCCTACTACACGGTTTTCCACAATATCAATGATACCGATCCCGTTTTCTCCGCCTAATCTGTTCAGCTCAGTGATGATCTCGGAAACCTTCATGGCCTTTCCGTTTAATGTTTTCGGAACCCCGGCTTCAAAGGTCATAGTGATCTCGGTTTCTTTGTCAGGGGCTTTCTGAGGGGGCACGCTGAGCACGAGGAGATCGTCGTAATTAGGTTCCTGAGAGGGATCCTCCAGTTCCAGCCCCTCATGGCTGATGTGCCACAGATTCCGGTCGCGGCTGTAGCTGTGGCTGGCGTCAAAGGGAAGGTCAATGCCGTGGGCTTTACAGAAGGCGATCTCATCTTCCCTGGACTGCATGGTCCAGATATCGGTCATACGCCATGGAGCGATGATCTTGATATCCGGCGCAAGAGCTTTAATACCCAGCTCAAAACGGATCTGGTCGTTGCCTTTTCCGGTAGCGCCGTGGCAGATCGCAACAGCTCCTTCTTTTCTGGCGATCTCGACTAATTTCTTTGCGATCCCCGGACGGGCCATAGAGGTGCCCAGAAGATATTTATGCTCGTAAACAGCGCCGGCCTGAACGCAGGGCATGATATAATCCTCGCAGAACTCGTCTACGATATCTTCAATATACAATTTTGAAGCTCCGGACAGCTTTGCTCTTTCCTCCAGACCGTCCAGCTCTGCGCCCTGTCCGCAGTTGACACAGCAGCAGATCACATCATAATCGAAATTTTCTTTTAACCAGGGAATTAAAGCGGTAGTATCCAGACCGCCGGAATAGGCTAAAACAACTTTTTCTTTCATAAGATAATCCTCCTGAATATGTAAAAGTTTATTTTTTCTCTTTTGCTATTGGTACTATACAACAATTATTATAATTATGCAATAGGAAAATGAAAAAATATGAATTTTTATCTTGCATATATAAGAATCGGGATGTATAATTATACAATATTTCAGAAAGAATATGCATAATTTTCTCTTGCACAAGCGGGAGAAGAGGAGTATGATGGACAGAGATTACTGTCGGAAAAGAGGTTAAGAATATGATAAAAGCAGGGATCATCGGAGCTACCGGTTATGCAGGAGGAGAGCTGGTGCGGCTCCTTCTGGGACATAAGGATACGGAGATCAAATGGTACGGCTCCAGAAGCTATATTGATAAAAAATATTATGAAGTGTACCAGAATATGTTTGAGCTTGTGGAGGACGTGTGTCTGGATGACAATATGGCCCAGCTGGCGGATCAGGTGGATGTAATATTTACAGCTACCCCTCAGGGACTATGCGCTTCTATGATCAATGAGGAGATACTTTCAAAAGTAAAAGTGATCGACCTCAGCGCAGATTTCCGGATAAAGGATGTAAAGGTTTATGAAGAATGGTATAAGATCCAGCACAAGGCTCCGGAGTTTATACCGGAAGCAGTGTACGGGCTTTGTGAGATCAACCGGGAAGCAGTAAAGAAGGCAAGACTGGTGGCAAACCCGGGATGCTATACCACCTGCAGTATCCTGACCTGCTATCCCCTGGTAAAAGAGGGGATCATCGATCCGGATACGCTGATCATTGACGCCAAGTCCGGCACCTCCGGGGCAGGACGGGGAGCGAAGGTAGACAACCTTTTCTGTGAAGTAAATGAAAATATGAAGGCCTACAGTGTGGGAAATCACCGGCACACCCCGGAGATTGAAGAGCAGCTGGGGTATGCGGCCGGGAAGAAACTGACTTTGAACTTTACCCCTCATCTGGTGCCTATGAACCGGGGAATCCTGGCTACCGCATACGCTTCTCTTACCCGGCCTGTGACTTATGAAGAAGTAAAGGAAATTTACGATCAGTACTATAAGAAGGAAAAGTTTGTCCGTGTGCTGGATAAGGATCTGTATCCCCAGACCAAATGGGTGGAAGGCAGTAATTACGTAGATATTAATTTTAAAATAGACCCAAGAACAAACCGGATCATTATGATGGGAGCCATTGACAACCTGGTGAAGGGCGCCGCAGGACAGGCGGTGCAGAACATGAATCTGATGTTTGGCGAAGAAGAGGACGAAGGGCTTAGGCTGGTGCCTATGTTTCCCTGACAGAAAAAGGAGAAGCAGGATGATGAATGATAAAATAAAGGTAATAGACGGAGGCGTGACCGGGGCTGCGGGATTCCAGGCGGCAGGGATCGCAGCCGGGATAAAAAAAGGCGGCAAAAAGGATATGGCTATGATCTACAGTGAGAAGCCCTGCGTATGTGCGGGAACTTTTACAACCAATGTGGTAAAGGCGGCGCCTGTAAAATGGGATCAGAAGGTAGTGGCAGAGTCAGATTTTGCCCAGGCTGTGGTGTGCAACAGCGGGATCGCCAACGCCTGCACCGGTCAGGAAGGATACGGGTATTGCCGGGCTACGGCCGAGGCGGCAGGAATGGTTCTGGATATTCCGGCAGAAAGGGTGCTGGTGGCTTCTACAGGAGTGATCGGGCAGCAGCTTCCTATGCCGGTCTTAGAAGAGGGAGTGAAAAAGCTGGCGCCTCTGCTTCTTGGAACAAGGGAGGCGGCGGCTTTGGCGGCGGAAGCCATTATGACCACCGATACGGTAAAGAAAGAAGCGGCTGTGGAAATAGAGATTTCCGGGAAAAAGGTAACCATCGGCGGTATGTGCAAGGGATCCGGTATGATCCACCCCAACATGTGCACCATGCTTTCCTTTGTCACCACAGATGTGAAGATCGAAAAAGAACTGCTAAAAGAAGCCTTAAAGGAAAGTGTTCAGGATTCTTATAATATGATCTCTGTGGATGGAGATACTTCTACCAATGACACGGTGCTTCTTCTTGCTAACGGTATGGCTGACAATCCGGTGATCTGTGAAAAAGATCAGAACTATGAACTTTTCAAAGAGGCGCTGGACTATGTCAATAAGGCTTTGGCGCAGAAGATCGCCGGAGACGGAGAAGGCGCCACCGCTTTATTTGAAGTAAAGGTCATAGGTGCGCTGGACAAGGAACAGGCGGTGACCCTTTCCAAGTCTGTGATCACCTCAAATCTGACGAAAGCGGCTATTTTCGGCCACGACGCCAACTGGGGCAGGATCCTGTGCGCAATGGGCTATTCAGGGGCGCAGTTCGATCCGGAGAAAGTAGACCTGTTTTTTGAGAGCAGGGCAGGAAAGCTGCAGATCATGAAGGACGGCGTGGGAACCGGATACAGCGAGGAGGAGGCTACAAAAATCCTTTCCGAAGATAAAGTTACGGTTATCGCCGATATAAAAATGGGAGAGGCTGCAGCCACTGCCTGGGGCTGCGATCTTACCTATGATTATGTAAAGATTAATGCGGATTACCGCTCATAAGGGGGAAAAAACATGGTTAAGCAGAAATATCTGGACAAGGCGGAGGTGTTGATCGAAGCCCTCCCATATATACAAAGATTTAACAGGAAGATCATTGTGGTAAAATACGGCGGAAGCGCCATGGTAGACGAACAGCTGAAAAAAAATGTGATCCAGGACGTAGTGCTTCTGAAGCTTGTAGGATTCAAGCCTATCATTGTCCACGGAGGCGGCAAGGAGATCAGCCGCTGGGTAGGCAAGGTGGGGAAAGAGCCTCAGTTCATCAACGGACTCCGGGTGACGGACGGCGAGACTATGGAACTGGCGGAAATGGTTTTAAACAAAGTGAACAAGGAGCTGGTGTCTATGGTGGAATCTTTAGGAGTAAGGGCCGTAGGAGTCAGCGGAAAAGACGGTAATCTTCTGAAGGTGGAGAAAAAATATTCCAATGGACAGGATATCGGATTTGTGGGGAATATTACAGAGGTAAATCCCAAGATCCTTTCCGACCTTCTGGAAAAGGATTTTCTTCCTATTGTCTGTCCGGTGGGAATGGACGAAAATTTCCAGACTTATAACATTAACGCAGACGACGCAGCCTGCGCCATAGCAAAGGAGATGCATGCGGAAAAACTGGCGTTCCTTACCGATATCGAAGGGGTATACCGGGATCCCCAGGATCCTTCTACACTGATATCAAAGCTGTTTGTCAAAGAAGCCAGAGATCTGATCGACAGCGGAAATGTAGGAGGAGGCATGATCCCCAAACTCCAGAATTGTGTGGACGCCATCGAGGGAGGCGTTTCCAGAGTCCATATCCTGGACGGAAGGATCAAGCACTGCCTGCTTCTGGAAATCTTTACAGATAAGGGTATCGGAACGGCGATTTTGAGAAAGGATGGGATACAGTATTATGACGTGCAGTAAGGAATATATGGACAGAGCCGAAAATGCAGTGCTCCACACCTATAACCGTTTCCCGGTAGTCCTGGACCGGGGAGAAGGCGTCCGTCTTTACGATCTGGAGGGAAAAGAATATCTGGATTTTGGCGCCGGTATTGCGGTTTTTGCTCTGGGCTACGGAAACAAAGCTTATAATCAGGCACTGAAGGACCAGATCGACAAGGTGATACATACCTCCAACCTGTTTTATAATGTGCCTATGGCGGAAGCGGCGGAGAAGCTCCTCAGGGCCTCCGGCTTGAGCAGGGTTTTCTTCACAAACAGCGGTACGGAAGCTGTTGAAGGCGCTATTAAAGCGGCCAGAAAATATGCCTGGCTGAAGGATCACAGTACAGATCACGAGATCATCGCCATGGGCCATTCTTTCCACGGAAGAAGCCTGGGAGCTTTATCTGTAACGGGAAACGCCCATTACCAGGAACCTTTCAAACCCCTGATCGGCGGGATCCGGTTTGCAGATTTTAATGATCTTGACAGTGTGAAGGAACAGATCACCGAGAAGACCTGCGCTATTATCCTGGAGCCTGTCCAGGGAGAAGGGGGGATCTATCCCGCCAGCCGGGAATTTCTCCAGGGTATAAGGAAGCTCTGCGACGAGAAGGATATCCTGCTGATCCTGGACGAGATCCAGTGCGGCATGGGAAGGACCGGAAGCATGTTCGCCTTCCAGTCCTATGATATCGAGCCGGATATTATGACCTGCGCCAAGGCTCTGGGCTGCGGCGTTCCGGTAGGAGCTTTTGTACTGAACGAAAAAACAGCCCAAAACTCTCTGGCGCCGGGAGACCATGGAACCACCTACGGCGGTAATCCTCTGGCCTGCTGTGCGGTGAGCAAGGTTTTTGATCTTTTTGAGGAAGAGAAGATCCTGGAGCATGTTCAGGAGATTGCCCCTTATCTGGAAGAAAAACTGGACAAGCTGGTGGAAAAATATGATTTTCTTACAGAAAGAAGGGGAAAAGGTTTGATGCAGGGGCTGGTTGTCAGCGGCAGACCTGTGGGCGAGATCATAAATAAAGGGATTGAAAACGGTCTTTTTGTCCTTTCCGCAGGATCCGACGTACTGCGCTTTGTTCCGCCTCTGATCATCACAAAGGCAGATATTGATGAAATGGCGGAAAAACTGGAAAAATCTTTTTAAATGTTTACGCTAAAATTTTACAGCCGGAATGAAAATCTCCCTTATTGGAAAATATATCAGGGAAAGGGCAGTCTCTGACAGGAGCATGCCCGGAAAGGTATTTTGGAAGATAAGGAGGAATGAAGCATGTGGGGAGTTTGCATCGCTCTTTTATCCGGCGCCCTGATGAGCATCCAGGGGGTGTTTAATACGGAGGTGACCAAGCAGACCAGTTTGTGGGTGTCCACAGGCTGGGTGCAGTTTTCAGCGTTTCTGGTATGTATTGCCGCCTGGCTTTTTACCGGCAGGGAAAGGATCGGTGAACTGGCTATGGTGAATCACCGGTATCTGCTCCTGGGAGGGGTAATAGGCGCTTTTATTACGGTAACCGTGGTGCAGAGTATGGCTGCGCTGGGACCGGCCAGATCCGCTATGCTGATCGTAGTGGCCCAGCTTGCAGTGGCTTATCTCATTGAACTTTTGGGATTGTTCGGCGTAGAGAAGGCTTCTTTTGAATGGAGAAAGCTGATCGGCATGGCCATGGCTGTTGCGGGGATCGTGATTTTTAAATGGGAATAATGTACAAAAAACAGCTCTGTACAGGAGCTGTTTTTTTGATTGCCGGTTTTCGGAAGAAGTGCTATACTGAATTTACATTTCAAGTAATTGTTTCCGGCGTTTCCGCCATTGTTTCCAGAATCAGATCTCAGCAGACAGATCCGTTGGGGATTTTGTAAGAACTTGAAAATAGATATTGTAAAGCGGTTATAAATTCGTTACAATAAATACAGTTCTACATACTGGAGTGTTTCTGTCTGACTGAAGCAAGCGGGGTATGCAGAATGAAAATAAGAAATACGTTGTTAATAGTGATCTTTTTGTGGACGGCTATCGCTCTCGGCGCCTGCCGGGAGAAAGAAGAGACGATCCTGATCGGAGGAGAGGAAGCCATTTCTCAGGAGGCAGACAGCGGGGATGTACAAGAAGAGAATACCTCTTTGGATAAACAGGAAGGGAAGACTGCGGCTGAAGAAGACAGTCCAAAATCTCTTTCCACTGTCTGGGTGGATGTAAGCGGCGCTGTGAAAAGTCCGGGAGTTTATGAACTGCCTGGGGATTCCAGGGTCTTTCAGGCTATTGAGGCGGCGGGAGGCTTTACGGAAGAGGCAGATGCCCAGTGGCTGAATCAGGCAGAGACAGTAGCCGACGGTGAAAAGATCCGGGTCTATACCAGAGAAGAGACACAGGCCCTGGAGGAACAGGGGGACTTCTCAGGACAGGAGAATCAGGAAAACCCGGAGACAGGAGCTGAGGGACAAAGGAAGATCAATATTAACCAGGCGTCTTTAGAAGAACTTCAGGAGATACCTGGTATCGGAGAAGTCCGGGCCCGGGCGATCTTAGACTACAGAGAAGAAGCCGGGGGATTCGGAAGCATAGAAGATATACAGCAGGTCTCTGGAATAAAAGAAAAGACCTTTGAAAAGATAGAAGCTTATATAACAGTGGAATAGGAGAAAACAGATGAGCAGAAAAGTATTGGTAGTTGATGATGAAAAACTGATCGTAAAGGGTATCCGTTTCAGCCTGGAACAGGATGATATGGAAGTGGACTGTGCCTATGACGGAGAGGAGGCCCTGGAGAAGGCCAGAACCAAGGAGTATGATATGATCCTTCTGGACATCATGCTGCCTAAGATGACTGGACTTGAGGTATGCCAGCAGATCCGGGAATTTTCCAGCGTTCCGATCATCATGCTCACGGCCAAGGGAGAAGATATGGATAAGATCCTGGGGCTGGAGTACGGAGCAGACGACTATATTACAAAACCCTTTAATATCCTGGAGGTAAAGGCCAGGATCAAGGCCATCATGCGCCGGGCCAGCAAGGATGAAAAGAAAGAAAACACGGGAAGAACTTTGGTAAGCGGAGATCTGAAGCTGGATATGGAAGGGAGAAGAGTCTTTATTGCAGATAAGGAGATCAACCTTACTGCAAAAGAATTCGATCTCCTTGAGCTTCTGGCGAAAAATCCAAATAAAGTATACAGCAGGGAGAATCTGCTTAATCTGGTATGGGGATATGAATATCCTGGAGATGTACGGACCGTAGACGTACATATCCGCCGTCTTAGAGAAAAGATCGAGGCTGTGCCCAGCGACCCCAAGTATGTTCATACCAAATGGGGGATCGGATATTATTTCCAGGGATAGAGATCCGACAACGAGCGAAATCCGTCAAGTGTATTTCCGCTCGTTTTCTTTTCCCGCAGGAAAAGAAGCTGGAGCGACTGCCGGAAGCGGCTTTTGGATAGAAAGTAGGAACAGAAAAGATGCAAATAAATTTTAAATTATCATTTTTTAAAAGTCTGAGATTCCGGATCATGGTTATTTTGATCCTGATCGGTATTGTCCCGGGCTTTATTGTGGAAGGAATGCTCATCGGCTCTTACGAGGACCGGGCTGTGGAGCTGCGGCAGATCAATGTAAGAAATCAGTGCGATATTCTGGGAAAACAGCTGATGAAAGAAGGATATCTCCAGCAGAGGTCGAATGTTATCGACAGTGAGCTGTCTCTGGTTTCCTCCATCTACAGCGCCAGGATCCTGATCATTAACCGAAGCGGAAGGATCATAGAGGATACCTATGATATTGACGAGGGGAAATATGCCTTTTCCGAGGAAGTGATACAGTGCTTTGAAGGAGTGAACACCAGCTACTATGATAAGGGAAATACGTATATAGAACAGACGATCCCTCTGGCCAATCCGGAATCCGATCAGATCGACGGCGTGATGCTGGTCAGCGCTTCTACGTCCGAGATCCAGGATACCATAGAGATCCTGTCCCACAGAGGAAGCCTGCTTTTGCTGATCATCAGTATTCTGGTGATCTTCCTCAGCTTTATCGTATCCAAGATCTTGGTAAAACCTTTTTCCAGAGTAAGTAAGGCTATCGAGGAACTGACCGACGGTTATCTGGATGAGGAGATTTCCGTTACCGATTATACGGAAACAGAAATGATCACCAATGTATTTAATAAATTACTGAAGCGTATGAAGGTTCTGGATGATTCCAGACAGGAGTTTGTTGCCAATGTGTCTCATGAGCTGAAAACGCCCATGACTTCCATTAAGGTACTGGCAGATTCCCTGGCAGGACAGGAGAACATCCCGGTGGAATTATATAAAGAATTTATGCAGGATATCACGGTGGAGATCGATCGGGAAAATAAGATCATCACGGATCTTCTGGCGCTGGTGAAGATGGACCGGAAGGCTTCTGACCTGAATATCCAGAAGGTGAGTATCAATGAGCTGCTGGAGAATATACTGAAAAGGCTGAAGCCTATAGCGGATAAGAAGCGGGTGGAACTGGTCCTGGAAAGCTTCCGGCCGGTAGTGGCGGAGATCGATGAGGTAAAACTGAGCCTTGCCTTCTCCAATCTGATTGAAAACGGCATTAAATATAACGTGGAAGACGGTTGGGTGCATGTGACCCTGAACGCAGACCATAAATACTTTTATGTGACAGTATCCGATTCGGGGATCGGTATTCCGAAGGAATCCATTGATAAAATTTTTGAAAGGTTTTACCGGGTAGATAAATCCCATTCCAGAGAAATCGGAGGAACTGGATTGGGGCTGGCCATTACCAGAAATGCCATCGTTATGCACCGAGGCGCTATAAAGGTTAAAAGCGAAGAACATCAGGGAACGACATTTTCCGTAAGAGTCCCTTTGAATTATATTGCATAGGGGGTATTGGAGTGAAGAAAAGCAGAAAGTTACTGGCGCTTTTTTTGGTATTCTGTCTTTTGGCTATGACAGGGTGCCGGAAAAGCCAGAAAGAAGAGGTGACGGAGTACTCCATGTATTATCTGGCATTGTCGGAGACAAAGCTGGAGACTGTGTCATATACGCCTTCCAAGAAAGATACAGAGAGCATGGTACAGGAAGTTTATCAGAAGCTTTCAGAGCCTTCGGATTCAGAGGAATACCTCAGACTGCTTCCGGATGACGTGTTGATGAAAAACTGTTCTTTTGAAGGGCAGACGGTAACCCTGAATTTTGATGAAGAATATAAAAAAATGAATAACGCCAGAGAAATCCTGGTGAGGACAGGAATGGTGCTGGCATTTACACAGCTTCCAGGAGTTTCTTATGTAGAGTTTCAGGAAAACGGGAAACCGATGACAGACTCTGACGGCAGGGAGCTGGGACCTATGGAAAAAAACAGTTTTGTAGAAAATGAGGGAAAAAATATCAATTCCTATGTGTTTGCAGATCTGAATCTCTATTTTGCAAATGAAAAAGGGGATCATCTGGTGAGAGAGAACAGGAGAATCCATTACAGCAGCAATGTTCCTCTGGAGAGAGTAATCGTAGAAAAGCTTCTTGAGGGGCCAAAGTCGGAGGATATGTTTCCCACATTGTCTTCGAATACCAAGATTTTGGGCGTTTCTATTGTGGAAGGAGTCTGTTACGTAAATCTGGATAAAAGTTTTTTGACAGAAACGATGAGCGTCCAACAGGAGCTTCCCATCTATTCTATCGTCAACTCCCTTACAGACGCCTGCCAGATCCACGGAGTACAGATTTCTGTGGAAGGAGAGACTAAGGTGACGTTTCGGGAGAGTATGGAGCTGGACAAGGTCTACCAGGCAGATTACAGTTACCTGGAGGACGCTGATGAAGATTAAACGTCCCCTGTGCGCTGCCGCCGTCATCTGGGCGGCAGCGGTGTGGCTGCTGGGGAGAGCGGGAGTTCCCTTTTTTTCCTGCGCTCCCCCCAGTCTCCCAGAGGGGATAAAAGGTGAGAGAGTCCTTGTTACAGGAATCCTTTATCAACAAGATATTTATGAGACAATTACAAATCTGTATCTGAAAAAAGCAAATCTGATCATTCTGAAAAAAGAATATCCCATAGACAATATAAAAATCACAATAGAAAATGAGAACCTCTCCGGGGAAGAAAACGTAGGAGACCGGACCGCTGTGGCGGGAGATCTGGAGGAAATCCCAAGACCAGCCAATCCGGGACAGTTTAATGAAAGAATCTACTATTATGCAAGAAAAGTAAAGTGGTATATGAAAGGAACGGAGATCCAGATCCTTCAGAGGGAAGAGGAACGGCTCCTGGCTGTTCAGGGAAAGATCAAGGATAAGATCTCCATGGGGATCCGAAAGTCTTTCGGCAAGGGAAAAAGCGGGATCATGGAAGCTATGGTCCTGGGAGAAAAAGGAAATCTGGGACAGGAAAATAAGCTCTTGTTTCAGATCATGGGGATCTCGCATATATTAGCCATTTCCGGAACCCATCTGTCAATTTTAGGATGGGGATTTTATAAAGCGCTGTTGAAATGCCGCTTTCCGATAAAAACCGCAGGGATCCTTGCGGCTGGGGCGATGGTGTTTTACGGAGGCCTTACAGGCAACCAGGCGGCGGCTGTCCGGGCGGTGATCATGTTTGGGATGTCTGTAGGAGCTTTATTGGAAAAGCGCACCTATGATTTCCTCTCGGCGTTATCTATGGCGGCTATCCTGCTTCTGGCAGAATCCCCACTTTACCTTTATGACAGCAGTTTCCTTCTTTCTTTTGGGGCGGTCCTGGGGTTGGCGGCTGTTCATCCTGTCCTTTTTCCTAAGAGAAAAAGGTATGGCAAAAATCTGATCGGAAGGGTAAAGAAAGAATTAAGGCAGGGGATCTGTTCCAGCATTTCTGTCTGGAGCATTCTTCTTCCCATAACCATGTACTTTTTCTGCGAACTGTCGGTCTGGGGATTTTTGGCCAATCTTTTCATACTGCCGACTGCAGGGATCCTGCTCCTTTCCGGTTTAGCCGGAGGGATCCTGGGGATCATTCCCGCAGCTTTTCCGGGAAAGCTGGGAGCCTGGCCAGGTATCCTCCTTTTAGAAGGCTACATCCAGGTGGGAAAATTCCTTCAGAAGCTGCCGGTTTTCCTGTGGATCACAGGAAGGCCTGAACTATGGCAGTGTATTGGATACTATGGGATTCTTTTTATCCTTTTATATTTAAAATATCAGATGTATAAAGAGCAACCAGGAGAGACAGATAAAGCTT
>CALWSM010000037.1 GCA_944384185.1 uncultured Blautia sp. | reverse complement strand
TATAGATAAGGACGATGACAAATGTGTGATGATGTACTTACAATAATTTCCTTTTGTGTAGGAATAATATCCATGTTATTTGGAGCATATGCAATTTATCAGGCAAATAAAATCAATAAAGATAGTGATAGAATAAATCAAGATACGAAAGAGATGATAATCTTGCAAACAAGAACACTAGAGGATATACAGAAAATAATAGTTAGAAATATACCTAATTCTTCAAAGATTGATATGAAAAAGGACGAATTTACTCTTTATAAACTGAAAGATTATGAAGAAAATGACGAGAATAATATAGAAGAAATTCTAAAAATATTCAGAAATTTGCGTATCAAAGAAAAATCTTATCAGTTTATTAAAAAGTTTTTAGAAGATCCAAATAGACGTGACGTTAAAGTCGATTTTTTCAATTTTGCAGAAACAAGAAACGGATTAGATATATTGGGAGTTGAGAATGCATTAGAGAAGTATGGAATATTAATGAAAGTTGATTTTAAAGCAACGAAAATAAATATACATAATTCGCCAGTATCTTTTATTCAGAATATCTTTTCTGTATTATCACATACTATCCCCGAGATAATAGCATGAACAATTCCAACCCGGAGAAACTAAACCAGAAAAATCAAAAGAAAAATTCAACAGTATAACCCAAAAGGTGAAGCCAGAAAATTAGAACCAGACTCATAACATTCGTTCTGAAGCAGTAGAGCTAAAGAACAGACAAGTATAAGCATCCTTCGGGGTGCTTTTCTTCTATAGAAACTCCCCGGAAACCCTCCAGGGAGCATATATTGTACCATCTTCACATGCTTACATACTATGTATTGTGTTTGTATGTCGTTACTGTTGGGTCATCCACCCCGGGCACTGGACTTTCTGCCCGTCGCAGTACTGGGTGAGAATGGGCTGCCGAACCCCTGGGCGGGAAAGATAGTTATCAAAAAGCTCATCTACCACCTGGGAAATGCTTTCAAAAAGATTTCGCCCATATATCCATTTATGGTCAAAAGCCGTGGAAGAAGTGATGGTAAAATCGTAGCCCTTGTTCCGGTACCATTCCGTATACACCCGGTTTAAGGTGAAGGACATAATGGCCAGTACATTTGCCCGTATGGTATCTTTCGGCCAGGTGGCGTAGATCTCGCTGCAGGCTACATTTTTGATATAATCCCGATACCGGACAAAGTAATTTTGGGCGGAGGTGTTATCCGGTGCGCCGTCGTGGACAACTACGGTTTCCGGTATCACTACCCGGCTGAGAACAATCTCTCCGGTATCGTCTATTGGCTTGATCTCATCTTCCGGGATCTTTTCCGGATAATTGCCGAAAAGTGTATGAGCGGGGATCACGATATCCTGGAAGGATTCGCTGGGAGTGAGAGGACGGAGCAAAGCCTTCTGAATGGCTGTAACGTCAGGGAGGATCTCTGCGCCGGAAATTTCCAGGTCTTCAAAACCTTCTTTGGAGATCCGGAAGGTATACTCTGCATAAGGCTGGTATTCCGAGGGCGCCATACTGTATTCCAGAGGGGGAGCCGACAGGGTCAGTTCCGGTATCTGGCCGCTGGAATCGGTATTGACCTCCTCGATCACTGAATCAGGATCCCCGCTGTAAGAAATAGAGACGGAGGCGTTGTCTATGGGCTGATTTCTGTCTGCCGTGAGCACAGAAAGGCGAAGACGGCCCTGATCCGCAGACTTTGGAGCCTGCGCTGCTTTTAATGAGAAAAGATTCATAAGGAACCTCAGAAAATGTCATTGCTATAGTATATGAACCCGGAAAAGATTGGTGCAGATATGGGACAGTCTTTCGGATTTGTATTGAAAAAAAGTGAAAACAGCGATAAAATATCAGTAAATTTAAATGACCGTAAAGTATGTGCGAGGAGGATATTACATGGCAAAATATGTAATGGCATTGGATGCAGGGACGACCAGCAACAGATGTATTCTGTTTAGTAAAAAAGGAGAGATCGTAAGCTTTGCCCAGAAGGAATTCACCCAGTATTTCCCCAAACCTGGGTGGGTGGAGCATGACGCCAATGAGATCTGGTCTAATCAGCTGGGGGTGGCTGTGGAGGCTATGCAGAAGGCGGGAGCCGAAGCAGGAGATATTGCGGCGATCGGCATAACCAACCAGAGAGAAACCGCTGTGGTCTGGGACAAAAATACAGGAGAGCCGGTCTATCATGCGATCGTGTGGCAGTGCAGGAGAACCTCGGAATACTGCGACTCTCTTAAAGAAAAGGGACTGACGGAGGAATACCGGAAGAAAACAGGACTGATCATTGACGCTTATTTTTCAGGGACAAAGGTAAAATGGATCCTGGATCATGTGGAAGGCGCCAGAGAAAGGGCGAAGAGAGGCGAGCTTCTGTTCGGTACCGTGGAGACCTGGCTGATCTGGAAGATGACGAAGGGAGAGGTCCATGTTACGGACTATTCCAACGCATCCCGGACCATGCTTTTTAACATCAATACCCTGGACTGGGATGAAGATATTTTGCGGGAGCTGGATATCCCAAAGGAAATGCTTCCCCAGGCAAAGCCTTCGAGCTGTGTATACGGCATGGCGGACAGCAGCTTTTTCGGCGGGCCGATCCCCATCGGAGGAGCGGCGGGGGATCAGCAGTCTGCGCTTTTCGGGCAGACATGCTTTGAAAAAGGCGACGCCAAAAACACTTATGGAACCGGCTGCTTCCTGCTGATGAATACAGGAGAGAAACCGGTATTTTCTGAAAATGGTCTGGTAACCACCATTGCCTGGGGACTGGACGGAAAGATCACCTACGCACTGGAAGGCTCTGTTTTTGTAGCGGGCGCCGTGATCCAGTGGTTAAGAGACGAGCTTCGGCTGATCGATTCAGCGGAAGATTCTGAGTATATGGCCAGAAAAGTAAAGGATACCCACGGCTGCTATGTGGTCCCGGCTTTCACAGGACTGGGAGCACCCTATTGGGATCAATATGCCAGAGGAACTATTGTGGGACTGACCAGAGGGGTAAATAAATGCCATATTATCCGGGCTGCCCTGGAATCCCTGGCTTATCAGGTTCATGATGTGATCGAGGCCATGAGGGCGGATTCCGGTATACAGATGAATTCCCTGAAGGTAGACGGCGGCGCCAGCGCCAACAACTTCCTTATGCAGGCTCAGGCAGACATGATACAGGTTCCGGTAAAACGTCCGGTGTGTGTGGAGACTACGGCTATGGGAGCTGCGTATCTGGCGGGACTGGCCGTAGGATATTGGAACAGTCCCCAGGAGATCATCAGTAACTGGGAGATCGACCGGGTGTTTACCCCGCAGATTTCTGTGGAAGAGCGGGATAAGAAAGCAAAAGGCTGGAAGAAAGCCGTAAAATGCGCCTACGGCTGGGCAAAAGAAGAGGAAGAGGATTGATATGAAAATTAGAAATATGCAGGTGGACCATTTGAGCTCTCCCCTGGGATATCAGTGTGGATATCCGGTGTTTTCCTGGGTGACGGAAAATGTCAGAGGGAAAAAACAGGAAAAAGCCAGAATGGAGATCGCTTTGGATAAAGCTATGAAAAAGGTGGTTTATGACAGCGGCTGGAAGAGGGAGATCGACAGCTGCGGCTTCTGCCCCAATGTGCAGATCAGTCCCAGGACCAGATATTACTGGCGGGTACAGATCCTTACAGACAGAAGAGAGAAAGTGGTAAGCCCTGTGGCCTGGTTTGAGACTGGGAAAATGCAGGAGCTCTGGCAGGGACAGTGGATCCAGGCAGATTTTGATCAGAAAAATCCGGAGATCCATCCTCTGTTCCAGAAGAAATTCCAGGTGCCGGAGGATCTGGCTTCCGCCAGGATCTACATCTGCGGCCTGGGCCTTTTTGAACTCCTGATAAACGGCGAGAAGGTCTCAGAGGAATACCTGGCGCCTTTTTATACGGATTACCACAACTGGATACAATATGTAACCTATGATATTACGCCTCTTCTGAAAAAAGGCGAAGAAAACGCAGTAGGAGCCGCCCTGGGAAATGGCTGGTATAAAGGAAGATTCAGCTATGAAAAGGATATGTACGGCCTTTATGGAAAGGACTTTCAGCTTCTGGCAGAGCTTCGGCTGGAAACAGAAGAAGGGAAGGAAGTTGTCATAGCTACGGATGAGACCTGGGAATGTGCGCCGTCTCCTGTAAAGGAAAGCGGTATCTATGACGGAGAGGTTTATGATGCGCGGCTGGAGCTGGAGGGATTTGCCACTGCTTCCTGTACCCTGCCCTGCAGAGCCGTAAAGGGCCCCGGGATCTCTGTTCCGCTAAGAGAACGGCTCAGTCCGCCGCTGAGGATCACAGAGCGGATCTCCATGCCCAGAAAGATCCTGACCCCGGCAGGGGAAACGGTACTGGATTTTGGCCAGGAGATCACCGGCTGGACAGAATTTCTCTGTGAGGAGGAAGAAGGGCGGGAAATCCGTCTCCAATACGGAGAGGTCCTTCAGGACGGCTGTTTTTACAGGGACAATCTCCGCACGGCAAAAGCAGAGATGACTTATATTTCTTCCGGAGAAAAGCGGTGGGTCCGGCCTCATTTCACGTTCTATGGCTTCCGTTATGTGAAAGTAACAGGAATGACAGAAGTCGATCCCCGGAATTTTATAGCCTGCGTGCTCCATTCAGATATTGCAAGAACAGGAAAAATCCAGACTTCCTCCAAGAAAGTGAACCGGCTTTTTGAAAATACGGTCTGGGGACAGAGAGGAAATTTCCTGGATGTACCTACGGACTGTCCCCAGAGAGATGAACGGATGGGATGGACCGGAGATGCCCAGGCTTTCTGCGCCACAGCTTCTTTCCATATGGAAACCCCGGCTTTCTACAGAAAGTATCTCTATGATATGAGGCTGGATCAGAAGACCTACAGGGGCGGGATTCCCCATGTGGTTCCTGATGTGCTGGGACAGGTACAGCGGATCAAAAACCAGGGCGAGAATCCCCCTGCAAAAGAAGGAGAGTGGACCACTTACGGTTCCTGCGCCTGGGGAGATGCGGCCTGTATTATTCCCTGGACTCTGTATAAGTTTTACGGAGACAAGATCCTGCTGGCGGAACAGTATCCGGTCATGCGGGATTGGATAGATTATATCTTCCGTATCGATGAGGAGCAGTGCGGCGGGTCCAGGCTTTGGAGCACCGGCTTTCATTTTGCCGACTGGCTGGCCCTGGATAACCCGGATAAGGAAAGCTGCTTCGGAGGAACGGATCATACTTATGTGGCTACGGCTTTTTACTATTATTCTGCCCTGCTCACGGCTAAGGCAGCCTATGTGCTGGGAATACGCCGGGAGGCAGGCGCTTACCGGCAGCTGGCGGGAGAGATAAAAGCTGCTTTTCGCCGGAAATATTTTGACGCTCATGGAGAGTTGAAGCTCAAAACCCAGACAGCGATGGTCCTGGCTCTGTATTTTAAACTGGCGCCGAAAAGCAGCAGGAAAAAGCTTGCCGGAGAACTGAAAAAAAATATCCGGGCTCACGGAATGCATCTGACCACTGGCTTTGTGGGGACCTGTTACCTCTGTCTCGCCCTTTCGGAGATGGGTATGGATCCGGAGGCTTACAGCCTTCTTCTCCAGGAAGGATATCCCGGCTGGCTCTATGAAGTAAATATGGGCGCCACCACTGTATGGGAACGGTGGAATTCCATCCTTCCCGACGGCCATATCAGCGATACCGGTATGAACAGCCTGAACCATTACGCCTACGGGGTGATCGCAGAGTGGATGTACCGCTGTATGTGTGGACTGAATCCTACGGAAAAAGGCTCCGGCTTTAAGAAAGCTGTGATCGCTCCCAAACCGGACAGACGGCTGGGTTATGCCCAGTGCGCCTATGATTCTGCCAGAGGGCTTTATGAATCCGGCTGGGAGTGGAAGGAGAAAGGGATTCTGTTTCATGTGAGAGTTCCATTTGACGCCAGTGCAAAATTTGTACTTCCGTATAAGGGAAAGAGAGTTTATCTCAATGGAAAGCGGAGCCGGGAGCTGGAAAATAAAGGAAAACTCCTGCTGGATCCCGGAAAGTATGAAATTTTTCTTGTGTCCGGCAGTCCGGCTCAGACAAGATAGAAGGTGAATACACATGTTCGGAGAAAATCACGCACATATATTTATGAACGCCCTGGATTATCATCAGGCGGTAAAAGATCATGAAAAGGCTCCGGATGAAAGTCTTATAAGAGCTCATTTCAGATCCTATCAGGAAAAAAAGGTTTCCTTTGTAAGGGACGGAGGAGATCATCTCCACGTCTCTTACAAAGCAAGAGAGATCGCACCGGAGTATGGGATCGATTACAGAACCCCGATTTTTGCCATCCACAAAAACGGCCATTACGGTGGGATCGTAGGCAAAGGGTTTGATACCATGAAGGAATATGCCGCACTGGTGAAAGAAGTCCGAAGAGAAGGGGGAGATTTCATCAAGATCATGACCACGGGGATCATGGATTTTGATACCGACGGTTCTATCACAGGTACTGCGCTTTCCTTTGGAGAAGTGAAAGAAATGGTACACATTGCCCATGAAGAAGGCTTCTGTGTTATGTCCCATACCAATGGGGCAAGGGCGGTAAAAGAGGCGGCGGCAGCCGGAGCGGACAGTATTGAACACGGGAATTATGTAGATGAAGAAGGGATAGAGATCATGGCGGAGAAGGGGACAGTATGGGTCCCTACCATTACGGTCGTCAAAAATCTCATAGGGAAAGGAAGATTTTCCGACCAGGTTCTGAACCAGATCTGGGAAAAGGGTATGGAGAATATCAGAAAGGGATATGAAGCCGGCGTGAACCTGGCCTTGGGCAGCGACGCAGGAGCGTATCTGGTTCCTCATGGGCAGGGAATCCTGGATGAGTGGGCCTGCTTTCAGGAAATCCTGGGAGATCAGGCAGATCTGGAAGAAAGACTTTTAAAAGGAGAAGCTCTTATTCGAGAAAAATTCCGGAATGTTTAAAGAATTAGAAAAACTTTTTTCTGAAAAAACTATTGACGAATTCGGAAATCTTTGTTATACTTTCATTTGTCGTTGAGAGATATGCGAAACGACAGGCAAGCGGGAGTGCTGGAATTGGCAGACAGGCAAGACTAAGGATCTTGTGGGTGTATGCTCGTGTGGGTTCAAGTCCCATCTCCCGCAGTTTAATCCCCTTGTTTCAAGGGGATTTTGTTATGTGCAAAAGCAAATGGAAATTTTGTATACCTGTTTAAAGAGTTAATATAAGAGCAGAAGCATCCTGTTTTTGTATTAGCTCTTTATTTATGCAAAGGAGGAAACGAAATGCTGACGATAGGATGTCATCTGTCTTCTGCCAAAGGATATACCGCCATGGCGAAGGAGGCGGAAAAGATAAAGGCAAATACTTTTCAGTTTTTTACCAGAAATCCCAGAGGCGGAAAGGCAAAAGCCATTGGTCCCAAAGATGTGGAGCAATTTCACCTGGAGGCTTCCCGGCTGGGGATCCAAAAGCTCCTGGCCCATGCGCCTTATACCCTCAACGCCTGCTCGCCGGAGGAAAAAGTCCGGGAATTTGCCTATAATACTATGGCCGACGATCTCAGGAGAATGGAATATACCCCGGGGAACTGCTACAATTTTCACCCTGGAAGCCATGTAAAACAGGGGACTGAGAAAGGGATCGAGCAGATCGCAGAGCTTTTAAATCAGATCCTGAAGCCGGAGCAGACTACTACGGTACTCCTGGAAACCATGGCCGGGAAAGGCAGTGAAGTGGGAAGAAATTTCCAGGAGCTTCGGGAGATCCTGGACAGAGTAAAACTCCAGGATAAAATGGGAGTCTGTCTGGACACCTGCCATATATACGACGGGGGCTATGATATTGTAAACGGCCTGGACGAGGTTCTGTATGAATTTGATCAGGTCATCGGTCTTTCAAGGCTGAAGGCGGTTCATTTAAACGACAGTATGTACGGCCTGGGCAGCCATAAAGACCGCCACGCAAAGATCGGAGAGGGAAAGATCGGAAAGGAAGCTATGATCCGGATCATCAACCACCCGGCTTTAAGGGACCTGCCTTTTTACCTGGAAACCCCCAACGATCTTGCCGGATATGAGAGGGAGATCGCCTTCCTGCGCAGTGTCCGGCAGGAACCGTGAGAAAAAGCAAAAATCCGTATTTGTTGGGATTTTTTGAAAAGAAAAGAAGGAAATCTGCCGGAAAACAGTAATATAATATATAAGAAGGAGCAGATTTGTACGAGCATTGGTTAAAGAAAGTCAGGTGACAGCTGATGAATATTCGCAAAGAAATGGAGGCCATGGAACTGGAGTACCTGAGTCCCTACGCCTCCTGCAGTTCAAAATCCCGGGGAAGAGAAAAGGAGGAAACCGAGTGTGATATCCGAACAGTATATCAAAGAGACCGGGACCGGATCCTCCACAGCAAATCCTTTCGGAGAATGAAGGATAAAACCCAGGTTTTTCTGGCGGCCCGGGGAGATCACTATAGAAACAGGCTGACCCATACCCTGGAAGTATCCCAGATCGCAAGAACCATCGCCAGGGCTTTGTATCTGAATACGGATCTGGTGGAGGCTATTGCCCTGGGACATGATCTGGGACATACCCCTTTTGGCCATGCCGGAGAGAAGGTTCTGGATCGGGTGTGCAGTCTGGGCTTTTCCCATGTCCGGCAAAGTCTCCGGGTGGTGGAGAGGCTGGAAAAAAACGGAAGAGGACTGAATCTGACCTGGGAGGTCCGGGATGGGATCATTAACCATCGGACCAGCGGAAAGCCCCATACCCTGGAGGGGCAGGTGGTCCGCTACAGTGATAAAATTTCTTATATCCATCACGATATGGACGACGCTCAGCGGGCGGGGCTTATTTCCGAAGACAACATTCCCATCACTCTTCGGATGCAGCTGGGAGAAAACACCAAGGAGCGTCTGAACACCTTTGTCCACGATATTGTAGAACACAGCCGGGGGAAAGATCAGATCTCCATGTCCCCTGAGATCGAAGAGGGACTCAGGGATCTTCGCTCTTTGATGTTCCAGGACGTATATCTGAATCCGGCGGCAAAAAGTGAAGAAAAAAAGGCTGAGCACGTGATCGAGGAATTATATACTTATTACAGGAAGTATCCGGAAAAAATGTCAGAAGAGTATCAGCGTCTCCTGGCAGAAGGAGAGCCGAAAGAGCGGGTGGTCTGCGATTACATTTCCGGTATGACCGATCAGTACTCTTTGGAGAAATTTAAAGATATTTTTATCCCGAAGAGATGGAGAGGACGGGAAAACAGATAGCAGGAAAGAGGAGACAGAATGTATTATTCCGATGATATTATTGAAGAAGTCCGTATGAAAAATGATATTGTAGACGTGATCTCCGGCTATGTAAAGCTTCAGAGAAAAGGCAGTTCCTATTTTGGCCTGTGTCCTTTCCACAATGAGAAATCCCCTTCCTTTTCCGTAAGCCCGGGGAAACAGATGTATTACTGTTTTGGCTGCGGAGCCGGGGGAAATGTATTTACTTTTTTAATGGAATATGAAAATTTCACTTTTGTGGAAGCTGTGAAGTATCTGGCGGACCGGACGGGGATCCGGCTGCCGGAGGCAGAATATTCCCCGGAGGCCCGGCGGGCGGCGGATCTGAAATCCCGCCTCCTGGAGATCAATAAGAAGGCGGCTGCTTTCTATTATTATCAGCTGAAAAGCGAAAAAGGAAAGCAGGGAATGGAATATCTGAGAAAGAGAGGACTGTCCGATGAGACGATCAAAAAATTCGGCCTCGGCTGTTCTCCCCGGTATTCCGGAGCCCTGTATCAGTATCTCAAGGGACAGGGGTATTCCGACGAACTGCTGAAAGAATCCGGATTGTTTCATATAGATGAACGCCGTGGGATGCAGGACCGGTTCTGGAACCGGGTAATGTTTCCGATCATGGACGTGAACAGCCGGGTGATCGGTTTCGGAGGCCGGGTCATGGGGCAGGGAGAGCCGAAATATCTGAACTCTCCCGAAACAAAAATCTTTGATAAGAGCCGGAACCTATATGGATTAAACATAGCCAGAACATCCAGAAAGCCCTACCTGATCATCTGTGAGGGCTATATGGACGTGATCTCCATGCATCAGGCGGGATTTACCAACGCAGTGGCTTCCCTGGGAACTGCCCTGACGTCGGGACATGCCAGCCTGATGAGCCGGTATACCAAGGAGGTCCTGCTCACCTATGACAGTGACCAGGCCGGACAGAAGGCTGCCCTGCGGGGGATCCCCATCCTGCGGGGGGCAGGGCTCCGGCCCAGAGTGGTGGATCTGGCGCCATATAAAGATCCGGATGAATTTATAAAGGCGGAGGGACGGGAAGCCTTCGAGAAGCGTCTGGAAGATGCCATGAATTATTTTCTTTTCCAGGTGAAGGTACTGGAGAAAAAATATAATCTGTCGGATCCGGAAGAAAAGACCCAGTTTTTCAGAGAGATCGCAGAGATGCTCCTGGAATTTCCGGAAGAACTGGAGCGGAACAATTACATGGAAACTCTTTCCCGGATCTATCGGATCCAATATGAAGATCTGCGGAAAATGGTAAACCACATGGCCCTTACGCCAAAGAAAACCCCGGATCCTGTCCGGCGGGAGGAAGTAAAAAAGAAAAAGGAAAACAAGGAAGATGCAGGGCAGACGGCCCAGAAGCTTATGCTGACCTGGCTTGCTTCTTATCCGAAAATGTTTGATACCATAGCCGGTTATGTAGGAGCGGACGATTTTATCACTCCTCTTTACCATCAGGTTGCGGAGCTGGTCTTCGCCCAGCATGAAGAAGGCGGGGTAAATCCTGCAAAGCTGCTGAACCAGTTTTCCGACCCGGAAGAGCAAAGAGAGATCGCTTCGCTGTTCCATGCCTCCCTTCATCTGGAGGGAGAGGATGAGGCCCGCAGGGCGGTGCTGGAAACCGTATGCCGGCTGAAAAGAGACAGCATAGACTGGCAGAACGCACACCTGGCCCCTGCAGATCTTGCCGGGCTGCAGAAGATCATAGAGGCTAGGAAAAGACTGGAGGATCTGGAAAGAGGCAGAGCAGCACTGCATATTTCCTTTGATTGAGGATACCATATAATTAAGAATTGAGAGGATGGAACATTTATGGAAATGAACATGGCAAAATTCAGTGAGAAACTGGCAGAGCTTATCGAGCTGGCAAAGAAGAAAAAAAACGTACTGGAATACCAGGAGATCAATGAGTTTTTCAAAGATTTTCCTCTGGATGCGGAGCATATGGACAAGGTCTTTGACTTTCTGGAAGCCAACGGCGTAGACGTGCTTCGGATCCAGGAAAATGATATGGACGATCTGATCATGAACGATGATGAAGAAATCACGATCAGCGAAGAGGACGAGGTGGATATGGAAAATATCGATCTGTCCGTACCGGAAGGAGTGAGCATTGAAGATCCTGTCCGTATGTATCTGAAGGAGATCGGAAAAGTGCCTCTTCTTACTGCCGAGGAAGAGATCGATCTGGCAAAAAGAATGGAAAACGGAGACGAAAGCGCCAAAAAGCGTCTTGCTGAAGCGAATCTTCGTCTGGTGGTCAGCATTGCCAAAAGATATGTGGGCAGAGGCATGCTGTTCCTGGATCTGATCCAGGAAGGAAATCTGGGACTGATCAAGGCAGTGGAAAAATTTGATTACCGGAAAGGGTACAAGTTCTCTACCTATGCTACCTGGTGGATCCGTCAGGCGATCACCAGAGCGATCGCCGACCAGGCAAGGACCATCCGCATTCCCGTGCATATGGTAGAAACCATTAATAAACTGATCCGGGTATCCAGACAGCTGCTACAGGAGCTTGGAAGAGAGCCTCAGCCGGAAGAGATCGCCAAGGAAATGAATATGTCTGTAGACCGTGTCCGGGAGATCCTGAAGATCTCCCAGGAACCGGTTTCCCTGGAAACCCCTATCGGAGAGGAAGAGGACAGCCATCTGGGAGATTTTATCCAGGATGATAATGTTCCGGTACCTGCAGACGCAGCGGCCTTTACCCTGCTGAAGGAACAGCTGGTGGAGGTTCTGGGAACTCTTACTGAAAGAGAGCAAAAGGTCCTCCGGCTTCGTTTCGGTCTGGATGACGGAAGAGCCAGAACCCTGGAAGAAGTGGGAAAAGAGTTTAACGTTACCAGAGAACGTATCCGTCAGATCGAGGCAAAGGCTCTCAGAAAGCTCCGTCACCCAAGCCGCAGCCGCAAACTGAAGGATTACCTGGATTAAGGAGAACTATGAGAGAGATACAGATATCCCGGCGGCTTGGCGCCGTGGCGGCCCTGGTAACTCCCGGGCTGATCCTGGCGGATATAGGCTGCGATCACGGGTATATTCCCATTTATTTACTACAAAAAGGAAAGATACCAAGAGCTATTGCCATGGATATTAACCGGGGACCTCTTTTGCGGGCCGGAGAACATATCCGGGAATGGGGATTGGAAGATTACATAGAGACCAGACTTTCCGACGGAGCAGACGCTTTAAAACCCGGGGAGGCCCAGTGCCTGGTGATCGCAGGCATGGGAGGGCCGCTTATGGAGAAAATCCTTCTCCGGGGGGAGCCTGTCCTGAAAAACATGAAAGAATTGATCCTCCAGCCTCAGTCAGAGATCGGCCATTTCCGCCGGTTTCTGGCTGAAAATGGTTATGCGGTGATTCAAGAAGATATGGTGGAGGAAGAGGGAAAATATTATCCCATGATGAAGGCTGTCCCGGGGAGGATGGCGTATGAAAAAAATGCAGAATATCTCTACGGAAAGCTGCTTCTGGAAAACCGGCATCCTGTTTTAAAGGAATATCTGAAGAAAGAAGAACAGACGGCCAGAGAACTCCTGGAAAAACTGTCTGGCGTAAATACTCCGTCATCTCAAAAAAGAAGAGAAGAACTGATGAAAGAAATGAAAGACCGGGAGGAGGCTTTGGCATATTATGAAATGTGAAGAGATCATAGGGAAGATAGAAGAAAAATATCCGGTATCCTTTGCGGAGGAATGGGACAATCCGGGGCTTCTTGTGGGAAGTCCCCAAAAAGAAGTCGAGAAAATTTTTCTGGCCCTGGATGTAACAGAGGACAGTCTTGAAGAGGCGGTGAAGACGGGGGCGGATATGCTCATCACCCACCATCCCCTGATCTTTTCAGGGCTTAAGAAGATCACCGCCGATCATTTTATCGGCCGCCGGATCATAGGATTGATCGAGCACGGCATTTCCTATTACGCCATGCATACGAATTTTGACGTGCTTGGAATGGCAGATCTCAGCGCAGATTATCTGGAGCTTACAGAACGGGAGATCCTGGAGATCACCTATGACGATAATGAACGTCAGGAGGGCCTGGGAAGAGTGGGAAATCTTGCAAAGCCCCAGACCCTGGAGGCATTCGGAGAATTTGTAAAAAAGCAGTTTTCTCTGCCTTTTGTGAAAATTTACGGGGATTCGCAAAAGAAGGTAAAAAGAGCCGCCATCTGCACAGGCTCCGGAAAAAGCCTGATGCCCTCCGTACTGAGGTCAGGGGCAGATGTCTATGTAACCGCCGATATGGATTATCATTCTTCTATCGATGCGGCGGCACAGGGAGTCTGTGTGGTCGATGCCGGACACTATGGAACGGAATATATTTTCATGGACTATATGGAAAAAGAGCTGAAACAGATGTTTCCGGAGCTTATGATTGAAAAAATGAGAGTGGAGCATCCTTGCAGAGCATTATGAAAGGAGAAACATAATGAAAGATCGGATGATTTCCGTCAGGATCCTGGGGAAGCTTAGAGAATACCCCTATGACACCCCTTACAGTAAGATCGCAGAAGACTTCCGGGAATGCGTCAGATATCCCATCGTTCTGGTAATGAAGGATAAAACACTCTGCGAGCTTCACAAAAAACTGAAAAGAGACGGAGAGCTGGAGTTTATCACTACAGCCGATGAGATCGGCCATCAGACTTACAAAAGAAGCGCTTCCCTGCTTTTGCTGAAGGCTCTGTATCACGTGGCGGGACATGGCAGGATAAGAAAAGTGATCCTGCATTTTTCTGTCAGCTCCGGGTATTATTACACCATAGACGGAGACGTGAAGATCACAGAAGAGTTTTTAGCACAGGTAAAAGCTTATATGCTGGAACTGGCGGATCGAAAACTGCCGATACGGAAGAAAAGCGTAGGGACCAGGGAGGCCATAGAAATTTTTCACCGCCATCATATGTATGACAAGGAAAAGCTTTTTCATTTCCGCCGGGGTTCCCGGGTAAATATATACAGCCTGGAAGAATTCGAGGACTATTTTTATGGCTATATGGTGAACCATACCGGCTATCTGAAATACTTTGAGCTGTACCCCTATGATCAGGGGCTGGTGCTCCAGCTTCCGGTCCGGGAAGCTCCCCGGGAGGTGCCGCCTTTTAAACCATGGGAAAAGCTTTTCCAGGTCCAGAAGGAATCTGCGAGATGGGGGGAAATGATCGGTGCGGATACAGTGGGAGACCTGAACGAACAGATCAGTAAAAAGGGCGCCAATGAGCTGATCCTTATTGCAGAGGCGCTCCAGGAGTCTAAGATTTCCCAGATCGCAGACCGGATCGCCAATGACAGGAATAAGAAATTTATTATGATCGCCGGTCCCTCTTCTTCCGGGAAAACCACATTTTCTCACCGGCTGTCTATCCAGCTTTCCGCCCACGGCCTGAAGCCCCATCCTATCGCTGTGGATAATTATTTTGTTAATCGTGAGGATACGCCTCTGGACGAAGAAGGAAATTATAATTTTGAATGTCTGGAAGCCATAGATGTAAAGAAGTTCAACGAGGATATGACAGCTCTCCTCAGAGGAGAGGAAGTACCTATGCCCACCTTTAATTTTAAAACAGGGCAGCGGGAATACCGGGGAGATTCCCTCCTTCTGGGAGGGGAAGACGTGCTGGTGATCGAGGGGATACACTGTCTCAACGATAAGCTGAGCTTCAGCCTTCCCTCAGAAAGTAAATTCCGAATCTATATCAGCGCCCTTACCCAGCTGAACGTTGATGAACACAACCGGATCCCTACCACAGACGGGCGGCTGATTCGGCGGATCGTCCGGGACGCCAGGACCAGAGGAGCTTCTGCAAAATCTACGATCGCCATGTGGAATTCGGTAAGAAGGGGAGAAGAGGAGAATATCTTCCCGTATCAGGAGTCTGCAGATGTGATGTTTAATTCTGCCCTGATCTATGAACTGGCGGTTTTAAAGCTGTATGCAGAGCCTCTTCTTTTTTCTATCCAGCCTGAAGAACCAGAATATGATGAGGCGAAACGTCTGCTGAAATTCCTGGATTATTTTGTAGGGGTGCCCAGCGAAGCCATTCCCCATAATTCCATTCTCCGGGAATTTGTGGGAGGCGGCTGTTTTGACGTATAGAAGGACGGATAGGAAGAATGAAAACCATATTGATCGTAGAAGATGAAAAGGATATTGCGGAAATGCTGTCTGTGTTTCTGGAAAATGAGGGGTATCGGACAGTAACAGCAGGTGACGGCCTGGAAGGGCTGGTACTTTTTCAGAAGGAAAGGGCGGATCTGGTGATCCTGGATGTTCTGCTGCCGAAGCTGGACGGCTTTTCTCTCTGTAAAAAGATCCGGGAGAAGTCAGAAGTGCCGGTGATCATGCTGACGGCTCTTTCTGATGAGGACAGTCAGCTGAAAGGCTACGACCTGATGATCGACGAGTATGTGACTAAGCCGTTTTCCATAGGAGTCTTTCTGAAAAAAGTGGCGGCCGTACTCCGGAGAAGAGAAGAACCCCGGCAGGAGCATTTGGCCTGGGGAGACATTTTCATGGACAGGAACAGCCATACCGTAAAGGTAAAGGACCGGGAGGTCTATCTCACAGGAAGAGAATTTGAACTGCTGGCTCTTTTTCTTTCGGATCCCCACCGGATCATGCCCAAGGAGTACATCATGGAAAAACTATGGAAATACGATTATGACTGTGAAGACGCCATTATCTATACCCATATTAAAAATATCCGGAAAAAACTGGGAGAAGATGTGATCAGAAATATAAGAGGGGTGGGATATAAGCTTGCTTAAAAGGATCCGGGAAAGTTTTTCACTGAAGATCTTTTTTATCACATGGGCTCTCCTGATCTTTTCCAACCTTCTGGTACTGACGGGAATTTATGCTTTCATGCCGCAGATCTATACGATAAGCTACAACGAGGATATCCAGGCCTGTATGGAAGAGATGGAAGCGAACCTGCCCCGGATCCGCAGGGAGGAATCGGGCGATTTCTTTAATAAGCTGTGTGAAAAATATCAGATAAGGCTGGATATTTACGATACTTACACCCATGAAAGACCGGAGATCTCCGGGATTGATGAAAAGTATCTCTGCCAGATGAGGGAAAGCGATAGCTCTGCACAGGAAGAAACGGTAGTCAGCCAGTACGGCTATGGCCCGGACAATGGACGTGCGATAGCTATGAATGGAGAAAAAATTGAATACAGTATTCTTACCTTGTCTTTCTCAGACTGCGGCCCCTATGATTTTACCCTGATCCCGCCCAGAGAGAACAAAGTCAATATTTTTCTTTCCGATCTGAAAAGGATACTGCCTTATCTTACATCGGTGATCTTTCTCCTGGCTTTTGGCATGGGAGCTGCCTATACCCGGTATATCACCGGACCGGTGCTGAGGATCAGCCGGGCGGCCAAAGCCATGTCCTGTATGGACTGGAAAAATTCCCGCCTGTTTTTCAGAAGAAGGGATGAGATCGGTTCTCTGGCCCGGAGTATTGACCGCACCTCCCATACCCTGGAGCAGGTCCTTTCCCAGAGAGACGAGGCGAATGCATTGCTTCGCACAGAACTGGAAAAACAGAAAAAGCTGGATCAGGAACAGCAGGAATTTTTTGCGGCGGCCTCTCACGAACTGAAGACTCCGGTAACCGTGCTGAAAGGACAGCTCACAGGCATGCTGTATCAGGTAGGTGCCTATCGGGATCGGGACTTATATCTGAAAAAATCTCTGAAGACTGT
>CALWSM010000036.1 GCA_944384185.1 uncultured Blautia sp. | reverse complement strand
CCGGAGGTGACCAGGAGGTATCAGGAGCTTGCGCCTATGTTTTTCCAGATGGAGGAGCTGTCCGCCCTTTTGAGAAAACGGAGAAAAAAGCGGGGAGCTATTGATTTTGACTTCCCGGAAAGTAAGCTGGAGCTGGACGAAAATGGAAAACCTGTCCGGATCTATCCCTATGAACAGAATGCAGCCACCAGGATCATTGAAGATTTTATGCTGGCGGCAAATGAAACTGTGGCCCAGGAATATGCGCAGGCAGGACTTCCTTTTGTTTACCGGATCCATGAAAATCCGGATATGGAAAAAATGGAGCATGTGCTGGAGATGGTCCACAGGGCAGGGGTAAAGGTGAAGAAAAATAAAGAGGAGATACAGCCCAAAGAAATCCAGAAGATCTTAAAGGAGCTGGAAGGGACCCAGTCGGAGCCCTTTTTCTCACGGCTGCTCCTCCGTTCGATGAAACAGGCGAAATATGCCACCCAGTGTACCGGGCATTTTGGCCTGGCGGCCAGATATTACTGCCATTTTACATCCCCGATCCGCCGGTATCCGGATCTCCAGATCCACCGGATCATTAAGGAGAATCTCCGGGGAAAGATGACAGAAGCCAAAATCTGCCATTATGAGGAGATCCTGGATCAGGTGGCGCTCCAGTCCAGCACTGCGGAACGCAGAGCCCAGGAAGCGGAGCGGGAAACTGTGAAGATGAAGAAGGCAGAATACATGGAGAGCCATATCGGCGAAGTCTTTGAGGGCGTGATCTCCGGAGTGACCGAATGGGGATTCTATGTGGAGCTTCCCAATACAGTGGAAGGGCTCGTCCATGTAAATGCGCTTACCGACGATTATTACGTTTACGACTCAGCCCGCTATATGCTGAGGGGAGAGAAGAATAAGAGATGTTTTTCTATGGGACAGAAGGTAGCCGTCCGGGTAGCGGAAGCAGATCCCGGGGAACGGTCCGTAGACTTTGTCCTGGCAGAATAAGGAGGATTGGAACATGGCTAAAGAATCAGGGATTCGTCTGATCGCCAATAATAAAAAGGCTTATCATGATTATTTTATCGAGGATACCTATGAGGCCGGGATCGAGCTGGTGGGAACCGAGGTGAAATCGCTGCGCATGGGGAGATGCAGCATTAAGGAAGCCTTTGTCCAGATCGACAAGGGCGAGGTTTTTGTGTGGGGGATGCATATCAGCCCCTACGAAAAGGGAAACATATTTAACAAGGATCCTCTGCGGGTGCGGAAGCTTCTGCTCCACTCCTATGAAATCCGGAAAATTGAGGGAAAGATCCGGGAAAAGGGCTATACCCTGGTCCCTTTAAAAGTGTATTTTAAAGGCAGTCTGGTAAAGGTGGAGATTGGCGTGGCAAAAGGCAAGAAGCTTTATGACAAGCGCCAGGATATCGCCAAGAAGGACCAGAGGAGAGAAGCAGAACGGGAATTTAAAGTGAAAAACCTTTATTAGACGAACTCCCCGGATGGGAAGGGAACTGCAGAAGAGACAGAAAGGAAGTCAGAGCTTATGAAATTTAAGGATATGCCTTATGAGAGGATTGATTTTGAAAAAACAAAGGAAGAGCTTGCAGGGCTGATCAGGGCCCTGAAGGAAGCCGGGACGGGAGAGGAACAGTTTGAGATCCACAGGAAATACTATGGGCTGACAGACCGGGTGGCCACCCAGGCCACCCTCTGCTCTATCCGTCATTCCATAGATACCACAGATAAATTTTACCAGGAGGAGCAGGATTATTATGACCGGGAAACCCCGGCCTACGCCAACCTTTGCGTGGCTTATCAGAAGGAACTTTATGCCTCCCCTTACCGGAAGACCCTGGAAGAGAAGATCGGGCCGGTGGCTTTTAAAAATATCGAGATCGCTATGAGATCTGTATCTGACGAGGTGATCCCTCTCATGCAGGAGGAGAACGCCCTGGTGACAGAATATGAAAAGCTCCTGGCCGGCGCCCAGATCGACTGGGAGGGGGAAACCCTGAACCTGTCTCTTCTCACGCCTTACTTAAAGAATAAAGATCCCAAAGTCCGGAGAAAAGCCTGGGAGAAGCAGAATGCATTCTTCCTGAGTATCGAGGATAAGCTGGATGAGCTTTATGATAAGCTGGTGAAGAACCGGACCCTGCAGGCAAAGAAGCTGGGTTTTGAGACCTATACGCCTCTGGGATATCTGCGGATGCAGAGAAACTGCTACGGCAGGGAAGAGGTGGAGAACCTCCGCCGCCAGGTGAAGGAGGTTTTTGTTCCCTTTGCAGAGAGTCTCTGGGAAAAAAGGAAAGTGCGTCTGGGGCTTGACCATATGACCTATTCTGACGAGCAGGTCTACGGCCCTGAGGGCAGCCCAAGCCCCAAGGGAACCCCGGAGGAGATCCTGAGAGCCGGCCAGCAGATGTATGAGGAGCTGTCCCCGGAGACCAGAGAGTTTTTTGATTTTATGATGGAAAATGAACTGCTGGATGTTTTCGGCAGAAAGACAAAAGCAGTAGGAGGATATATGACCTATCTGCCGGATTATAAGGCGCCTTTTATCTTTGCAAATTTTAACGGCACCAGCGGTGATGTGGATGTTATGACCCATGAGTGCGGCCACGCCTTCCAGGGGTATCTGGCGGCGGCAGATCCTATCCGGGAGCATGCAGACATCGGTATGGAAACCGCAGAGATCCATTCCATGTCCATGGAATTCTTTACAGAACCCTGGTATCATCTGTTCTTTGATAAAGACACTACAGAAGACTATACTCGTATGCACCTGGAGGAAGCGGTGATGTTTGTTCCCTACGGCTGTATGGTAGACGAGTTCCAGCATGAAGTCTACGATCACCCGGAGATGAGTCCCAGGGAGCGGAAAGAGGTATGGAAAAGGCTGGAGAAGGTTTATAAGCCTCATATGGATTATGACGGACTGCCTTTCTTTGAAAAAGGCGCCTTCTGGCAGAAACAGCACCATATTTACAGCTTCCCTCTGTACTACATCGACTATGTGATCGCCCAGCTCTGCGCCTTTGCGTATAAGGCCTGGATGGACCGGGACTACCGGGAAGCCTGGAAAAGCTATCTGAAATTATGCAGGATGTCTGCTTCCAGATTTCATACGGAGCTTCTGAAGGAGGCAGGGATCCCATCGCCTTTCGCAGACGGGACCATCGCACAGATCGTGGAAGATCTGAAAAAAGAGGTGTGAGCTGTATTGCCATGAAAAGATAGATGTCTTTGCCAAAAGAACAAAAAAACCATTATTTTGCCGGAAACGGTTGACAAAAATGCAGATTCTATTATAATAAAGAGGATTGCTCAATCCCAATAGAGAACCTGCAAGGTATAGTTTTCTATGATAAAGCGCAAAAGCAGAACGGCTTTTTGGGCATGAGTTTGAGACATCAGAAAGGGAGGAAATCTAAGATGAAAATGAAGAAAATCTTAGCAATGGCTTTGGCCAGCGCAATGGTTCTGTCATTAGGCGCCTGCGGAAGCTCCGGTGCAGACAGCAGTGCTTCCGGCACAGATTCCAGCGCAGCCAGCGACGGCGCTTCTGAAAGCACAGAGACAACATCCACAGCTTTCCCTGGAACCGCAGAGGAAGACACTTATGTGGTGGATCTTCGTGCAGAACCGCCTGAATTAAACAGTATCCTGACAAACGACGTGGCTTCCGGAGATATTCTCCGTATGGTGATCTCCGGTCTGTACAGACTGGACGCCAACGATACCCCGCAGCCGGATCTGGCTGAGGAGACCCAGGTCAGCGACGACGGACGTGTTTATACCATGAAGCTCCGCCAGGACGCAAAATGGTCCAACGGCGAGCCTGTAACTGCACATGACTTCGTGTTCTCTTATCAGACCATCTGCAGCAAGGAAGCAGCTTCTTCCTACGCCTTCATCGTTTACGACAACCTGTTAAACGGTAATGAAGTGTATGAGGGAACGAAGGATCCTTCCGAGCTGGGCGTTAAGGCTATTGACGATTATACACTGGAAGTAACCTTTGAGAACCCGATCCCATACGCTCTGCATCTGTTCTCCTTCGCTTCCTACTATCCAATGAACCAGAAGGGATATGAGGAGATCGGAGCTGATGCTTACGGAGACGACGCAGACAAGATCGTGACCAACGGCGCTTACACCATTTCCGAGTGGGTGCACAACGATCACATTACCCTGACTGCAAATCCGGACTACTATGCACCGGAGAGATGTGCGGCAGGTACAGTGCGTTATACTATGATGAACGACGCCAATACCCGTATGAACGCTTTCCAGGGCGGACAGGTAGACTGTATCAATGTAACTGCCGATCAGACAGAGCAGGCAAAAAAGCTGGGTATCCACACAGAGAACTATGTGGATAACGGAAACTGGTACATCCAGTTCAACACCCAGAAGACCGACAAGGGTCTGGATAACGCCAATATCCGTCGTGGTCTTGGTATGGCTATCAATACAGAGAGCCTCTGCAACGATATCCTGAAAGACGGTTCCGTACCGGCTACCGGTCTGGTGCCGACTACCATCGCAGGCGCTAACGGCGAGAAATACCGTGACGCTGTAGGTGATGTGGTATCCTACAATGCAGAAGAAGCCAAGAAAGCCTTTGAGCAGGGACTTCAGGAGACCGGACTTTCCGCAGAAGACCTGAACCTGTCTATCCTCTGCGACGACCAGACAAACGCTCAGAGAACAGCAGAGTTCTACCAGGCACAGTGGAAAGAAGTGCTGGGTATCGATGTAGAGATCACACCACAGCCTTTCAAATCCCGTCTGGCTTCCATGGACAGCGGTGATTTCGATATGGTATATGCAGGCTGGTCACCAGACTACAATGACCCGATGACCTTCCTGGATATGTTCACAACGACCAATGGAAACAACTATGGTAAGTTCTCCAATGAAGAGTACGACAACCTGATTGCAAGCGCTATGGTAGAGGGCGACGCTGCAGCCCGCCAGGATCTCCTGGCTCAGGCAGAGAAGATCGTAGCTTATGATGAAGCTGCTATCTATCCTCTGTATTTCAGCGGCGTGACCTATGCAGTATCTGACAAGGTACAGAACATGACCCGTACAGGCTTCCAGGAGTTTGACTTCACAGACGCTGCGGACTAATTGAATTTATACGGCTGACAAAGGTATAAAGTTTTGACGGATAGGAGCCGTTGCCAGGGAACGGAAATGTGCCCGGCAGGGCTCCTGTCTGTTTATGTAAATCGCAAAGGCCCTTTGCGATTTACATAAACAGAAAAGAATAGAAAGACAAAAGAAAGGAGCTGTTATCTTGGCAAATCAGTTACGCTATATTTTAAAGAGAATCATCTATTCCTTTATCACGATCTTAGTTCTGACAAGTGTCACCTTCCTTCTGATGCAGCTGCTTCCCGGGGATCCTTTCACCGGCGGAAAAGATATTCCTGATTCCGTTATGGAAGCCCTGAAAGCAAAATACGGTCTGGACAAACCGGTGCTTCAGCAGCTGGTGATGTATATCGGCAATGCCCTCCACGGAGATTTCGGCATTTCCATCCCTGACGGAAGAGAGGTTACCGACATTATCCGCCAGGCCTTCCCGGTGTCCTTTGACCTGGGTATCCGGTCCCTGCTCTTTGCCTTTATCATGGGCATCCTGCTGGGTATCGTGGCCGCTGTAAAGAGAGGAACCGCCTGGGACAGCGGCGCTATGTTCCTGGCGCTGATAGGCGTGTCTGTTCCATCCTTTATCATGGGCGCTCTGCTCCAGTATTTCCTGGCGCTGAAGCTGGGACAGGCTACAGGCAACCAGTTCTTTGCCATTGTGGGATGGACGGACTGGCACAGCAAACTTCTTCCGCCCTTTGCCCTGGCTTTCGGCTCTATGGCTACCGTGAGCCGTCTCATGCGTACCAGTATGCTGGACGTTCTCAGTCAGGACTATATCAAGACCGCCAAGGCCAAAGGCCTGAGCCAGCGGCAGATCATCTGGAGGCATGCGGTGCGCAATGCGATCATGCCGGTAGTTACCGTTATGGGACCTCTGGTGGCTGCCATTCTGACCGGAGCCTTTGTGGTGGAGAATATTTTCGCCATTCCCGGCCTGGGCAAATATTTTGTTACCAGTGTCCAGACAAATAATTATACGCTGATCGCAGGGACCACGGTGTTCTACGGAACATTCCTGATCCTGGCCAACCTGGTGGTGGATATCATCTACGGCCTGATCGATCCCCGTATCAAACTCACAGGAAGAAAGGAGTAAGGCACTATGGCTAAAAAGAAACAACTTCAGACAGTGCAGGCGCCCAAGTACGCTCCTTATGACGTCAGCGGAAAGATCGGCGGGGACGCTTTTGAGGTGATCGGATCCGACGCTGCCTCCATGGAGGCTATCGCCCGCCCATCCATCAGCTTTATGAAGGACGCCTGGAACCGTATCCGCAAGAGCAAAGTGGCGATTGTCTGTATGACGATCCTGGCCCTGATCATCCTGGGAGCTATTTTCCTTCCTATGGTATGTCCTTTTGGCTATGAGCAGCAGAACGTGGCTTTTCAGAACAAACCGATCATGTCCCCGGATTCTGTAACGGGACAGATGCATATTTTCGGAACTGACAACCTGGGCCGGGACGTATTCGCCAGAGTGTGGTACGGCGCCCGGATCTCCCTGACCATCGCCATCGCCGTGGCTCTGATCGACTGCTTTGTCGGCGTTATCTACGGAGGTATCTCCGGCTACTTCGGCGGCGCAGTGGATACGGTGATGATGCGTATCCTGGAGATCATCAGCGGTATTCCCTATCTGATCATCGTGATCCTGCTGATGACGGTTATGGACCGTGGTCTGGGAACCATTATCGTGGCTTATTCCCTCACCGGATGGACCGGTATGGCCCGTCTGGTCAGAGGTCAGGTGGTGAGCCTGAAAGAGCAGGAGTTTGTTATCGCTGCCAAATCCATGGGAGCTTCTCCTGCCCGTATCATCGGCAAACACCTGGTGCCCAATGTGCTCAGTGTGATCATTGTAAATATTACCCTGGATATCCCCAACGTGATCTTTACCGAGGCCTTCCTGTCCATGCTGGGTCTTGGTATCGCTCCGCCTCAGTCTTCCTGGGGTATGATGGCCAATACCGCCATCCAGGTATTCCAGATGTATCCTACACAGCTGATCGTAGTCGCTCTGTTCATCTGCGTGACTATGCTGTCCTTTAACCTGCTGGGCGACCAGCTCCGGGACGCATTCGACCCGAAATTAAGGAGGTAAGAGAATGGAAAGAGAAAATGTTTTAAAGATCGACAACCTCCATGTCTCCTTTGACACTTATGCCGGGGAGGTCCATGCGGTCCGGGGAGTGAGCCTGGAGGTAAAAAAGGGAGAGGTCATGGCCATCGTAGGTGAATCCGGCTGCGGAAAGAGCGTGACCGCCCAGACGGTTATGAAGTTAAATCCCATGCCTCCCGCCCGGATTAAGGAGGGAAGCATCGATCTGTGCGGCAGAGATATTGTGGCCGCCAGCGAGAAAGAGATGCAGGACATCCGGGGACAGGTAGTCAGCATGATCTTCCAGGATCCCATGACCTGTATGAACCCTACTATGAAGGTGGGCAAGCAGCTTACCGAGACCCTGGTAAAGAAAAAGAAAATTTCCAGAGCAGATGCGGAGAAGGAAGCGATCCGTCTGCTGAAGCTGGTGCAGATCCCCAATCCGGAGGAACGGGCAAAACAGTATCCCCATGAGTTCTCCGGCGGTATGCGCCAGAGAGCGATGATCGCCATGGCTCTGGCATGTAATCCTCAGCTCCTTATCGCCGACGAGCCTACCACGGCTCTGGACGTGACCATCCAGGCCCAGATCATGCAGCTTATGGCAAAGATCAAGGAGGAGACAAAGACGGCTATTATCCTCATTACCCATGACCTGGGGGTAGTGGCGAACCTGGCGGACGAGGTATCTGTGATGTACGCAGGCAAGATCGTGGAGAAAGGCTCTGTGCGGGATATCTTCTACAATCCGGGCCATCCTTATACGATAGCCCTGCTGCGCAGCCTTCCCACGATTGATACAAAGAAGGACGAGGAACTGATCTCCATCCCGGGTACTCCCCCGGATCTGTATGCGCCCCCTCAGGGCTGCGGATTCGCCAGCCGCTGCGAGCACTGCATGAAGATCTGCAAAGCCAATCAGCCGCCGGTATTTGAGCTGGGAGAGGGACACACCGCTGCCTGCTGGAGACTTCACCCGGATTTCCCGGGAGCAAAGGAGGGAAAGGTAAATGGATAAGCTGATCACATTAGACCATGTATCCAAACATTTCCATGTGGGAAAAGGCAGGACCCTGGTGGCTGTCAATGATATTTCCCTGGATATCCATAAGGGAGAGACCCTGGGCGTGGTAGGAGAGTCCGGCTGTGGGAAATCCACCCTGGGACGGGTGGTGATGGGCATCTACCCGGCCACCAGCGGAAAGATCCTCTATAACGGAAAAGAAGTGAACATGAAGCATACCAAGGACCGGTACGCCTATTCCAGAAAGGCCCAGATCATCTTTCAGGATCCTTACGCTTCTCTGAATCCCCGTATGACCGTGGGAAGCATTATCGCAGAGGGTATGGAGATCCACAAGATGTATGATAAGGAGAAACGCACCCAGAGAGTCTATGAGCTTCTGGAGACGGTAGGACTGAACCGGGAACACGCTAACCGCTTCCCCCACGAGTTCTCAGGAGGCCAGCGCCAGCGTATCGGTATTGCCCGGGCTCTGGCAGTGGAACCGGAATTCATCGTCTGCGACGAGCCGATCTCAGCCCTGGACGTTTCGATCCAGAGCCAGATCATCAATCTGCTGAAGGATCTGCAGAAGTCCCATGGGTTTACCTATATGTTCATTGCTCATGACCTGAACATCGTCAAATATATTTCAGATCGTATTGCGGTGATGTACCTGGGAAATCTGGTAGAGCTGGCAGACAGCGACGAGATCTACGCCCACACCCTTCATCCCTACAGCCAGGCGCTTCTGGCTTCGGTTCCCATTCCGGATCCGGACAGGGAGGCTCAGAAGGAGTTCAGCGTTCTTTCCGGAGACGTGCCCAGCCCCATCAATCCCAAACCCGGATGCCCATTTGCCAACCGGTGCAAGTACGCCACAGACAGATGCCGTACCGAGACCCCGAAGCTGCGGGAAGTCCGTCCGGGACATTTTGTATCCTGTCATCTGGATATGGAATAAACAGAATATTTTCAGGCAGCAGCCTGCTCTGTAAAAACGGCCCGGCCGCAGATTTTTTAAAGAATCTGCGGCCGGGCCGTTATGATATGCCGGGAAATGTTATGATTTTGAAAAATCCTCCGAGGATCGGGAGATTGCCGGGACAGTTTCCGTATCCGTGATCCCCTTTCCTTCGTTAGGGTGGAAGTAGGTATAGCCAAGATCCAGACAGAAAGCAGCTGTGAGAAGGATACACAGCAGCCGCAGAAGATCCCGGTCCGCCTCCCGGAGAAAATTATCTGCAAGGGGAGCCAGGATATAGACCACGGTGAGTCCCCCCACGCCAAAGACCAGAAGTCCCTCGGCACAGACCCTGCCGTTCAGGTTCAGCAGATAGCTGCTGTAATCCCACCATTTTGTTCCGTCTGTGGCAATCTCCATGACCAGAGAGGTTATATACTCCAGAGATCCACAGAGTAAAACCGCAGCGAAAAATTCTGCGCCGGGATTTTTCCGCAGACGGTACAGCAGGGTAAGGATCAGTACAGAGGCAGCTCCATAAATGGGCACCCAGGGGCCGTTCATGGAACCCCGGTTTACCAGCTCTCCGCTGGTGATCAGATGGAGGACCACCTCCCAAAGCCAGCCGAAACAGGAAAGCCCGAAGAAGATCACCAGAAGGGACCAGATACTGTACTGCCGCCGATAATGGAGGGATTCAATCTGCCGTCGTTTCTTTTCCTCGGGGATATGATAGAGCCGGGTAGGATATACCAGTCCTTTTACCGCCTGGGAAAGCTCCTGATTTTTGATCTGAAGCGCCTGGAGCCGTTCGTATTCTTTTTCTTCATCCCGCCAGAACAGAAGAATACCAAAATTTCTGGAGAAAAAGCCACGGATCCCTGGAAGCCGTGGAATCTCTGGAGATGGATTTTCCATGATATCCAGGATATCCACATATTTTTCCATCAGATCCAGAGGATCTGCCTTTTCGTAGAGATAGGTGTCGCTGAGCAGTTCGGACAGGGGAAGATGGTTTTCTATAGCCTGGCTGCGAAGCCGTACATAATATTCGGTGAATGAGGCGATTTTATAGGGATTGGTATAAATAACATTGAAAATCCCAAAGGAGGCCAGGCCCAGAAGCTGCCATCCTATAAAGGACATTTCAAAGATAAAGCATTCCCATTTGTGCCCCCGCATCATTCTGCGGGAGAGAGTGATAGCCTGTCGGGCGGTCATGTCCGGATTCTCCGCTGTGATATAAGGGACAAGCATATAAGAATAATGTTTGACGATACCCCCTACCAGGGTGAGATTCCAGAGAAGCTGGCAGAGATAGGCGGCAAGCATGATCCAGGAAGCTTTCATCCATTTTTTGATCCGCATCAGATAGAGAAAACGGGGCATGGGCACATGGTCATAAGTGTGTCCTTCCAGAAAAATCCGGCGCAGGATCACCAGATAAGTATTCTGGACAAAGATCCAGAAGGCAAGCATACTTCCCGTACCGGCCAGGAGCAGGAGAATGACGCCTGGGTTTGTAGTATTGGCCAGAGAGTTGGCCGCCGCCGCTATGGTGACAGGCAAAGAGCCGGAGGAGGACTGATTGACTGTGTTTGCCAGAATACCATGGATCTGGTGGAAGCCAGGTGTGTTTTCGACGCTTTGGGTTGCTGCAGTGTCTTTCAACTGTCGGGAAAGCTGCCCGTCTTTTTCCAGACTGTTTGTGAAAACAGCCTGGAACACATCCTGCCAACCAATGCTGCGCTTGGACACGGTAACGTTCAGTTCATCTTCTTCCATGGTACGGGAAGGGTTCTGCAGAGTGGAAAAATTCAGAGAACCCTTAAACTCCGAGGCCAGAAACGCAGAGATCAGACAGGCGGCCACAAAGATCAGATAGTGCTTTTTCAGGGACAGTCGCCCTTTTTTCTTTAGTTCTTTTCGTGTTATCATAGGTACTCCTTCTTACGGGGAAAGGTCTTTTGACAGAGGACCGAACACTTTCCTTATTAGTTACAGTATAGCAAAGAGCCGGGGAAAAAGGCAAGAAATATCAGCGCTTCTTCAGCTTATCCGGATGGAATCTCCGGCGTAGATCCGGTCCGGGTTTGGAATGTTATTCAGGCTTTGAAGCCGGCTGACCGTAGTGCCGAACCGGGCGGCGATGCCGGAGAGGGTGTCGCCGGATTGTATGGTATACCAGCGAGCTCCTGAACCGGAAGGGATCCGAAGCTTCTGACCGGGGTAGATCCGGTCCGGGTTCGGAATGCTGTTCAGCCGGGCCAGCGTCTGCCAGGTGGTGCCATACCTGGCGGCGATGCCGGAGAGAGTATCTCCCGGCTGGGCGGTGTAGGTTGGCAGAGCTGGGGCGGGGCTGTCGGAAGGGCGGGGGACCTGGCCAGGGTAGATCCGGTCCGGATCCTGGATGTTGTTCAGCCGGACCAGCTGGCTGACCGTAGTGCCGAACCGGAGGGCGATGCCGGAGAGGGTATCCCCCGGCTGTACCACATATTCTTCCGGCAGGGAAGGTCCGGGAGATACAGAACCGGTGCCATAATCTTTATATCCGTAGTTCCGGTCGCAGTTTCCCTGGACGCCGGGGACTTTTCCCGTATCTGTATACTGCCAGATGGCCATGCCGCTGATGGCGGGGGCAGAGGCGTACTGGGCAAACCACAGGTCGTAGGGAAGCCTGCCCACGTCAAACATAGTGCGGTAATAGTCCAGGTTGGTATAGTACATGGGAATATAGCCGGCGGCTTTTATCTCCTCGCAGAAAGCAGCGACAAGATCGGTAGCCAGGGCTTTGGTCAGTGTGACCCCGTTTTGGGCGGCGTAGCGCACTGTATCATATTCCAGGTCATAAGCCAGAGGCCAGGTTACCGTGTATTCCTTTGCCAGAGCGGTACAGTAGCGGGCCTCCTGCACGGCCATCCGGGTATTGTAGGCGTAGGAGAACCAGTAGATCCCGAATGGGATCCCCAGCCTTTGGCAGGCTGCCGCATTTTTATGAAAATAAGAATCTATATTGTTCTGCCCATATCCGCCCCGGAGCATAGCGAAGGAGATACCGGCGTTTTTTACCTGTTCCCAGTCAATCTCTTCCTGGTACCGGGAGACGTCAATTCCGTTTAAAGTCATAGAAAATCCTCCTTTTTTGGGAAACTTCCACTAATAGGATATGCGGACTTGACAAAGGTGGGGAAACAGGATAAGATAAAAATGCTGAAGAACTGCCGGTTTGCGTTCCGGGAAAAGCTGAGTTTATCTTATGATCAGATGAGGGCTTGTACTGGTTTCGACGGGGGTTTTGAAGTTGAGGAAGCCATCCGCAGACTCCGGGACTGCGTACCAACCTGGAACTTAAATATAAACGCAAACAATAATAGAGTAGCGTTAGCTGCCTAATCGCAGCTATGTCAGCCTCGGATCACCCGCTGTCTGAGTGTCTGGCATCGAACCTGCGGGGAACTTCGCTTTCAAAGCTTTGCGAGAGTGGAAGATTTTATGAAGCTACCAAGCCCGGAAGCCTGTTATCCGGCGTCTGGGTGAGGGAATCTTAAAAGAATAACTGTGATGGGAGATGCCTCAAGGGAGAGACTTTCGGACAGGGGTTCGATTCCCCTCAGGTCCATAGAAAAGCCTGCATTTATGCAGGCTTTTTTACTTTACAGGAAAGGACAAGATATTTCCGGGAATTCACAGGATCATCAAATTTATCTGCTATAGTAAAAGATATGGAAATAACGCCTCCCAAAAAGGAGGAATTTTATAGATTCAGAAGAGGACAGGAGGAGTTCGTATGGAAAAATGCAAGATACTGGTTGTAGACGACGAGAGCAGGATGCGCAAGCTGGTTCGGGATTTCCTGGTGAAACAGGATTTTGAAGTCCTGGAGGCCGGAGACGGGGAAGCGGCTCTGGATATCTTTTATGAAGTGAAGGACCTTTCCCTGATCATTCTGGATGTGATGATGCCGAAGATGGACGGCTGGGAGGTATGCAGGGAGATACGGAAGGAATCCAAGATCCCCATTATCATGCTCACCGCCAGAGGCGACGAGAGAGATGAGCTTCTGGGCTTTGAACTGGGGGTAGACGAGTATATTTCCAAACCCTTCAGCCCCAAGATCCTGGTGGCCAGGGTAGAGGCCATCCTGAGAAGGACCAATTCCAGAGGCGCAGAGGATATCCTGGAGGCAGGCGGCATTGAGATCAATAAATCGGCCCATATCGCAACCATTGACGGGAAGCCTATGGAACTGAGTTATAAGGAGTTTGAACTCCTTACTTACTTCATGGAGAATCAGGGGATCGCCCTGTCCAGAGAAAAAATCCTGAATTCTGTGTGGAACTATGATTATTTCGGGGACGCCAGGACTATTGATACCCATGTGAAAAAGCTCAGGAGCAAAATGGGGGACAAGGGAGAATATATCAAGACCATCTGGGGTATGGGGTATAAATTTGAGGTGTAGATCATGAAAGCCATAAAAAAATTTATAGGACAGTCTATCAGAAACCGGCTGGCCGTGGCCTTTATTGGGCTGATGGCGCTGTTTATGGTCATTATACTGCTGCTGAATACGTTTTTCCTGGAGCGGGTCTATACGGTGAGCAGGGAAGAGAATATTTATCATGTCTATGACACTATTAACGAAGCAGACTCCTACCGCAGCCTGGACAACAGCCGCAGCTTTCAGGATTACCTTATGGAAAATAATCTGTCGGTGATCATTGCAGATCCGGTGACTTCTAAGCTGAAATATGCCTTTGCCAAGGATCCGGAAGCTATGGTGGTGCGGCTGATCTACGGTTTTCCCCTGAACCTGGAAGGAGAACAGAAGATTCTGAAGACTACAGAGCAGTATGTGCTGGAGCGCCGGGTCAATACCTTAAGCGTGACAGATTCCATCAATATGTATGGAAGCCTGGACAACGGCGATACCTTTCTGGTGAGCACACCTATCGAAAGTCTGAAAGAGAGCGCCAGGATTTCAAATTTATTTTATATTACTGTGGGGCTGGTGATGATCCTGCTGGGTTCCTTCGCTGTAGTGGTGCTGTCCCAGCGGATCACCAAACCTCTTCACCGGCTGTCTCAGCTGTCCAGGGAGATGGCAAATCTGAATTTCAATGTGCGGTACGACAGTCCCAGCCAGGACGAAGTGGGAATCCTGGGAAATAATCTGAATAAAATGTCCGAGGAACTGGAGCGGACGATCTCAGAGCTGAAAACCGCCAATAATGAATTGCAGAAGGATATTGAGAAAAAGAACCAGATCGATGAAATGCGCAAGGAATTCCTCTCCAATGTATCCCATGAGCTGAAAACCCCTATCGCCCTGATCCAGGGTTATGCAGAGGGGCTTCAGGAATGCATCAATGATGATCCGGAGAGCAGGGAATTCTACTGCAGCGTGATCATTGACGAGGCAGGCAAGATGAACAATATGGTAAAGAAGCTGCTGACCCTGAATCAGCTGGAGTTCGGGAATGACCAGGTAACCATGGAACGGTTTGATATTACTGAACTGATTCGAGGGGTGGTAAATTCTTCCCGGCTTCTGGCGTCTCAGAAGGAGGCGGAGATAGGGTTTGTTCAGAAAGCCCCTGTATATGTATGGGGAGATGAGTTTAAGATCGAGGAAGTAGTGACCAACTATATTTCCAACGCCCTGAACCATGTGGACTATGATAAGAAGATCGAGGTGAAGATCCTGCAAAAGGGGGAAAGGGTCAGAGTCTCTGTATTTAACACAGGAGACCCCATTCCCGGGGAGGATCTGGACAAGATCTGGATCAAATTTTATAAAGTAGATAAAGCCAGGACCAGAGAGTATGGAGGCAGCGGCATCGGCCTGTCCATAGTAAAAGCTATTATGGACAGCATGAACCAGAAATGCGGCGTACTCAACTATGATAACGGCGTAGAATTCTGGTTTGAGATGCAGAGCGCAGGACCGGCGGAGATCTCGATTTTTCCAAGCTGAACAGCCGGAAGATCCTGTGCAGGATCTGTAAAAATTTGCATTTTCGGCGGTATTCTGATAAACTAAAAAGATGGAAAATATAAGCGGATCATAGGCTTTTTGGGAGGATAAAAATATGCCGCCTTTACAGGGACAATGGCTGGAGGCTTTAAAGCCGGAGTTTAAGAAACCATATTATAAAGAATTGTTTACAAAGGTGGGGCAGGAGTATCAGAGGAGAAAGATCTTTCCTGCTCCGGATGATATTTTTAACGCTTTTCATCTGACTCCGCTGGATCAGGTAAAGGTGGTGATCCTGGGACAGGATCCTTATCACAATGACGGACAGGCCCATGGCCTGTGTTTCTCGGTAAAACCGGAGGTGGAGATCCCTCCGTCGCTGGTGAATATTTACCAGGAGCTTCACGACGACTGCGGCTGCTATATCCCGGACAATGGCTATCTGGTGAAATGGGCCAGACAGGGGGTGCTGCTCCTGAATACGGTTCTGACTGTCAGAGCCCATCAGGCAAATTCCCACAGAGGTATAGGCTGGGAGGAGTTTACCGACGCAGCCATCCGGGTACTGAATGAACAGGAGCGCCCTATAGTCTTTATGCTATGGGGAAGACCGGCCCAGATGAAGAAGGCTATGCTGGATAATCCCGGGCATCTGATACTGGAAGCGCCGCATCCCAGCCCGTTATCGGCTTATCGGGGATTTTTTGGCTGCAGGCATTTCAGTAAGGCCAATGCTTTTCTTACAGAGCATGGACTGGAGCCGATTGACTGGCAGATAGAAAACAGACAGGGGAACTGACCGATATGGAGAAGAAAAATGAGAATACTTTATTAAAAAACGCATCCTTCCTCATGGTGGCGGCGCTGGTGTCCAAGATCATCGGACTGATCTATAAGAGCCCGCTGTCCGCTACTCTGGGAAATGAAAGCTTCGGCTGCTTCAGCTTTGCCCAGAATGTATATCTGATCCTTCTGATGATCGCATCTTACAGCATTCCTCAGGCAGTGTCCAAGATCATGGCGGAGAGGATCGCTTTCAAACGCTACCGGGACGCCCAGAGGATCTTTAAGGGGGCTTTGCTCTATGCTGTGATCGTAGGCGGAGCGGTGGCGATATTCTGTGTGATAGGGGCGCCTCTTCTCATACCTGAGAGTATGGCGAATGCAAGGCTGGCCCTTCAATTCCTTTCCCCCACCATTTTCCTTTCGGGGATCCTGGGGGTGTTCAGGGGATACTTCCAGGCTTACCGGAATATGCTGCCCACCTCTTTATCCCAGATTTTTGAACAGATCGCAGTGGCAGCGGTGGCGCTGATCATGGCGAACTTCATGGTGGGGCATTTTGCAGATGCGGAAACAGATGTGCTCAGGAGCTGGAGCGCAGCGGGAGCCACCATGGGAACCGGAGCGGGAGTGGCAACGGCTCTGCTCTTTATGCTGCTGGTCTATGGGGTAAACCGGAAGATCATACAGAAAAAGATCCGGAAAGATACGGCTTCGGTAAATGAGAGCTATTCTTCTGTTATGAGAAATATCGTGCTGATCGTATCGCCCATCATCCTCAGCTCCTTTTTGTATAATGTAAATACTTACCTGAACAGCCGGATCTATTCCCAGGTATCGGGATTTAAGGGGATGGAGAGCAGCCTCATCGAGGGGCTGTACGCAGAGTGCGGATATTTTATGACACTGATCAATATTCCTCTGACTCTGGCCAGCACCGCCCCAACCTCCATGCTTCCGGAGGTTTCAGGCGCCTACGCCACAGGAAATATAAAAGAGGCAAAAGAGAAGATCAATAAGGCTACATGGCTGAGCATGTTTATTTCCATTCCCTGCTCGGTAGGGCTGTTTGTTCTGGCAGGCCCTGTTACCAGCCTGCTGTTTCCGGCTACAGACGGAGTCGCCGGATATCTGATGATGCTGGGAGTGGTCACCGTGATCATGAATGGAATGTCCAACATTTCCAACGGCGTCCTCCAGGGGATCGGGAGAGCTTATCTGCCTATGATCCATGCGGCTGTCGCCCTTGGGGTAGATATCGTGGTGATGCTCGTGCTGATGTTTGCAACGGATCTGGGGATCTATAGTGTGGTTATTGCCATGATCGTATATGCGCTGGTTATGTGCATCCTCAATTATATATCGATGCGGAAAGAGCTGGACTACCGGAATCCATGGAAGGAAGCCTATCTCATGCCGTTTCTGGCTTCCCTGCCTATGGG
>CALWSM010000035.1 GCA_944384185.1 uncultured Blautia sp. | reverse complement strand
GTAAATATCCCGATGGAAAATACCCATCTTCCCGACGGCAGAGAGGAAGACAGCGAAAAAGCCTGTGAAGAATATAACCGGATCCTCAGAGCGGCGGGACGGCAGGATATCCAGCTCCTGGGGATCGGCCATGACGGCCATATCGGATTCAACGAACCGGCAGACCACTTCCCGAAGGAGACCCACTGTGTAGATCTGGCGGAACCTACCATTGAGGCAAACGCCAGGTTCTTTGAAAGCCGGGATCAGGTTCCTACCCAGGCTTATACCATGGGAATCCGGAACATTATGGCGGCAAAGCAGATCCTTATGGTTGCCAATGGAAAGGGCAAAGCAAAAATCTTAAAAGAAGCCTTTCAGGGACCGGTTACTCCCCAGGTTCCGGCTTCTATCCTCCAGCTCCACCCGGATGTTATCCTGGTGGCGGACGAAGAGGCTCTGTCTGAGATGGAAGGCTGCTGAATACATTTACAGGCGTAACAGCAGCGTTCATCAGTCTTTTATGATCCATTTCTTTGAATTTTCATTCCGGGCTGCAGCGGGATTGCCGCTGCAGCCCGGTTTTCTGAATCTCCGGAAACCGATTCCCCTGCAATATGTCAGAAATGAATAAGAAAACCTTAAAAATTTCAATGTGCATAGAAAAATATTCTATGTTTTAGCGAAAAAAAATCCTCTATACTGTCAACATAAACAAAGAACACAAGCACAGTGTGAAACGGAAGGAGAAAAACAAAATGAAAAAAAGACTTGTGGTATTGACAATGGCAGTGTTGTTCGGGCTTTCAGCCGTAGCCTGCGGCTCTGAGGGAGGCTCTTCCTCAGGAGGATCAGGCGCAGGGACAGAGTCCGCCAGCACAGGTTCTGCAGACGGGGGAACTGTGGCGAACAAAGACAAACCTCTGGTATGGTTTAACCGCCAGCCCTCCAACAGCTCCACGGGAGAGCTGGACATGGCGGCTCTGAGCTTCAATGAGGATACTTATTATGTAGGATTTGACGCAAATCAGGGCGCTGAGCTTCAGGGAACTATGGTAAAGGATTACATCGAGGCAAACATTGACAAGATCGACCGCAACGGCGACGGCGTGATCGGCTATGTGCTGGCTATCGGCGATATCGGACATAATGATTCCATCGCCCGTACAAGAGGCGTGCGCAAGGCTCTGGGAACCGGAGTGGAGAAGGACGGCGACATTGACAGCGAGCCTATCGGAACCAACACCGACGGATCTGCAGCTGCCGTACAGGACGGAACTCTGGAGATCAACGGAAAAGAATATACCGTTCGCGAGCTGGCTTCTCAGGAGATGAAGAACTCAGCAGGAGCAACCTGGGACGCTGCCACAGCAGGAAACGCCATCGGCACCTGGTCTTCTTCTTTCGGCGATCAGATCGATATCGTTGTTTCCAACAATGACGGTATGGGAATGTCCATGTTCAACGCCTGGTCTAAAGACAATAAGGTACCGACCTTCGGATATGACGCAAATAACGACGCAGTGGCCGCTATCGCAGAAGGATATGGCGGAACCATCAGCCAGCACGCAGATGTTCAGGCTTATCTGACCCTCCGGGTTCTGCGTAACGCTCTGGACGGCGTAGATGTTGACACCGGTATCGGAACTGCAGACGACGCAGGCAATGTTCTTACCGACGACGTATATGTATACAACGAAGAAGAGCGTTCCTACTATGCGTTAAACGTGGCGGTTACCGCAGAGAACTATCAGGATTTCACAGATTCCACAAAGGTTTATGAGCCGGTATCCAATCAGCTGGACGAAAGCGCTCATCCTTCCAAGAAAGTATGGCTGGATATCTACAACGCTTCTGATAACTTCCTCAGCGCTACCTACCAGCCGCTGCTTCAGAACTATGATGATCTGATGAACCTGGAGATCGACTACATCGGCGGAGACGGACAGACAGAGTCCAATATCACAAACCGTCTGGGTAATCCGGGCCAGTATGACGCATTTGCCATCAACATGGTTAAAACAGATAACGCAGCTTCCTATACAGCACTGCTGAACCAGTAAGATCAGGGAACCCTGCCGGGGCTGCCGCAGAATACGGCTGCGGCGGTTCCGGCTTCTTTCTTTAGCTTAAGGAAGCTTACGGATATAAAAAAGATACAGGAGAGTAAGAGAATGGCAGAAAAGAAAGATGATATTGTCTTATCGATACGCGGCATGAGCAAGTCTTTCGGCCGGAACCGGGTGCTGGACCACATCAACCTGGATGTGAAAAGGGGAACGGTTATGGGCCTTATGGGCGAGAACGGCGCCGGTAAGTCAACAATGATGAAATGTCTTTTTGGTACCTATCAGAAGGACGAGGGCAATATCTTCCTTGACGGCAGGGAAGTGAGCTTTTCCGGGCCAAAGGACGCTCTGGAAAACGGCATCGCTATGGTGCACCAGGAGCTGAACCAGTGCCTGGAGAGAAATGTAATGGATAATCTCTTCCTGGGACGCTATCCGGTGAATTCCATGGGGATCGTGGACGAGGGAAGAATGAAAAAGGAAGCCTCCGAGCTTTTCCGAAAGCTGGGCATGACCGTAAATCTGACGCAGCCTATGCGGAATATGTCCGTATCCCAGAGGCAGATGTGCGAGATCGCCAAGGCGATCTCCTATAACTCCAAGGTCATCGTGCTGGATGAGCCCACTTCCTCCCTGACGGTACAGGAGGTAGACAAGCTTTTTGAGATGATGCGGATGTTAAAGGAACAGGGGATCTCCCTGATCTATATCTCCCATAAGATGGATGAGATCTTCGAGATCTGTGATGAGATCTCCGTGCTCCGGGACGGCAATCTGGTTATGACCAAGAGCTCCAAAGACACGGACATGAATGAACTGATCGCAGCTATGGTAGGGCGTTCTCTGGAAAACCGTTTCCCGACGGTGGATAACACCCCGGGGGAGGTGGTGCTGTCTGTACAGAACCTTTCTACCAAGTATGAGCCCCACCTTCAGGATATTTCCTTTGATGTGCGCAAAGGTGAGATCTTCGGTCTTTACGGTCTGGTCGGGGCAGGGCGTACAGAGCTTCTGGAAACGATCTTCGGCGTCAGGACCAGAGCTGCAGGACGGGTATATTTCAACAATAAGCTGATGAACTTTGGCAGCGCCAAGGAGGCTATAGAGCATGGGTTCGCCATGATCACAGAGGAGAGGAAGGCAAACGGCCTTTTCTTAAAAGCGGATCTGACCTTTAACACCACCATTGCCAACCTGGACAGCTACAGATCCGGGCTGGCCCTGTCGGACAGCAAGATGGTGAAGGCCACAGCGAAAGAGATCAAGATCATGCATACCAAATGTATGGGACCGGATGATATGATATCCAGTCTTTCCGGAGGAAACCAGCAGAAGGTGATCTTCGGCAAATGGCTGGAGCGGGAACCTCAGGTCTTCATGATGGACGAGCCTACCAGGGGAATCGACGTAGGAGCCAAATATGAGATCTATGAGCTGATCATCCGGATGGCGAAGCAGGGAAAGACCATTATCGTGGTTTCCTCTGAAATGCCGGAGATCCTGGGTATCACCAACCGCATCGGCGTAATGTCCAACGGACATCTTTCCGGAATCGTAAATACCGCAGAGACCAATCAGGAAGAGCTTTTGAGACTCAGTGCAAAATACCTATAGTGAGGGAGATAGATGGATATGGCAAACAGTAAGATCCTTACGGCTGAGCAGGAAATGAAGCTGCGTCAGCCAATCGACGAATATGTAGGCGGGATCCAGAAAAAGATCGACAGCCTGCGGGCAGAGGGCACGGATATCGTCCTTTCCGTCCAGAACCACATGGACGGCGTAAAGAGAGACCGCAGCCTTACCAGACAGGAAAAAGAAGAAGCCCTGGCAAAAGACGGGGAACTGCTTACAAAGGCTAAAGCGGTGGAAGCCCGCAATAAAGATGAGATCGGGAAACTGATCGCAGATGCAGAGGCCTATATCAAGGCCCATTATGACAAAGAATATTATCAGCCGGTGGAAGAAAGCTGCAGACTGGAAAAGATCCGGGCAAAAGAGAATTATAAGAAAAAACTGGAAGAGCTCCAGAGAGAACATCAGGGGATCGTGGCAAAGCTTTCCGACCATCAGGAGATCAAAGACGAGAATTATGTGTATAAGAACCGGGTCTTTGATGCGAAAATGGAGCGGGACAAAGAGTTCCAGCAGATCAAGGACAGAAGGCACAGCGCCTACACTCACAAATACCACCTGCTGGATATGCTCAGAATGTCGAAATTCAGCTTCCTGGAGACCAGAGCCCAGAAATGGGAAAACTACAAATACACCTTTAACCGCAGGGCATTCTTCCTTCAGAACGGATTGTATATTGCGATCATCCTGGTATTTATCGCTCTGTGTATCATCACCCCTATGGTAAAGGGAGCGCCTTTGCTGACCTACAATAACGTGCTGAATATCCTGCAGCAGGCCTCTCCGAGAATGTTCCTGGCGCTGGGGGTTGCGGCCCTGATCCTTCTGGCCGGCACCGACCTTTCCATCGGACGTATGGTAGGTATGGGAATGACCACGGCTACGATCATCATGCACCAGGGCGTGAATACCGGCGGCGTGTTCGGACATATTTTTGACTTTACAAGCCTTCCTATTCCGGTGCGGGTAGTCCTGGCGCTGGTAATGTGTGTGATCCTCTGTACGGTATTTACTACCATTGCAGGATTCTTTACCGCCAAGTTCAAGATGCACCCCTTCATCTCCACCATGGCGAACATGCTGGTGATCTTCGGCCTTGTAACTTATGCGACCAAGGGCGTGTCCTTCGGATCCATTGAACCGACCATCCCGAATATGGTGATCCCCAAGATCAACGGGTTCCCCACCATTATCCTCTGGGCGGTAGCCGCAGTGGCCATCGTATGGTTCATCTGGAACAAGACGACTTTCGGAAAGAATCTGTACGCAGTAGGCGGAAACGCCGAGGCGGCGGCAGTATCCGGTATCTCCGTATTTAAGGTGACCGTGGGCGCATTTATCCTGGCCGGTATCCTCTATGGATTCGGATCCTGGCTGGAATGTCTGAGAATGTTCGGTTCCGGTTCTGCGGCATACGGACAGGGCTGGGAGATGGACGCCATCGCTGCCTGTGTAGTAGGAGGCGTCTCCTTTACCGGCGGTATCGGAAAGATCTCAGGAGTGGTTGTGGGCGTGTTTATCTTCACAGCGCTTACCTATTCTCTGACCATTCTGGGAATCGATACAAACCTTCAGTTCGTATTCTCAGGTATCATCATTCTGATCGCAGTAACGCTTGACTGCCTGAAATACGTTCAGAAAAAATAATGATAGAAAGAAGCGGGCCTCCTGCTTCGGACACTCCTGCTTTTGGGAGCTGCTGCAGATCTGCGGCAGCTCCTCTTTGCAGTCCCGGGGGAATTGTCTGACAAAAAATCGGGAAGGCGGTGACAGCCCGGGGAATTTTTGATATAATACAGAAATCTATGACAAATATTTGAATTTGGAGAGAAAATATGGATAGATATACCGTACTTCTGGTAGACGACGAGGAAGAAGTGATCCAGGTCATCATGAAAAAGATCAACTGGGAAGGCCTGGGATTTTCCGTGATCGGCTACGCCAACAACGGAGTCAAGGCTCTGGAGATGGTGGAAGAGTTCCAGCCGGATGTGGTGATGACAGATATCAAAATGCCTTATATGGACGGCATGGAGCTTTCCGGACGGATCAAGACAGAGTTTCCCGCCACAAAGATCCTGCTTTTCACAGGCTATGACGAGTTTGAATACGCCAAGGAGGCGGTCCATCTGGAGGTGGAGGAGTATATTCTGAAACCGGTGAATTCTATAGAACTGACCAATGTCCTTACCCAGGTGAAGATCAAGCTGGATCAGGAGATCAGCGAGAAAAGGAATGTGGCTATTCTGGAAAAGCATTACCAGGAATCCCTGCCCCTTCTCCAGGCGGACTTTTATTCTGCCCTGATCGAGGGCCAGCTGGATCGGGAGGAGATCCGGGAAGAACTCTCGGATTATCAGATTTCTCTGGAGGGGCCCTGCTACTGCTGTCTGGTGGTCCATACCTCTGCCACCCAGCTTCCGGAAAATATCCAGCACCGGCTCCTGGCTACCTCTGTGCAGAAACAGGCCCAGGAAAAGCTGGGAGACCGGTGGAGGAGCAAGGGTTTCTCTTATCTGGGGAATACGGTGATGATCTGCCAGATGGAGCATGAAAACCAGATATCGGAGCTGACGGATGAATGCCACCGGTTCTGCCGGTACGCACACAGGATCCTGGGGGCGGTGGTGACTGTGGGGATCGGCCAGGTCTGCAGGGATCTGGAAGAACTGGACCAGTCTTACCGGGGAGCCAGGGAGGCGGTTTCCTACCGGGTCCTCTACGGGGCTTCCCGGGCGGTGAACATTATGGAGATCGCACCCCAGGAGACGGTGCAGGGAGCCAGGGACAGCGAGGGAGAGCTGGCAAAGCTTTTCAAGCGGATACGTCTGGGCACAGAGGAAGAGGTGGTCCGGGAAGCGGAGAAGTATCTGGACCGGCTGTGCTTTCCGGAGAAATCCCTTCAGCAGCATCACATTGACGTGATGGAAATGCTGGGGGCGCTGTACCGGTTTGCGGGAAACAATGATATCGCCGGGGAATTTTATTCCAGGGATATGCGGGAACTCTATGTGCGGCTGCTGGATATGGATCCGGAGGAGCTTCGCCGGTGGCTGACCAATCTCAGCCTCTTTTTCCGGGAGGGCCTGATCTCGGCCAGGAGCAGATCCACCCAGTCCTTTGTGGCAAAGGCGGAAGAGTACGTGCGGAATCATTACATGGACGAGGGACTTTCCCTGGACAGCGTCTGTCAGGTCCTGGGGGTTTCCAATTCCTATTTTTCCACGGTTTTCAAGAAAGAGACCGGGAAATCCTTTACCGGATATCTCACAGATTACCGTATGGATCTGGCCGCCCGGCTTCTTATAGAGACCAGTGAAAAAAGCTATATGATCGCCAAAAATCTGGGATATTCAGATCCGAACTATTTCAGCTATGTGTTTAAGCGGAGATTCGGCGTATCGCCATCGAAATACAGGACGGAGCATGGAACAGGTGAAGAATAAAATTTTAAACTATCTGAATAAATTGAAACCGGGAGGGATGCAGGCTACCCTGATGGTAACCTTTTCTGTGATCTCTGTACTTATCATGCTGATTCTGGGCGTGGTGCTGTACCTGCGGTTTTCCAGCGTGTCCAGGAATGAGATCGTGGAGACCACCCGGAAGCTCATGGAGCAGTCCGGGGAAAATATGGAGGACTATCTGGTCCGTATGCGGCAGATCTCGGATGCGGTTTATTATAACGTGGTGAAGGAGAGCGATTTTTCCAGCCAGGAAAACAGGATCCAGAGGGGAATGAACCTGATCTACGAGGCGAATCAGGATAATCTGAAAAGTATTGCCATCTATAACAATTACGGCAGCCTGATGGCGGCGGAGCCTGTGGCCTCCCAGAAGGAGGATCCCAATGTAACGAAGCAGGGCTGGTACCAGAGCGCAGTGGAGGAGATGGAGAACATGCATTTTTCCACGCCCCATATCCAGAACCTGTTCGATGACGGCACTATGGGATATTACTGGGTGATCTCTCTGAGCCGGGCGGTGGAGCTTACGGAGAGGGGAGATTCCAGAACCGGCGTTCTTCTGGTAGATATGGATTATTCCAGTATCTCCCGCATGATGGATCAGATCAATACGACCAACAGCGGCCAGTACTTTTATCTCTGCGACAGTAACGGGGAGATCATCTACCACCCCAGACAGGTGCAGATCAGCGACGGGATCTTTCAGGAAAACAATCAGACGGCGGGGGACTATAAGGAAGGGATCTATGATGAGACCTTTCAGGGAGAACACCGGAAGGTCCTGGTAAACTCCATCAGCTATACCGGCTGGAAGCTGGTGGGGGTGATCCCCTATTCCACCTTTACCCACGGCATGCTCAACGTCCGGTATTTTATCATGATGCTGATCCTGCTCATGGGCATGATGCTGGCTTTTGTAAACCGCATGGTGTCTGTGTGGATTTCCAGCCCCCTTCTGCGGCTGAACGATTCTGTGAAAAGCTACGAGGCGGGGGAGAAGCCAAGGATCTATATCGGCGGTTCTCAGGAGATCCGCCATCTTGGGGATTCCATACAGCGCTCCTATGAACAGATCGACGATCTTATGAAGGAGATCGTCCTGGAACAGAACGAGCGGAGAAAAAGCGAGCTGGATGCCCTCCAGAGCCAGATCAACCCCCATTTTCTATATAACACCCTGGAATCCATCACCTGGATGATCGAAGGGGAGAAGAATGATGAGGCGGCTTTTATGATCACCCAGCTGGCAAAATTTTTCCGGATCAGTCTGTCGAAAGGGCGGACGGTGATCAGTGTAAGGGACGAGCTGCAGCATGCCCGGAGCTATATGAACATTCAGAAGGTCCGGTATAAAAACGCCTTTGCCGTGGTCTTCGACGTGGAGGAGGCGGCCTGCGCCTGCTGTATTGTAAAGCTGGTGCTTCAGCCTATCCTGGAAAATGCCATCAGCTACGGGGTCAGCGCCATGGACGAAGGGGGCGAGATCCGGATCATCGGGAGAAAGCGGGACGGAAAGATCCTCCTCACTGTCCGGGACAACGGTATCGGCATGACCCGGGAAGAGGCGGAGGATGTTCTCACAGATAATACCAGAGTGCCAAAGAGAGGTTCCGGAGTGGGACTGATCAATGTGAACAACCGGATCCAGCTGCTTTTTGGCAAGGAGTATGGACTGAAGGTGGAGAGCGAGCCGGACGAGGGGACGTCGGTATCCATTGTGATCCCGGCGGTGCCTTATGAGGAAGAGAACCGGAAGATCCTGGAGAAAGGATATCTGTTTGGCAAGGATCTGATAAAAAACATAGAAGATGCAGGTGGGGAAGATGAAAAACAGTAAAAAAGCATTTATCCTTACAGAGGCGGTGCTGGGATTCCTGGTGGCGCTGCTTGCGGCGGTGATGCTTCTGGATAAAAACGGAGAAGCGCCGGATAAGATCTCGGTGATCGTGGAAAATTCCGAGGATAAACAGTGGGCGGCCTTCCGGTACGGGCTCCGTATGGCGGCGGCGGATCTGGAAACCGAGCTTTCCATAGTCCCTACAGAGGGAGAACTGACCCTGGAGGAGGAGATGGAGCTGATCCGCCAGGAAATCCGGAACGGGGCAGATGGCGTGATCATCCAGCCGGTGCCGGGACCGGATACAGAAGAAATGCTGGGGGAGATCGGAAAGAAGGTTCCGGTAATGCTGGTGGGCTCCCAGGCTGTCCGGGGAGCCGGGGAATACCCCCTTACCAGTCCGGATAATTACCGGCTGGGAGAAGCTCTGGGGGAGGAACTGATCCGGGACTGCCGGGAGAACCTCCAGGGAAAGACCCTGGGGATCCTGTCCCGGAACAGCCAGTCTCCGGCGATCCAGGACCGGTATGAGGGCTTCTGCAGCGCTCTGAAAGGAGCAGGCGCCCAGGTGCGCTGGAATATGGACGGAAATTATGGAGAAGAGGAGGGCCAGTCTCTGGAAGATCTTTCCAAGGTGGACTTTGTCATTGCCCTGGACGACAGGAGTACAGCGGCGGCGGGAGCCAGCTCCTCTGCCAATGACCTCCACGGGGCCATTGTCTATGGCGTGGGGAGTTCCACAGACGCCGCCTATTATCTGGATACGGGAAAAGTCCAGTGCCTGGTAGTGCCCGATGGGTTCAGCGAGGGTTATCAGAGTCTGGAAGAGCTTTCCCGGAGGCTGGAGCATTCCTTTGGGAAAATGGAGGACCGGCTGGCCGGATATACGGTGATCCGCAGGGATACCCTTTTTACAGAAGAGAATCAGGAAATCCTTTTTACCATGAGTCAGTGAGATGAGGTACGAGATGAAAAATTTAAAACTGTTGGCCGCAGGGCTGGCCTTCTGTATGGGGATACAGGGGCTGGCCGGCTGCGGGGAGGAAGAAGACGCCGGAAGTAGGAGGACCCAGGTGGGGATCGCCTGCTATGACCGAAACGACATCTATATCAGTGAGCTGCTGGACTGTATCGAGGAGGAGATGGGGCTGCTGGAGGAGGAGTCCTTCCAGGCCTCGGTGACTGTCCGGGACGGCGCCGGCTCCCAGAAGATCCAGAATGATCAGGTGGAGGAGCTCCTTGGCGCCGGCTGTGATATCCTCTGCATCAATCTGGTGGACCGGGCGGATCCCTCGGAGATCATCGATCTTGCCAGGGAGAAGGATGTGCCCATTATCTTCTTTAACCGGGAGCCGGTGACAGAGGACATGGGACAGTGGGAAAAACTGTATTATGTGGGGGCGGACGCCAGACAGTCGGGGATCCTTCAGGGAAAACTGGCAGCGGCGGCGATAAAAGAAAATCCCCAGATCGACCGGAACAAGGACGGGAAGATCCAGTATGTGGTCCTTGAGGGAGAGCCGGGACATCAGGACGCTATCATACGGACGGAGAATGCGGTGGAGACTCTGCGCAGCGAAGGGGTTGAGCTGGAGAAGCTGAGCTACGGCATTGCAAACTGGAACCGTGCCCAGGCGGAAAACCGCATGCTCCAGATGATCGGCCAATATCAGAACCAGATCGAGCTGGTCCTGGCCAATAACGACGCCATGGCTCTGGGCGGCCTGGACGCCTACCGGAAACTGAACCGGACAGAATCGGGCCTGCCGGTATTTTTCGGGATCGACGGGACCCGGGAAGGGCTGGAAGCCATACAGGAGGAGAAGATGGCGGGAACCGTATATAATGACAAGGAAGGCCAGGCAAAAGCCATCGCAAAGCTGGCAAAAGCCCTGGCCACAGGCGATGGCTGGTCTGAGATAGAGTTTGAACAGGGAAACTATATTTATCTGCCTTACAGGGAGATCACCCTGGATAATGTGGAAGATTACATAAAAGCAGAATAGCAGTGCACATAAATGCTCGCTTGGCTCCCCGCTTCGTGGTATCGCTGGCGGTCGCCAAATGAACATAAATGCTCGCTTGGCTCCCCGCTTCGTGGTATCGCTGGCGGTCGCCAAATGAACATAAATGTTCGCTTGGCTCCCCGCTTCGTGGTATCACTGGCGGTCGCCAAATGAACATAAATGTTCGCTTGGCTCCTCGCTTCGTGGTATAATAAGGGACAGAAAATTAGTAAGCTTGATAAAAGGATGAGGAATGTGCTGAAAATTATTGTGTGTTTTATTGCGGGCATGGGCGCTGGGCTGGGAACCGGCTTTGCCGGAATGAGCGCCGCTGCGGTGATCAGCCCCATGCTGATCACCTTTCTGGGAATGCCGGCCTATGAGGCGGTGGGGATCGCCCTTGCCAGCGATGTGCTGGCCAGTGCGGCCAGCGCCTATACCTATGGGAAAAATAAGAATTTGGATATCCGTAACGGCCTGATCATGATGGCCGCTGTGCTGGTAATGACTATGGTGGGAAGCTGGATGGCCAGCCTTATGCCGGACAGTACCATGGGGAGCTTTTCGGTGATCATGACCTTTCTTCTGGGGGTGAAATTCATTGCCCAGCCGGTTATGACCACAAAGGAGCTGATGAATGGCGTGAGCAGAAGGACCCGGTTGATCCAGTCGGTGGTCTGCGGATGCGCCATCGGCTTTATCTGCGGTTTCGTAGGGGCCGGAGGAGGAATGATGATGCTTCTGATCCTCACGTCGGTCCTGGGCTATGAGCTGAAAACCGCTGTGGGCACCAGTGTTTTCATCATGACCTTTACTGCCTTCACCGGTGCGGCGAGCCACTTTACCATCGCCGGAATGCCGGACATAAGCTGCCTTGTCCTCTGTATCCTCTTTACTCTGATCTGGGCGGAGATTGCGGCAAGATTTGCCAATAAGGCGGAACCTGTTATTTTGAACCGTGTGACCGGAGGGGTATTGGTGACCCTGGGGCTGGTCATGATCGGAGTGGAATTGCTTTAGGCTGGAGGGAGCATATATGGGAACAAGGGAAAAGCTGCTGGCCTTTTTTGAAGAGAATAAAGGAAGCTATTTTTCCGGAGAGGAACTGGCCGCAAGGCTTTCCGTCTCCAGAACCGCCGTATGGAAGGCGGTGAACAGCCTGCGAAGGGAAGGCTATGAGATCTGCGGGGTTTCCAATAAAGGATACTGCCTCTCCGGGGACGCCGATATCCTCTCAGTACAGGGGATCTCAAAATATCTGAAGCCTGTCTGCCCTTCCATACAGATAGAGCTTCTGCCTTATGTGGATTCCACAAATGATTATCTGAGAGAACAGGCGGGGCAGGGGCGGCCGGAAGGCTTTGCTGTGATCGCCGGGGAGCAGAGCCGGGGAAAAGGGAGGATCGGAAGGTCTTTTTATTCGCCGGCAGATACGGGGATCTACATGAGCTTTCTGCTCAGACCGGAGGATTGCCCCCCTTCTCAGGCGGTAAAATTTACTACTATGGCTGCGGCGGCCCTTTGCCTGGCTATAGAGAAGGTATCCGGGAAAAATCCCAGGATCAAGTGGGTCAATGATATTTATCTGGAAAAGAAGAAGGTAAGCGGCATTCTCACAGAGGCCTCGGTGAGCCTGGAGAGCGGCGTTCTGGAATATGTGATCCTGGGAGTGGGGATCAATGTCTATCCGCCGAAAGAGGGATTTCCCGAGGAACTGGAGAAAAAGGCCGGGGCGGTTTTTGAAAAGAAAGAAAAAGACGGAAAAAACCGGCTGGCGGCGGAATTCCTGAATTCTTTTATGGACTTTTACCGGGGAAAGGCCGGGGCAGAATATGCGGGAATCTACAAGAGCCGGAGTATGGTTCCCGGAAGAGAGATCCATGTGCTGCTGCCGGAAGGGGCAAAAAGAGCAAAGGCGCTGGAGCTGGATCCGGAATGCCGGCTGCTGGTGGAATATGAAGACGGTGCAAGAGAGTGGCTGCGGGCGGGAGAGATCCGCATTGTGCCGGAAGAAATATAAAAGGATGTCGGGGCGAAAGCCTCGTCTATGACACAAAAATCCCATGGGGATCCGGGTAAAAAAATCCGGACCGCCATGGGATTTTTTGCTGGATTATTCCTGTACAGCGGCAGCTGCCTCAGCCTCTTCCAGTGCGGAAGTACAGTGGGGACAGCGGGTTGCCTCGATAGGAATCTCGCTTAAGCAGTATGGGCACTTCTTGGTGGTGGGAGCTGCTGGCTCCGGTTTTTTCTGGCCAAGAGATACGATCTTGTTGATGCCTTTCAGCAGGCAGAACAGTACGAACGCCAGAATAAAGAAATTTACAAGTTCTGAAATAAAGCTGGACGCAAATCCTGCCACGTCCTGAAGGCTGTACATTGCAGCCCCGGTTACCAGATTCAGAATTGGGTTAATAAAGTTTTCTGTCAGAGAATTTACGATTCCGGTAAACGCACCGCCGATGATCACACCGACTGCCATGTCCATCATGTTTCCACGAAGGGCAAAAGCCTTGAATTCTTCGATGAATTTTTTCATTTCGTCTCCTCTTTCTCTTTGTCATTAGTTTCAAACGTACAAATTATAGCATATATACGGGAAATGTAAAGCGAAAAATTATTGTAATCCAGCCCATTGTTTTTTTTATGCTCATTCGCTATAATGTCGCTATATACAGCAAAAGAAAAATGTGTGAGGGTGTGTGCAATGTCTGGAAATGTAAAAAATATGACTTCGGGTTCTCCGGGGAAGCTGATCCTTTTTTTTGCCCTGCCTTTGATGGCGGCGAATATTTTTCAACAGTTTTACACCATGGTAGACGCCATGGTAGTGGGACAGATCGTAGGGGTAAGAGCCCTGGCGGCAGTAGGAGCTGCAGACTGGATCATCTGGATGGTCCAGGGGATCGTTACGGGAAGCGCCCAGGGATTTTCTATACTGGTGTCTCAGAATTATGGGGCGGGGAACGGAAAACGGCTGAAAGAGACTGTGGCGGCCAGCTATACCATGATGGCGGTGATCGCAGTAGCCGTACTGGTAGTCAGCCAGGCAGGGGCCTACCCCCTTCTGCGTTTTCTCAATACTCCTGCAGACGTCATGGATATGTCTGTGACTTATATCCGGATCATTTTCTGCGGGATCCCGGTGATCGCAGCCTATAATACCTTTGCTTCGATCCTCCGGGCTCTGGGAAACGGCCGCTCTCCGCTGATCGCCATGATCGTTGCGGCAACAATTAATGTTTGCCTGGACCTTCTCTTTGTAGGAGGATTCCACTGGGGAGTGGCAGGGGCGGCAGGCGCCACGGTGATCGCTCAGGGATTTTCGGCGGTTTACTGTTTTATAGTGCTCAGAAAGATTAATGAGGTAAAGGTCTCCAGAGAGGATTTCCGGCCGGAGCAGGCTATTTTCGTGCAGCTGGCCGGATTGGGCGCTCCCCTGGCTTTTCAGAATATTATCATATCCGTGGGGGGACTGGTGGTACAGTATGTGGTGAACGGTTACGGTTTCCTTTTCGTTGCAGGGTTCACTGCTGCCAATAAGCTTTACGGAGTCCTGGAGCTGGCGGCTATCTCCTACGGTTATGCGATCACTACCTATGTGGGGCAGAACCTGGGAGCGAGAAATGTGCCCAGGATCAAGTCCGGCGTGAAGAGCGGAGGCATCATGGCGGTATTTACAGCCCTGGCAGTGGGAGCGGTGATGGTCGTCGGAGGAAGGACGATCCTTTCTCTGTTTGTCTCCGGGGATCCGGAGGAGACGGTACAGGTGCTGGATATTGCCTACCACTATCTGTTCCTTATGGCAGTATTTCTGGTGGTCCTGTATCTGCTCTACGTCTTCCGTTCCGCCATCCAGGGATTGGGAAATACTGTCATTCCTATGGCCAGCGGTATCGTGGAATTCTTTATGCGTGTAGGTGCGGCGCTGCTCCTGCCTCTTTTCATCGGACAGAACGGTATTTTTTATGCAGAGATCAGCGCCTGGACAGGTGCGGCGGTGCTTCTGGCAGTGAGCTATTTCCGGCTGATCAGAAAATATTCTTGACTTTCTGGAGAAATGTCAGGAACCGGGCCTATGAATATTTTGATCAGGATAATATGCCGGAAGAAATCTGTACAGAACACAGATCTTCCCTGTTTCCATGCTGGAAGAACAGACAGGACAATAATGATGATGACAATGGAGGAAACGTCTCCACCTGGTGAGAGTTCCCGGGTGAAATGGAGGGGAGCCGAATAATACATTGGATAAAAAATAGTACGGTTGGATTTCCGAAAATGGAATTTCAACCGTACTTTTTTATTGAAGAGATTTTCAGAAGCATGTCTATTCGCTTGCTGCTGGAAGGAATCGAGTAATGCCGGTTCGATTCCTTTAATGTCCCCGGGGTATCTGATCCAGCCGCCCTTTTTCTTTTACCAGGTCTGCATAGAGAAGACCTGCCAGCACAAAGCCGAGAGGTATGAGGGAAAACCAGATGGCTTTCCCAAGGAAAAAGCGGCAGAGAAAAGTAGAAGCTACGCCTCCCAGGACAAAGGAAACCAGCATGACGGCGTGGGTCCGCAGCCGCCGCAGATGGGAAGGACGTTCCTGGGGATGGCGTAGGGATTTTGTAATAGCGATACCCACCTGCCGGATGTGATTGGTACAGAAGGTGGTGGCCATTGGAATACCTTCCGCCTGGCGGAAGGTATTGTACTGCATGGAGCAGATGAAGTTGATCAATACCTGGGTGATCTGGACGGGAGCGCTTTCCGGCAAAAAGCCAAGAAAGATCACCACCAGGATCTCTATGACGATCAGTAGAGTATCCCACCGGATCAGCCGGCTTTTTTTTACATAGCCGGGAAGGACTTCTGAGAGCATGGTTCCCACGCAGTAAGCGGTGATGGGGATGAAAAAATAAAGAGCGTGGAACCACTGTCCGTTTCCCAGGGCCATAGCCAGGAGGACAAAGTTTCCTGTCTGCGCATTACAGAATACTCCGCCTCGTATAGAATAGGTAAAGGCTCCAAAGTAGCCGGCGGCCAGCATCATCAAGATAAAAACAATGTCCCGCTCACACGCCAGAAAAGTATTTTTTGCAGCAGGAGAATTCTGCACATTTTGTTTTTCCATGAATATCTTCCTCCTTTTGACTATTCTCCATTATAATTCTTTCCTTGCAGGGGTTCAATCCGGTTTTTGAATAAAAAACAAGAGGAGGACCGGGAAAGATTCCGGCAGATATTACAGAAAAAAGAAGGCCGTCGGTTGTAGAAGGAGAAAAAACTGTTATAATAAATAAAAGACAGGATTCCCCTGCTGCAAGGAAGAATCTCACGCCTGCCGGCGACGGGCCGGGCAGATATACCTATGCTGGCGTTTTGATTTGCAGAGGGGAAAAGCGAGGTGTATGAAATGGAACAAATGTCATTATTTGACGACCGGGGACAGGCTGCGCCCCTGGCCACCAGGCTGCGGCCGGATTCTCTGGAAGATTTTGCAGGCCAGGAGCATCTGCTTGGAAAGGGGAAGATCCTCAGGCAGCTTATTGAAAAAGACCAGATTTCTTCCATGATCTTCTGGGGACCTCCGGGAGTGGGAAAGACTACTCTGGCCAGTATCATCGCCGGAAAGACGAAATCCCAGTTTATTAATTTCAGTGCAGTGACCAGCGGCATTAAAGAAATCCGGGAGGTTATGAACCAGGCGGAGCTTGCCAGGAGAATGGGACAGCGGACGGTGCTTTTCGTAGATGAGATCCACCGCTTTAACAAAGCTCAGCAGGACGCCTTCCTGCCCTTTGTGGAGAAGGGAAGTATCATTCTCATTGGCGCAACTACAGAGAATCCTTCTTTTGAGGTAAATTCAGCTCTTCTCTCCAGATGCAAGGTCTTTGTGCTGAAGGCCCTGGAGGTAAAGGATCTGTTGAAGCTTTTAAACCATGCTCTGGAAAGTCCCAGGGGATTCGGGAACCAGCAGGTGAAGATCACCCGGGAGCAGCTTACGGCTATAGCGGAGTTTGCCAACGGAGACGCCAGAACAGCGCTGAATACTTTGGAGATGGCGGTACTCAATGGAGAGATCAGCCCTGAAGGGATCCTGGTCACGGACCAGGGGCTGGAACAGTGTGTCAGCCGCAGATCTCTTCTATACGATAAAACAGGGGAAGAGCATTATAATCTGATTTCCGCTTTACATAAATCCATGCGGAACAGCGACCCGGATGCGGCGGTGTACTGGATGTGCCGGATGCTGGATGGGGGCGAGGATCCTCTCTATATTGCCAGAAGATTGATCCGGTTTGCCAGCGAGGATATCGGAATGGCAGACAGTCATGCGCTGCCCCTGGCAGTGTCTGTCTATCAGACCTGCCATTTTCTGGGAATGCCGGAGTGCGACGTCCATCTGACCCATGCAGTGGTGTATCTGTCCATGGCGCCGAAGTCCAACGCCCTGTACAGAGCCTGCGAAACAGGAAAAGCCGATGTGAAGAACAAAAAAGCAGAGCCGGTTCCCCTGGTTCTGCGGAATGCCCCAACAAAGCTGATGAAGGAGCTGGATTACGGGAAGGGCTATGAATATGCCCACGATACCACAGAAAAGCTGACCCATATGCAGTGTATGCCCGACAGCCTGAAGAACAGAGTTTACTACCAGCCAACCACACAGGGAGAAGAGAAAAAAGTAAAAGAACGGCTGGAAGAGATCAAGGCCTGGAAGGAGAAGGAATAACTTTAAGTCATACACATAAAAACATATCAAAAAAGATGAACACAGATACGGGAACTTCAAAATCCACAAAAATTACTTGCCGGATCCCCGGGTATTTTGTGAAACCTTCTGTCTGTCTCCGGAGGGGAAAATGTGCTATGATAAAGAAAAGCATTTTATATTTCAACATCCTGATCAACACTTCAAAGAGCTTCGGCTCTGTCTTATATTTCTATCGTTCATATCAAAGGAAAGAAATCTCAATGCTTTTATCCCGATCAAACAGCAGAGAGGTTTCTTCCTGAAGATATGAGCC
>CALWSM010000034.1 GCA_944384185.1 uncultured Blautia sp. | reverse complement strand
AATATTACGCTTTAGAAGTTCTGTAATCTCTTGTTTTCAAAAGATTAAATATATAGTAATAGCGGTTGTAATATTTTAAGAAATTCAGCCGTTCTTATTTTGGTATCTGTTTTTTGGTCTGTTTTTTGGAAGGATTCTTCCGTTGTGCGGGGAAGAAGATTATGGTATACTAGCCGCAAAGGTGCGGCTAGTATCGTCGGCGGTCGCCAAATGAGCGGGAGTGCTCGCTTGGCTCCTCGCTTTTTGGTATACTAGCCGCAAAGGTGCGGCTAGTATCGTCGGCGGTCGCCAAATGAGCGGGAGTGCTCGCTTGGCTCCCCGCTTTATAGTATACTAGCCGCAAAGATGCGGCTGGTACATCGTCCGGAAAAATAACCGGACCAATAACGCTAATATTGTCTACAGCCCCTCGGCATCCTTAAAGACAGAGAAAAAGAAACAGGAGGTCTTATGAGAAATAATAATACGAGCCCCATTGTCTATATCGGCGTACTGCTGGTGACCCTGGTCATTCTGGCGGCGGCCAATATGCTGAAAAGTCATTTTTCCTCAGAAGAACCCCAGGAAGAGACCCAGATCCGGGGTGATTATGCCTTAAAGGCTGTTTATTTGGAAAAAGAAAATGGAAACAACATTTTCGTAAATTTAACCGATGAGTATCCTTTTACGGGAAATATACCGGAGGGAGAACTTTATGATGAGAATGGAGAAAAGATCACCCAGGAAGAGCTGAACAGCGGAGACGTGCTGAATATCTGGGGAAACGGTATCATTGCCGAATCCTATCCTGCCCAGTACAACGGGATCACAAAAATGGAAAGAACCCAGCAGTCCAGCCAGGAATATATTGATCGGTACGGACATTATCTGGAGGAGCTTTTTGTAGAAAAGGATCCCGCAGAGCGGCCTTATCTGAATGTATGCTATACCGATGAACTGGCAGCTGCCACAGTGATGATCCCGGAGCCTCTCAGTTATACCTGGACCTATACCGATGAAAACGGAGAGAGCCGGACGGTTACTACAGACGCAGCCCATGTCCTTCAGACAGAGCCGGTGGAAGTAAAGAAGATTTCAGAGCCTATGACTATGGAGCTACAGTTTGATGAAGCGCCTGAGAGGGTAGAGCTGCTGGTCTGGGAGGACGCCCTTCTGGGACAGTATCCGGACAGTACTGCCCAGATTCCGGAGGGAACCGAGGTGGAAGTGACAAAAAATGAAAAAGGAAATCTGGAGTTTACCGCCAGGCCCGGCTCTGTATATCTGGTACAGGGCCAGTGGGAACAGGGAACGGCAGAATACGGATTTTGTGTGGGAATGCCGCAATAAACAGGGCGGCAGTTTTATGATCCAGGGAGGTAACAGAAAATGATACAGGAAGAGGAACTGCTGAGAGAAGCAAAAGATGCGGGATTTGACAATTACGGGATACTTTCTGCAGAGAAGCTCCGGTTCGACCATTCTCTGAGAAAGTACTGCGAGATAAATTATTGTGGGAATTATGGAAATAACTATTCCTGCCCGCCGGAATGCGGGACGCCGGAGGAAATGGAGGCAAAGACCAGAAACTTCAAACGTGTGCTGGTGCTTCAGACGGTTACTCCGGTAAAGGATATCACCGATGATCAGGAGACCAGAGTGATCAAACACCGTCATAACCAGATGACCTGGAAACTGATCGATCAGCTTTCCGGAAAGCTGGAAAACTATCTTCCGGCTATGGCAGGCCCTTGCCAGATCTGTCAGGTCTGCGGGAAAAAGGAAGGAAAGCCCTGCTGTTTTCCGGAAAGAACGGCTTCCTGCCTTTCCGCCTATTGTATCCAGGTGGATAAGCTGGCGGAAGAATGCGGCATGCCTTATTGGTGCCAGGGAGAAGTGGCTTTTTTCAGCCTTTTGTTTTTTTCCTGATTCCCGGGGACAAATAAAGGAAAAAGGTGTATACTAGACACATAAGAAAGAATGAACACAACAGGAGAAACAAAATGGACAATAATAGAAAAGAACTGATCAGAAAAATACAGACCCTGGGAGAGGTTTATACGATCCTTTCCAGAGCGACCAGACTGCCCTATGTGATCTGCGATCCGGAAAGCTTCAATGACCAGGTGTGGATATTTGAGCAGAAAGAGGATCTGGAAAAGGCAGTAAAACCTTTTACAGACCGGAAAAATCCCATTGCATCCATTAAGGTGGAGAATAAGAGCTATCTGAGTTTTTACACCACACTTTACACCCTGGGAGTAAATTCCGTGGTCTTTTATGAAAAGGAGCAGGAGGGAACAGAGCTGGATCTGGAAGAAATCGTTAAGAAACCGGATTTCTCTTCTCTGCCTAAGGAAAAGCAGCCCCTGTTTAATCCTCAGCTCCAGTTATCCGGTATTTATTTTATGCAGGAGCTCCGCAGGGGAGGGGCCAATGAAGAAAAAGAAAATCTTCCGGAGCTGGAGGAGGAAGTGGCGGCCAATGTTGTGAAGAGCAGATTTCTGATGGCGGTGCACAGACCGGAGAAGGGGCAGGATCCGAAAAACGTCCAGGTGCCTTATATAAAAAATAACCAGGGAGAGGTTTACCAGCCTCTGTTTACCGATGCAGAGGAATTTCGGAAGTTCGATAAGGAGAAAAATCTCCAGGCGCTGCTGGTAGGCTTTGATAATCTGGAAAAGGTGCTGATCCCAACAGCGAAAGGGGTCATCATCAATCCTCAGGGATTTAATCTGATCATCCCGAAAGAAAAAGTCCAGGGACTGAGACAGCGGTTCGGCAGATAGCCGGGCATTTTCTGAGTGTCTGATCAGGAAAGGAGAGGTTGTCGTGAAGATTGATATGCATTGCCATACCCGGGAAGGATCCCCGGATGGAAAAGTACCTATTGAACAGTATATCCGTATGCTGCGGAACCAGGGATTCGGCGGCATGCTGGTGACAGACCACGATTCTTACGGGGGGTACCGTTACTGGAAGAATAATATTAAAGGAGATAAGTACCAGGATTTTCTGGTGTTCAAGGGTATCGAATATGATACGCTGGATGCCGGCCATATTCTGGTGATCATGCCGGAAACCATTAAGCTCCGGCTCCTGGAACTTCGGGGGATACCGGTACAGATGCTGATCCCCATTGTCCATAATTATGGAGGTATCCTGGGGCCGGCCCATCCCTGTGGAGAGAAATATATGAGCTTTATGAACGCCAAGGCTTATCAGCGGAATCCGGATATCCTGAAAGAATTTGACTTTATGGAAACTTTTAACGCCTGCGAGCCACAGGAGGTCAACGACAGGGCAAAAGCGATCGCAAAACAGTATGGACTGCCCGGGACAGGGGGAAGCGACGCCCATAAGGCGGACTGTATCGGCCTGGCTTATACAGAGATCCCCGATGACGTGACCTGCGAGTCGGATCTGATCACCCACATTATCAGGGGAACCCCCATGGAATGCGGCGGATCTATTTATACGAATACTACGAAAGAGAAGATGGGAAAGGCAAAGGGACTGTTCTCCCGTTCCTTCTGGGTATATAACAAGGTAGGGGGCTGGAGTAAGGCCCTGAGCAGGAGCAATAAGCTGAAGAAGGGATATATAGAAAGAGTAGAGATAAAAAAGGAAGAAAAGAATGAGCAGAAAAGTGATTAATGCGGCCCTTCTGGGTCTTGGAACCGTAGGAACCGGCGTATACAAGGTCCTGAAAATGCAGCAGGAGGACATGGAAGATAAGATCGGAGCCCGGGTGGAGATCCGGAAGATCCTGGTCCGGAATCTGAAAAAAGCAGCGGCGAAGATCGAGGAGCCTGAGCTTTTGACCAATAATTGGAAAGAAATCCTGGAGGATGACTCCATTGAGATCGTAATAGAGGTTATGGGCGGTATTGAACCGGCTAAGACTTATATGCTGGAGGCCTTAAAGGCCGGAAAACATGTGGTGACAGCAAATAAGGATCTGGTAGCTTCCTATGGACAGGAGGTGCTGGACTGTGCGGCTGAGAATGGCCGGGACTTTTTATTTGAGGCGTCGGTAGCCGGGGGGATCCCCATTATCCGTCCACTGAAACAGTGCCTGGCAGGCAACCATCTGTCAGAGGTAGTAGGTATCGTTAATGGCACCACCAACTTTATCCTTACAAAGATGACCCAGGAGGGTATGGAATTTGCTGAAGCCCTGGCTCTGGCTACCAGGCTGGGCTACGCAGAGGCAGATCCTACTGCGGATATCCAGGGGCTGGACGCAGGAAGAAAGATGGCCATCCTGGCTTCCATTGCCTTTAATTCCAGAGTGACCTTTGAGGATGTGATCACCCAGGGGATTACCCATATATCTGCAAAAGATATCCGCTATGCCAGAGAGCTGGGCTGTGTGATCAAGCTGATGGGTCTGGCCAGAAATACAGATTCCGGCATTGAGGTCAGGGTACAGCCTATGCTGGTTCCCCAGGAGCATCCCCTGGCTACGGTAAATGATTCCTACAATGCGGTTTTCGTGAAAGGGGACGCTGTAGGCGACGCCATGTTTTACGGGAGAGGCGCCGGTGAAATGCCTACGGCCAGCGCCATTGTAGGGGACGTCTTTGATATTGTGCGGAACATTCTCTTCCACTGTACGGGAAGGATCAGCTGTACCTGCTATAAGAACATTCCTGTGAAAGAGGCGGAGGATATTGAGAGCCGTTTCTTTCTCCGTCTGCACGTAGACGACCGCCCCGGTGTGCTGGCAGGGATCGCCAGTGTGCTGGGAAATAATAATGTGAGTATCGCCCAGATGATCCAGAAGCATAAAGACGGGGATCTGGCGGAGATCGTAGTGGTGACCTCCAAGGTGAGAGAAGGAAACTTTAACGACGCCATGATGATCGTGGAAGGACTGAATGCGGTACATAAGGTTTCTTCCGTGATCCGGGTGTACGGAGGCGAAAGATGACAGAAAAGCTTTTTTATAAAGACAGCTATACAAAGGAATTTCAGGCCAGGGTATTGTCCTGTACCGAATGTGAGGGAAGCTATCAGGCAGTTCTTACCAGAACTGCCTTTTTCCCCGAAGGAGGAGGACAGAGCGCCGATACCGGCTTTTTCTATACAGAGGATGGCAGGGAGATCCCTGTGACCGACGTCCAGGAAAAGGCTGGGACCGTTTTTCACTATATCAGTTCTCCTGTAAAAGAGGGAGAGGAGATCAAAGGGAAACTGGATTTTGCGGAACGGTTTTCCAAGATGCAGCAGCATACAGGGGAGCATATCGTATCCGGGCTGGTAAACCGGCATTTCGGATATCATAACGTAGGCTTTCATCTGGGTGCTGAGGAAGTAACCATGGATTATGACGGCGTTCTCACCCGGGAGGATCTGGAACAGATCGAGATGGAGGCCAACCAGGCGGTGGCGGAGAATATTCCGGTAGTGGTCCTGTATCCCGGTGAAGAAGAATTAAAAAAGATTACATACAGAAGCAAGATCGAGATCGAGGGCCAGGTGCGGATCGTCCAGATCCCCGGGTATGACAGCTGCGCCTGCTGCGCTCCCCATGTAAAGGAGACTGGAAGCATCGGCCTGATCAAGCTCGTGGGCGCCATTCACTATAAGGGCGGCATGAGGGTATCCATGCTCTGCGGCTTCCGGGCGCTGATGGATTACCGTATGAAGGAAAAAAATGTGATAAGGATCTCCAATCTCCTTTCTTCAAAGCAGGAGGATACCGCCCAGGCGGTGGAACGGCTGGGGCAGGAAATAAATCGTCAGAAAGAAAAGATCAAAAGCCTTCAGCAGCGGTACGTGGATCTCTGTCTGGAGGAAGCCGGAAACCAGGCCAAGACAGATCCGGGAAAAAATATCCTTCTTTTTGTGGAAGAGCTGGATATGGCAGCCAGAAGAAATTTTGTAAATGCGGCTATGGATATGACCGAAGGATTTGCCGGAGTCTTTGTGGGAAATGAGGAAGAAGGCTATCAGTATGTCCTGGGGAGCAGATCCCGGGACGTACAGGACGCCGGAAAGAAGCTGAACGCCCGTTTCCAGGGAAAGGGCGGCGGACGTCCTCCGATGATACAGGGGTCGTTAGAAGGAAAAGAACGGGAGATCCGAGAGTTTTTACAATAGGCGCAGGCAGATACCGCAGCAGTTTAAAGAAAGAGGATGCCATGGAATTAAGGCAGGAAACAGAACTTCAGCAGAAAATATCCCAGAATACCATACAGGCGGTTTCTATACTGCAGATGGGAAATCAGGAATTGGAAGAATATCTGGAAACAATGGCTCTGGAAAATCCGGTAATAGAAACAGAGGAAGCCGGTATGGCCATGGATATAGGCCAGGATGGGAAAAGCAAGATCCCCAGGAAGACTTATGAGGATTATCAGAACAGAGCCTATAGGGATGAAGAGACAGGGAAAGAGGATTTCCGGGGAGAGGAAGAAGGGGATTCCCTGGAGAACTTCCTTCTGGAACAGGTACTGTATATGGACATAGAGGAGAGCTGCGCCTCTGTTTTGAAATATCTGATCTACGATCTGGATGAGAGAGGATATCTTACGGAAGAACCGGAGGAGATCGCTGTCAGTCTTGGAACAGAACCGGAAGAAATCAAAAAGGCTGTAGAAATCTTACATTCTATGGAGCCCACAGGCGTGGGGGCAAGAAACCTTCAGGAGTGCCTGCTCCTTCAGCTTCGGAAAAAAACGGGCACAGAGCTGGAAGAAGCGATCATCCAGGACTATTTAGTGGAATTGGGAAAGAATCAGCTGTCCCGGATCGCAGAGCAGACAGGGAGAAGCCTGGAAGAAGTCAGAGAAGCGAGAGAAAGGATCCTGGGACTGAATCCCAGGCCTTCCAATTATTTCCCCACCGGCAGATTTAAAGAATATCTGATACCGGATATTATAGTTGTGAAATTGCGGGACTATTTTGAAATCCTGGTAAATGATGGGCAGAACGCCAGATTTCATATCAGTGATTTTTACAGAGAAATGGAAAGCAGGGTAGAAGATAAAGAAGCGGCGGAATATATCCGGGAAAAAATCAGGCAGGCGGAATGGCTTCAGCAGTGCCTGGTGCAGAGAAAGGCCACTCTTCTGAAACTTGCGGAAAAAATCGTGGAGAGGCAGCAGAATTTTTTCCGGAACGGGAAAGGATTTCTGGAGCCTTTGACCCAGCGGGAGATCGCTGAAGAAATGGGGGTCCATCCCTCTACTGTGAGCCGGGGGATCAAGGGAAAATATCTTCAGTGCCCCTGGGAAACTTACCCTCTTTCTTTCTTCTTTTCTGTGGGGATCCAGGGAGAGGGCAGCAAAGAGGATTCTGCAGACCACATAAAAAGCTGTATTAGAGATATTATAGACCAGGAAGAAAAGAAAAAACCCTTCAGCGACATGATCGCCGAGAAACTGCAGAAAATGGGGATTTCCATTTCCCGCAGGACCGTGGCGAAATACAGGGATTCTATGCATATCAAAGACGCCCTGGGGAGAAAGGAGTATTGACTTAAGGCAGGCTAGATCTGGATCCCGTATTTATGGATCCGGTATTGAAGGCTTTGTCTCCTCAGTCCCAGTGCCTGAGCAGTCTGGGTAATGTTATAGCCGAAATATTTCAGGGCCTGGCGGATGAGCCTGCTTTCGTAATCGTCCATCAGACTTTGGAGGGAGCTGTTATTCCAGTCAAAGGATGCTTCCGGAGAGAAAGACTCTCCGGGGGCTTTTTTTGCGTTCTTATTTTCTTTCAGAAGATAGGAAGGGAGGTGCTCCAGGCTGATAGTATCTCCGTCAGCCAGATTTTGGGCATAATCCAGAACATGAAACAGCTCCCGGACATTTCCTGGCCAGGAATAGCTTTGGAAGAGTTCCATTACCGGAGCATCCAGGACTGTGGCGCTGTGGACATACTGATAGGCAGTGGCGGACAGGTGATACTGGATCAGTTCTTCCAGATCTTCCATGTGCATGCTGAGAGAAGGAAGCTCGATCATAACAGTGGAAAGCCGATAAAAAAGATCTTTTCGGAGCTGATTATCTGCGATGCACTGGAAAGGATCTTTATTACAGGAAGAGATGATACGCACATCCATGGATATATCCTTCTGACCTCCCACCCGGCGGAAGGAATTTTCCTGAAGAGCCCGGAGGATCTTGGACTGCATGGAAAGACTCATGGAATTCAGCTCGTCTAAAAATAAGGTTCCTCCCTGGGCCTCCTCAAAAAATCCGGGACGGTTTTCGCTCCCTGTAAAACTTCCTTTTTGGGTACCGAAAAGCATACTCTCGATCAGGGAGTCGGGAATTGCGGCGCAGTTCAAGGCTACAAATTTTTTCTGGTTTCTCTTGCTGCTTCTGTGGATACTCTGGGCGAAAATTTCTTTTCCCGTGCCGGTCTCTCCAACCAACAGTACAGAATTGTTCTGTGGAGCGATTTTTTTTGCAATGGTCACCGCCTTTTGAAGCGCTTTTCCATGGCCTATGACATTATCAAAGGTATAACCGGAAAACCGTGTTTCAGGAACATTTTTTTTGAAATCGTTTAACGCCTGCTCTGACTCGATCATTTTTTCTTTGACTGCGGCCACGATCTCTTTTGTCTGCTCAAAAACCACGGCGCCGATAACCTGCTTTCCTTTCTTTAAGGGATAGGCAGTGTTGGTGGAGAGGACGGAGGCTCCGGCGGAAGTGCGGAAGTGATCTACCCGATTGATCACCGGAGCCTGGGTCCGCAGCGCAGTCATGGTGGTGCTGATATCTTCGTCAATGGCGAAAAGATCTAAGAGATGCCTTCCCTGAATGTTCAGAGAAGAAGGGATCTGGGAAATCTGACGGCTTGTGCGGTTAAAGAAGACAGCACAGCCGTTCTGGTCATAAATCTGTACGCCCTGGGCAAACTGGTTCAGCGACTGTTGATATAGCTCAGTCTGATAGTCTTCTTTCAGAAAAAGATAATAGAATCCATTTTTAGGCGCAGGCAGTTTTTTAAATATAAAGGAATCTCCGTCCCAGACAAAGCTTCCTTCCGCATCTTCAGAAGAGATGGGCAGCACTGTAGTGATATGTCTTTTTTCACGGACCCAGTTATGGAAGAGAAGGGAATAGATCTGTTCGCTGCCGGGATCTCCGTAAAAAATCTTTCTGCACTGATAGTCCCGGTCTGTGAGAAACAGGAAATGAAAAAATATTTTTTCTGACATAGTTACGATCCTCCGGTATTTTTCTTTACTGTATCATAGAACGGATAAAAACGCAAAATTATTTTGCTATCTGCCAAAAGATTTTGCACATAAATAGAGAAATTTAGAAAAAAAGGAAAAGATGAAGAGAAAAGGGAGGTTTTTCGTGGAGAAAAGAGTTGGCACGGAAATTGCAGTAATAATAAGTATAAAAAAGAAAGAAAGGAGAGAGCCGATTTTAAATCGGACAAAGAAAGAATGGAAAACAACACAGCAAACAAAAAAGCTACCCGTTGGAATGTATTTATCCCTTGTTTTCTGGTGATCGGAGGAGCAGCCATTCTGGGACTGGTAAATAACCAGTGGCTGACAGAAGTGGCAAAGGATATTTTCACCTGGTCTCTGACATCCTTTGGATGGCTTTATCAGATTGTTGCCCTGGTAACTCTGATATTAGTGGCCATCCTGCTATTTTCCAAAATCGGTAGGATACGTTTTGGAGGACCGAATGCCAAAGCAAAATATTCTTTTGGCTCCTGGTTTGCCATGACCTTGACAGGCGGGATCGCTACCGGACTGATCACTTACGGTGTAAATGAAGTGATGGTTTACTATGGAAATATTTATGGGGAACTGGATGGCTACGGAGTAGAAGCTTTCACAGATGAAGCTGCCTACTTTGCTCTTGGAAGAGGATTTTATAACTGGACCTATATCCCTTATGCTATGTACGCACTTTCAGGAGTTGTCATTGCCTATATGTATTTTAACAGAAAGAAAGAGCTTTCTGTAGCAGCATCCCTGACGCCGCTTTTTGGAGACAGAGTTACAAAAGGATTCTGGAAAGCTTTCGTTGATGTGCTTTCTGTACTGGCGATCGCTTTGGGGCTGGCTTCTTCACTGGGAGCGGGCCTGGCCCTGATCGGAACAGGACTTTCTGCAGTGTACGGCATCTCCCAGGGACCGGTGGTATGGTTTGTTCTGACTGCCATTATTACAGCAACCTTTACGGTCGCTTCGGTTACAGGTATTGATAAAGGCATTAAGTGGCTGGCAGATATGACCTCAAAAATTTTCTATGTGCTTCTGATCGTGCTGATCATTATCGGACCAACTATCTATATTCTGAACATGGCCAATGTAGGGCTTGGATACTGGCTGGACCGTTTCTGGACCTGGGGTCTGGATCCCTATACTGTAGGCGGAGAAGCGCTGGTTACCTGGTGGACCATGTATGACTGGGCGATCTGGATCGCCTATGCTCCATTGATGGGTATTTTCTTTGCTATGATCGCATATGGAAGAACCATCCGTCAGTTCCTGATCATCAACTGGATACTGCCTGCATCCTTCGGATTAGTATGGTTTGCCATCTGGGGCGGCACCGCCTTAAACTGGCAGATCAATGGACAGGCGGATATTGTATCTGTGATCCAGGAAGAAGGAGCCGTGGCAGGATTATGGGAATTCCTTCAGCATATACCTCTCGGCTTCATTATTATTCCGGTATTGATCGTTACCCTGATCGCAGCCTTTTCAACAACTGCGGATACCATGTCTACTACTATATCTGTACTTTGTACAAAAGGGGGTAGACATGATGAAGAACCTGCAATATGGCAGAAGATCGTATGGGGCGTCAGCATTGGACTGATCGCCTGTGTTATGGTTGCCTTCGGAGGCGGAGAGCAGGGCGTGGACGGAGTAAAATATCTGGCAGCCTGCGGCGGATTTGTGGTGCTGATCATCTTTATACTCCAGATCGCTGCAGCCTTTAAGGTATTTTTCCTGGATAAGGAAACTATGAAAGATATAGAGGCAAGTACGGCGGCCCTGGAAGATCCGGATTTTGTGGAAGTACAGGAGGAAGTGAATGAGTAAAAAGAGAACGAAGGGAAAAATTTTTCTGGGAGGACGTCTCAGCCTTGAAGAGTTTGTAGAAATCGTCAGATTCAAAGCAGAAGTGGATTTTTCCCCAGAATACTGCCAGAGAGTGAAAAAAAGCAGAGAGCTGGTGGAAAAATGGGTGGATGAAGAAAAAGTCATGTATGGCGTTACTACCGGATTCGGAGCTTTATGCACCCAGGCTATCGGCAAAGAGGATACGGAGCAGCTTCAGGAAAATATTATTCTTACCCATGCGGTTTCAGTGGGAGAGCCTTTGAAGGAAGAAGGAGTAAGAGGAATCCTCCTGATGATGCTCCAGAATCTGGGCCAGGGCTACAGCGGCGTGCGCCTGGAAGTATTGGAGACCTGCCGGGATTTTCTGAATAAAGGAATCGTGCCGGTAGTTCCCCAAAGTGGAAGCGTAGGCTATCTGGCTCTGGAGGGGCATGTGGCTCTGGTGCTTATGGGAAAAGGAAAAGCTTGGTATAAAGGCGAACTGTTGGATGGAAACGCAGCTCTGGAAAGGGCAGGAATAATCCCTTTGACATTAAGCTCCAAGGAAGGGCTTGCCCTTGTGTCAGGAACCACCTCACCTACAGCCATGGCAGCCATTGCTTTGTATGATCTTCTTCAGGCAGGTAAAACGGCAGATGTGATCGGGGCCCTGTCTCTGGAGACGCTGAAAGGCGTGATGAATGCCTTTGACGAAAGAGTCATGCAGGTGCGTCCGCACAAGGAACAGGGAGATACTGCAGAAAATGTGAGGAGGATCTTAAAAGATTCGGGAGTCATTAAAAAATACCAGGGATCCAGAGTACAGGACGCCCTGTCTCTGAGATGTATCCCTCAGCTCCACGGAGCTGCCAAGAAAACTCTGGAAGACGCCAGGAGGACAATAGAAACAGAGATCAATTCCTGCTGCGACAATCCTATCATATGGAGGGAGGAAGGCAGACAGGAAGTGATCTCCGCCTGCAACGCAGATTCATCTTATGTGGGCATTGAAATGGACAGCGCCTGTATTGCCGCCTGTACTTTGGGTAAAATGTCTGAACGGAGAAACAACAGGATCATTGACGAAAGCCTTTCCGGCTATCCGTTTTTCTGTATCAAAGAGCCGGGGCTTAATTCGGGACTGATGATCCCTCAGTATACCCAGGCAGGACTGTTGAATGAAATGCGGGTACTGGCCTCACCGGCCACTATCGATAATACTCCTACCTGCGGTAACCAGGAGGATTATGTGGCTATGGGATATTTTGCCTGCAGGAAGGCTGTGACAGTGGCGGAAAAGCTGGAATATATCCTGGCGATCGAACTGCTCTCTGACTACCAGGCCCAGCAGTTTCAGGATCCGGATGCAGAGGTGAGCTCGGTGTCCAGAAATATCTATGATACATTAAAAGAAAAGATACCGGTAATGGAAAAGGATATGCTTCTTTATCCTCATATAGAATATCTGCGTGAACTGATCCATTCGGGTACGATCCTGAATTTGGCGGAAGATATGGCGGGAGAACTGAAATGATCGGAAAATCAGGCGACAGAGAATACAGCAGATAAACTGACCTGCAAAAGGGCTGCATATACGGCAGCCCTTTGTGCTGTTTAAGATTTCTTTTTGCCGCCGGAATCTTTGGAAAATTCTCTTTTTCTGAAGAGGCTTCTCAGCAGAACCATCCAGCCCCAGGAGACGGTGAACGCCGGAAGAGCAGAGATAATGATTGCTCTTACCGGAGAGATATCGGTAAAGATTGTAGGACCGAAACACATAATAAAGATAACCAGCATCATTAAAAACAGTGTGATCTTTTCCCTCATAGAGGTAGGGGGCGTTAAGAAAATTTTTTGGATGTCGATTTTCAGACGTTCAGGTTCTTTTGACATATAAGATCTCCTTCCTGATGTTTAACCGTATGCTGTTTTTATCATACTATGGAGAAATTTCTTTTTCAAGAGAAAACACTGGAGGAGAATAAAAGAAAAAACAGGATAGTCTTGCCAAATAGGCAGGTATTTCGGTAAAATAAATCTGACAGGAATAAAGAGTTAAACGGAGGTACGACACGATGGAAAGAGCATGGTGGAAAGAAGCGGTGGTATATCAGATCTACCCCCGCAGCTTTATGGATTCCAACGGAGACGGGATCGGAGATCTGCCCGGTATCATCAGTAAGCTGGATTATCTGAAGGAACTGGGCGTGGACGTGATCTGGCTGTCTCCCTGCTACAAATCCCCCAATGACGACAACGGCTATGATATTTCCGACTACCGGGATATTATGGACGAGTTCGGCACCATGGAGGATTTTAAGACAATGCTGGCGGGTATCCACGAAAGGGGCATGAAGCTGGTCATGGATCTGGTGGTGAACCATACCTCAGATGAACATCCCTGGTTTGTGGAGTCCAGAAAATCCAAAGACAATCCCTACCGGGACTATTACATCTGGAGAGACCCAAAAGACGGAAAGGAGCCAAATAACTGGACTTCCTATTTCTCCGGCCCTGCCTGGGAATTCGACCAGGCTACAGGACAGTATTATCTCCATCTGTTTACCAGAAAGCAGCCGGATCTGAACTGGGAAAATGAAAAAGTCCGCTATGAGATCTACGATATGATGAAGTTCTGGCTGGATATGGGTTGCGACGGATTCCGGATGGATGTGGCAAATCTTTACTCCAAAGTTCCGGGACTCCCCGACGGGATCCTCGGAAAGGGAAGGATCGGAGCGGAAAATTATCAGAACGGCCCCAGGATCCACGAGTTTTTCCATGAGATGAACCGGGAGGTCCTTTCTAAATATGATATTATGACTGTAGGGGAAATGTCTGACGTACCCTTGGATGAAGCTTTGAAATATGCGGGAAAAGACTCTCATGAGCTGAATATGGTGTTCCAGTTTGAGCATGACGATCTGGATACCGTAGACGGAGAGCGGTGGGCTTACCGGAAGGTGCCTCTGCCGGAATTAAAGGCAGTTCTCAGTAAATGGCAGACCGCTATGAACGGAAAGGCATGGAACAGTCTTTACTGGACCAATCACGACCAGCCGAGAACCGTTTCCAGGAGAGGAAATGAGAAAGAGTACCGCAAAGAGAGCCAGAAGCTGCTGTATACTATGCTGATGACCATGCAGGGAACCCCTTATATCTATCAGGGAGAAGAGATCGGCATGACCAATGTTTCTTTTGACTCTGTTGAAGATTATGATGATGTGGAGATCCACAACTGCTGGAAGGAAAGAGTCGTCAAGGGCGGGGAAGATCCTGAGAAGCTTTTAGACGGTATCCGCTATCGCGCAAGAGACAACGCCAGAACGCCTATGCAGTGGAGCAGTGAGAGCAACGGAGGTTTTACTACCGGAACTCCCTGGCTGAAGGTGAATCCCAATTATAAGGAGATCAATGTAAAGGAAGCTCTGGCGGATGAAGACTCGATCTTCCACTATATGCAGAAACTGATCCGCATGAGAAAAGAGAATCTGATCGCCGTATACGGAGATTTTAAAGAGTACGAGCCAGAGGATCCGCAACTTTATATTTATGAGAGAAATCTGGAAGACCGGAAAATGTTTGTGGTGCTGAATTTCTCAGACCTGGAGGCAGCTTTTACAATGCCGGAAGAATGGAAAAGGGAAGAAACCAGATTCCTCATTGGCAATTATCCGGAGAAACCGCTGGAGAACAGAACCTTTGCCCCATGGGAGGCGGCGGTTTATATCCGCTGACACATGAAAAACAGAAGATGGAGCTGACCTGCGATAAGCGGGAAGGCTCCATTTTTGACAAAGATAGGGAGGAAAGAGATGACAGAAAATGCATCTGAAAAAACCAGGGAAAGATATTATCTTATAGACGCCCTGCGGGGCCTGGCCCTGGTAAGTATGATCCTGTATCATTTTACCTATGATATTTTTGTGATATACGGGCAGAATCCGGCCTGGCTGGGATCACCCGCTGCTTTCCTCTGGCAGCAGGGGATCTGCTGGAGTTTTATCCTGATCTCCGGTTTTTCCTGGAGGTTTGGCAAAGGGGGAAATCTGAAGAGAGGTCTTTTCCTCAATGGCATAGGATTTCTGATCACGGCGGCGACCTGGCTGGTTATCCCCGACGAAGTGATCTTTTTCGGTATCCTGAATTTTATCGGCTGCGCAGTGCTGCTGACGATCCCCTTTGCAAAACCGGGAGAAAAGATTCCGCCTCTTCTGGGAACCGGGATCTGTCTGATCCTGTTTGGCATGACCTATTCTATACAAAGGGGATATCTCTGGATCCCGGGATATTTTCCGGAACTTCCGAAAGGGCTGTATTCCGGTGTCCTCACAATTTTCGGATTTCCGGGACCGGATTTTTATTCCAGTGATTACTTTCCTGTGCTGCCCTGGATCTTCCTGTACTGGACAGGGTGGTTTTTGTATCCTTTGATCCTGAAAAACAAAGGAATCCGGCGCTTTTTATGCATCCGGATCCCTTTGCTGTCCGTTATCGGGAGGAAAACCATCTGGGTATATGTACTTCATCAGCCCATTCTTATGGGGATTTGTATCGTATGGTCTTCCTTCTTTTTGTGATTTCAGGATCCTGCACGTTGTCAGGCCTGCTTTTTCTTTCCTGAAAGTGCAGGAAATAGTGTATTACTATTGTACGGACATACATGCATAATAAAGAAAAAGATATGCACGAGAAGGGAGCGTTGTTATTATGGCAAAGTCAGCAAATTTATATGCGTCACAGATTTTTCACAGAAAAGTAGCACTCGTCCCTTGACATTGTTGATTATAAGTGTTATATTACAACTAGAATAAAGGGAAAGAGATAAAGGAAAGGTTCCCGAGTTCCGAAAATAACACTTCGGTTTTCCCAAAGTGCTAAACAAATTACAGGATATGTCTTTTGAAAGGAGATATGACTTATGTTAGTACCTAGTATTTTTGGAGAAAATTTATTTGATGACTTTATGGATTTCCCATTTAACGATGATTTCTGGGGAAGGAAAAACCCGTTATATGGCAAGAACGCCAAGAGAATGATGAAAACCGATATCCGGGAGACAGATGGTTCCTATGAACTTGATGTTGACCTGCCGGGATTCAAGAAAGACGAGATCAAGGCTTCCCTGGAAAACGGTTACCTTACCATTTCCGCTGCCAAGGGACTGGACAAAGATGAAAAGGATAAAGAAGGCAAATATATCCGCCAGGAGCGTTATGCAGGGGCAATGAGCAGAAGCTTCTATGTAGGGGATGAAGTCACTCAGGAGGAGATCAAGGCTAAATATGAAGACGGTATCCTGAAGCTGAGTATCCCGAAAAAAGAGAAAAAACCTGCCGTTGAACAGGATAATCACATTGCTATCGAAGGGTAAAGGAGGAATGACCTATGTTGCTGCCAAGAACATTTGCGGATGACTGGTTCGATGATTTCTTTGATTTTGACGAGTTTCCATTTTTTGACGACAGAGCAGACAGGAAGATGGAAAGGAAGCTCTATGGCCGGAGAGCGAAAAATCTGATGAAGACGGATATCCGGGAGAAGAAGGACGGCTATGAACTGGATATTGATCTTCCCGGCTTCAGGAAAGAGGATATAAAGGTTACTCTGGAAAATGGCTACATGACCATTTCCGCACAGAAGGATGCGCCCAAGGAGACAAAGAACGGACGTTTCATCCGGAAAGAACGGTTCAGCGGAGCCTGTGAGCGGAGCTTCTATGTGGGAGAGAACCTGACTCAGGAGGATATCCGGGGCGAATTCAAACATGGCGTACTGAAACTGAGGATCCCGAAAAAAGAGGCGGCTCCTCAGGTGGAAGAGAATAAATACATTACCATTGAATAAAGATAAGGAATAAACTGCTTCCTGCCGGGGATCCGGAAACCGGCAGGGGGCAGTTTTTGCGTAAAAAGTGCAGACAGGGGAGGTCTGTCCGGCGGAAAATTTATCTTGACAGACAGGAGAGAGAAGCTTATACTGAAGAAGTAAAAAAGGGGAGCTTGTAAACAGGCTGAGAGGAAGTTGTGAACTTCGACCCGGGAACCTGATTTGGATAATGCCAACGTAGGAAGAAAGATGAGATTTCAGGAGATGGCAGTGTCCGTCTCCTTTTCTTTTTGTATGATACGCCAGAGGACAGACTTCTGAGAGAGCCCAAGGGATGGTTCCATATAAAAACAGAATACCGATCACAGTTGAGAGTGAGCCAACGGGTTCATGAAGGGGTGCACCACCACGGGTGTATTGCTTTATGTACCCTTTTTTATTTCATGATGCCAGCGGAAGTGGGTAGCAGGTCACAACCCGCAGCATCATAGTTGGAGGCATTCTCCGGATGACCAATGTATTCCGGAAAGGAGAGAAAGATGATCGTAAATGGAGAAAAGACGGCCTGGGAGGCCGGTCTGACGGTGGAGAAACTGCTGGAAGCAGGAAATTACCGGACAGACCGGGTTGCCGTGGAAAAAAACGGAGAGATCGTTCCGAAGAAAAATTATCCCACAGAGGAGATCCTGGAAGAGGATAAGATCGAGATCGTCAGTTTTGTGGGAGGAGGCTGATCTTATGGAGAAAAGAGTCCCCTCCAGGGAAGAACTGCAGAATGCCCTTCTTGCCCGGTGTACCGGGGAAGAGGTGGAAAGACTGGGAAATGCAGAGGTGGCGGTGGCCGGTCTCGGGGGACTGGGTTCCCATGTGTCCGTGTTTCTGGCCAGAGCGGGAGTAGGACATCTGCACCTTGTTGATTTTGATAAGGTGGATCTGACCAATCTGAACCGGCAGCATTATTTTATCTCCCACCTGGGTATGGATAAGACAGAAGCCCTGAAAGAACAGCTTCTTCAGATCAATCCCTGGCTGGATATAAAGACCAGCTGCCAACGGGTCACGGAAGAGAATATTCCCCGGCTTTTTCAGAATGCAGATATTATCTGCGAAGCTTTCGACAGGCCGGAAAATAAGGCTATGCTGGTCAACCGCTGTCTGGAGCTTTTCCCTGAAAAACCTCTGGTCTGCGCCAGCGGCATGGGAGGCTTTGGAAGGAGTAATGCCATCGTCACCAGACAGGTGGGAAGAAATCTCTATCTCTGCGGAGACGGAACTTCCGGGATTGAGGAAGGACAGGGGCTGGCGGCGCCCAGGGTAGCTCTGTGCGCTGCCCATGAGGCAAACCAGATCCTGGAACTGATACTGAATGATAGAAAAAAGAAAGAAATGAGGGAAGAAAAATGAACCATACAAAAGACACTTGGAAGATCGGAAACCATGAATTCACCTCCAGGTTTATCCTGGGATCCGGGAAATATTCTCTGGATCTTATAAAGGCGGCAGTAGAGCAGGCAGGGGCCCAGATCATTACCCTGGCCCTTCGCCGGGTAAATGAAGGAGGCGCCGCCAATATCCTGGATTATATCCCCCAGGGAGTCAGCCTCCTGCCCAATACTTCCGGAGCCAGAGACGCCCGGGAAGCCGTGCGGATCGCCAGGCTTTCCAGAGAAGTCTGCGGCAGCGACCTGGTAAAGATCGAGATCATGCGGGATAC
>CALWSM010000033.1 GCA_944384185.1 uncultured Blautia sp. | reverse complement strand
TGGGAGGCGGCAGGTTCCGGATCATTTCGCCGGTAAGCTACGGACACAAAGATGAAAATCAGGATTCTGTGGGGATCATCCTGGAAAACGGAAAGGACCGCTTCTTTATAGGAGGGGATATCGGCACAGAGGGAGAAAAGGAGATCCTGGAAGCCGGCGTGGACATACAGGCGGATGTAATGCTGATGAACCATCATGGCTCCCATGTAAGCCGGGAATTTTTCCAGACAGTGGATCCATCCCAGGCAGTGATCAGCTGCGGGGAAGGAAACAGCTACGGCCATCCCCGGCAGGAAACCGCAGAACTGCTCCAGGAATTTCAGATACCTCTGTTCCGCACAGATAAACAGGGAAATGTCACGGCAGTGAGCCGGGGGCAGGGGATCACCTTTGACCGGGAACCCTGCAATGATTATACTCCGGGAGACAGCTCCCAGGCTAAAGAGGATTCTGGGGAGGAAAGCAGAAAAGCCCTTGACAACTCTTCCAGAGAGGACTGCGATTACATATTGAATATCCATACCAAAAAAATACATCTGCCGGACTGCAGTTCGGTAAAGGCCATGGACGAAGATAATATGGCTTTTTATAAAGGGGAACAGAAGACGCTGCTTCAATGGGGATATACGCCCTGCGGAAATTGCATGAGGCAGTAAAACTTTACAGGAAAAGGTGGGACTGCCTCGAAATGAGGAAGTCCCATTTTTAGATTCAGGCAACGGATAAAAATCTAAAGAAAGTTCTTGACAAATATTTTTAGTGGTGCTATCTTAAGAGCATAGATGTTAGCACTCCACCACAACGAGTGCTAACAACTACCAGAGAAAGGAGCGTAAGATGGAATGGAAAACGAATTAGACGAGAGAAAACGAAAAATTCTGAAAGCCATTATCCAGACTTATTTGGAAACCGGGGAGCCGGTAGGATCCAGAACGATCTCCAAATATACGGATCTGAATCTTAGCTCCGCAACGATCCGCAACGAAATGTCCGACCTGGAGGAGCTGGGATACATCATCCAGCCCTATACGTCTGCAGGACGGATCCCTTCAGATCTGGGCTATCGTCTTTATGTAGATGAGCTGATGAAGGAGAAGGACAGAGAAGTTGCAGAGATCAAAGATCTGATGATAGAGAAGACGGACAAAATGGAAAAGGTATTAAAGCAGGTGGTCAAGATCCTGGCTTCTAATACAAACTATGCCACCATGATCACCGGTCCTACGTATCATCGGAATAAACTGAAGTTCATCCAGCTGTCCCGAGTGACGGAAACCCAGCTCCTGGCCGTGGTGGTGGTGGAAGGAAACATTGTAAAGAACCACATGATCCAGCTTCGGGAACCTATGGATGAAGAAACCATACTGAAGCTAAATCTTCTTCTGAACACCCAGCTGAACGGACTGTCCATCGAAGAGATCAATCTGGCGATGATTTCCCGGATGAAAGAACAGGCAGGGATCCACAGCGAAGTGATCAGCAGCGTCATCGATGCAGTAGCCCAGGCTATTGCAGTAGACGATGAGGAAATGGAGATTTACACCAGCGGCGCAACAAACATTTTCAAGTATCCGGAGCTTGCGGATTCTTCGAAAGCCAGCGAACTGATCTCTGCTTTTGAAGAAAAAGAGGCCCTGGCGGAATTCGTAAAGGACACTATGGAAAATGAGAGCAGCGGTGAAAATACCGGTATCCAGGTTTATATCGGAAATGAAAGCCCGGTGAAGACCATGAAGGACTGCAGTGTAGTGACAGCTACTTACGACCTGGGAGGCGGTATGCAGGGAACTATCGGGATCATAGGTCCCAAGCGTATGGATTATGAAAATGTAATGGATAATCTGAAAACCCTGAAAAATCAGTTAGACAATATATTTAAGAAAACGTAGAAAGGCGGTAAGAATTCGTGGCAGAAGAAAAGAAAGAATTCAATCCCATGGAAGAAGAAAGCGTTTCTCAGGATCAGACAGAAGATATTTTGAAAGAGGATGACGAAAAGGCTGTCGAGACAGCGGAAGAAGCAAAAGGACAGGAACCGGAAGAAGAGACGGAAGCTTCCGATGCAGCTTCGGAAGAAGACCAGAAAGAGCCTGAGAAAAAAGGTTTCTTCGGAAAGAAGAAAAAAGACAAAAAAGATGAAAAAATAGAAGAGCTTACCGATATGGTAAAGAGACAGATGGCGGAATTCGACAATTACCGGAAACGTACAGAAAAAGAAAAAGCTTCTATGTACGAGATCGGGGCCAGAGAAGTGATCGAGAAGATCCTTCCGGTAGTAGATAACTTTGAGAGAGGCCTGGCTGCAGTTCCGGAAGAAGAGAAAGAAAGTCCTTTTGTAGAAGGAATGAATAAGATCTACCGCCAGCTCCTTTCTTCATTTGAAGGAATGGGAGTGAAAGTCATTGAATCCGTAGGACAGGAATTCAATCCGGATTATCACAATGCAGTGATGCATGTGGAAGATGAGGAAGCCGGAGAGAATATGGTGGTGGAAGAGTTCCAGAAAGGCTACACCTATAAGGACGCTGTGATCCGCCACAGTATGGTGAAGGTGGCAAACTGATCCAGCATCCTGTCAGAGGCGGAAGAGTTTCATATGCAGGAGAGATCCTGAAGGATTTTATCTTATAAACAGCAAATAATAACTAATAATAGAAATGATTTAAGGAGGAGTTTATCATGAGCAAGATCATAGGTATTGACTTAGGTACAACAAACAGCTGTGTAGCCGTTATGGAAGGCGGACAGCCCACAGTTATCCCGAATGCGGAAGGCGCAAGGACAACGCCCTCTGTGGTAGCTTTTACAAAATCAGGAGAGAGGCTTGTAGGCGAGCCTGCAAAACGTCAGGCTGTTACCAACGCTGACAAGACCATTTCTTCTATCAAGAGACATATGGGCACAGATTACAGAGTAGCCATTGATGAGAAAAAGTATTCTCCTCAGGAGATCTCCGCAATGATCCTTCAGAAAATGAAGGCAGACGCAGAGAATTATCTGGGCGAGAAGGTGACAGAGGCTGTTATCACAGTTCCGGCTTATTTCAACGATGCACAGCGTCAGGCTACCAAGGACGCAGGTAAGATCGCAGGCCTGGAAGTAAAACGTATCATCAACGAGCCTACCGCAGCGGCCCTGGCTTATGGACTGGACAATGAAAAAGAACAGAAGATCATGGTATACGACTTAGGCGGCGGTACCTTCGATGTTTCCATTATCGAGATCGGCGACGGCGTTATCGAGGTTCTGTCTACAGCAGGCAACAACCACCTGGGCGGCGATGACTTCGACCAGAAGGTTGCCGACTATATGATCTCTGAATTCAAGAAGAAAGAAGGGGTTGACCTTTCCGCAGATAAGATGGCTATGCAGCGTATCCGGGAAGCAGCCGAAAAAGCGAAAAAAGAGTTGTCTTCCGCTACGACCACAAATATCAACCTGCCATTTATCAGCATGAACGCTAACGGACCTCTTCACTTTGATATGGACCTGACAAGAGCAAAATTTGATGAACTGACACACGACCTGGTAGAGAAAACTGCAGAGCCTGTAAGAAGAGCCCTTTCCGACGCAGGACTGAGTGCTTCTGAGCTGGGCCAGGTACTTCTGGTAGGCGGTTCTACCCGTGTTCCTGCTGTCCAGGATAAAGTAAAACAGCTGACAGGCAAAGAACCCAGCAAGACTCTGAACCCGGATGAGTGTGTGGCTCTGGGCGCTGCCGTACAGGGTGGTAAGCTGGCCGGAGACGCAGGCGCAGGGGATATCCTTCTGCTGGACGTAACCCCGCTGTCACTGTCCATCGAGACCATGGGTGGTATCGCTACCAGACTGATCGAGAGAAATACCACCATTCCTACAAAGAAGAGCCAGATATTCTCTACCGCAGCGGATAACCAGACAGCCGTTGATATCAACGTAGTACAGGGTGAAAGACAGTTTGCAAGAGATAACAAATCCCTTGGACAGTTCCGTCTGGACGGTATCCCGCCGGCAAGAAGAGGAGTTCCTCAGATCGAAGTTACCTTTGATATCGACGCCAACGGTATCGTAAATGTTTCTGCAAAAGACCTGGGAACCGGCAAAGAGCAGCACATTACTATCACAGCAGGCTCCAACATGTCTGACGACGAGATCAATAAGGCTGTAAGAGAGGCTGCCGAATACGAAGCACAGGATAAGAAACGTAAAGAGGCTGTAGATACAAAGAATGACGCAGACGCTATGGTATTCCAGACAGAGAAAGCCATGGAAGAAGCCGGAGATAAGATCGACGCCAACGACAAGACTGCCGTAGAAGCGGATCTGAACGCACTGAAGGAAACACTGGCAAAATGCTCCAATACCGATGAGATCACAGATGCCCAGGTAGAAGAGCTGAAGGCAGGTAAAGAAAAACTGATGCAGAGCGCTCAGAAGCTTTTTGCAAAGATGTATGAGCAGGCCCAGAACGCACAGCAGGCAGGCCCCAATCCGGGAGCAGGCGCAGGCGCTCAGGACAGCGGCAATGAAGCATACGGCGACGATGTGGTAGACGGAGATTACAGAGAAGTTTAATCCGGAACGTAAAAGATGGAGTTATCCATTACCGGCAGAAGCCTGCCGGACGTATCGCAAAAAAGCATGGGGTGTTTTCGGGCATCCCATGCTTGTGTGTAGAAAGGGAAAAGACCAATGGCAGAGAAAAGAGATTACTATGAAGTCCTGGGCGTAGACCGGGGGGCAGATGAGTCTGCGATCAAAAGCGCCTACCGTAAGCTTGCCAAGAAATATCATCCCGATGTGAATCCGGGAGATAAAGAAGCAGAGAAAAAGTTTAAGGAGGCCACAGAGGCCTACAGTGTATTAAGCGACCCACAGAAAAGACGACAGTATGACCAGTTCGGCCATGCGGCCTTTGAACAGGGAGGCGGCGGAGCCGGCGGTTTCGATGGCTTCGGTGGTTTCGGAGGCTTCAGCGGCGGCGATATGGGAGATATTTTCGGGGATATTTTCGGCGACCTTTTCGGCGGCGGGAGACGGCGTCCCAATAACGGCCCTATGAAAGGGGCAAATGTTCATGCTTCTGTCCGGATCACCTTTGAGGAGGCGGTATTCGGCTGTGAGAAGGAGCTGGACCTTACCTTAAAAGACACCTGTGAGACCTGTCACGGTACCGGAGCGAAACCCGGCACTTCACCGGAAACCTGTTCCAAATGCCGGGGAACCGGCCAGGTGGTATATACTCAGCAGTCTATGTTTGGAACCATTCAGAACGTCCAGACCTGTCCGGACTGTCATGGAACCGGAAAAGTGATCAAGGATAAATGTCCGGACTGCCGGGGAACCGGATTTATTTCCAACCGAAAGAAGATCAAAGTCACCATACCTGCAGGTATTGATAACGGACAGAGCATCCGTATCCGGGAAAAAGGAGAACCGGGAACCAACGGCGGCCCCAGAGGCGATCTGATGGTAGAAGTGGTAGTTGCCCGTCATCCCATCTTCCAGAGACAGGATATGAACATATTTTCCACTGCGCCTATCACCTTTGCCCAGGCGGCTCTTGGAGGAGAGGTGCGGATCAGTACCGTAGACGGGGACGTTATGTACGATGTGAAGCCGGGAACCCAGACCGACACCAAGGTCCGTCTGAAGGGAAAAGGAGTGCCATCTCTGAGAAATAAGAGTGTAAGAGGAGACCATTATGTGACTCTGGTGGTACAGGTGCCCACAAAGCTCAACGAAGAAGCGAAGGAAGCCCTCCGCAGATTCGACGAGGCCTGTGGAAACCGTCCTTCCAGCGGTGAGAAAAAGAAAAAATTCGGCGAGAAGCTGAAAGATATATTTGAAGGTTAGAAGCTGCTGCATGAATCAAAATCGGGAATAGTTAAATATTCTGGACATATGGTTCATGCAGCAGTTCCTTTGTATTGCAATTTAAAAATATTTCTTCTATAATAACAAGATATCAGGGTCGAAAGGAAAAATGGAAAATGAGCGGTTTGGTAGTGCTGGAACAGATGTTGATGATCTTTATTCTGATCCTTACCGGTTTTGTGCTGTATAAAAAGAAAATGATATCGGACAGCGCTTCCAAGGATCTGTCGGCGCTGGTGGTAAATGTCTGTTCACCGGGGCTGATCATCGTGAGTATGTTCAACGATCTTTCCGAGATACCCAGAGAGAATGTGGTCTTTGTGGGGATCCTGGGGGTTATTTTCTATGTCTTTCTGATCTTTTTCGGATACTTTCTTGTGTGGGCGCTGAAAGTGCCGGAAAATCTGAAAAATCCGTATGTTCTGATGACGGTCTTCGGAAATACGGGATTTATAGGCATCCCGGTGGCCCTGGCGATCATTGGGCCGGAATCCATGGTTTATGTGATCGTTTTTAATTTTCTTTTTAACCTTACGATCTTTACGTTTGGGATCATGCTGCTGAAAAAAGGGGCAGGAGATAAAAAGCAGTCTTTTAAGGACTATCTGAATCCCGGGCTGATCGCCTGCATCACGGCCTTTGCTATCTACTGGTTTCAGCTTGAGCTGCCGGAGGAGATCGAGACCCTTGCAGGATACTATGGTAACGCCTGCACTCTTTTATCTATGATCGTGATCGGGATTTCCCTGGCCGGAATGAAGATCAAAAATATGGTAAAAAATACAAGACTCCTTATTTTTGTGTCCATCCGGTTTATTCTGTTCCCGGTATTGCTGGCGCTGATCCTTGGCCCAGTCCTGCAGGATCTGCTGATAAGAGCCGTGGTCGTCCTTATGGCCGCCCTTCCGGTGGGGAACCTCCCCGCCATGCTCTGTGAACAGTACGGAAAAGATCCCAGGCCGATCGCAGAGGGAATCGTGGCCACCACAGTCCTGTCGGTATTTACCATTACCCTGACTTTTATGCTGGTATAGATATCCCGGTACAGATTATGCAGTATAGATGAATAAATAGAAAGGAAGAGCCGGTGGGAAGCCGGCGGGGAAGCAATATGAAATGGAAGAAATTCAGGATCAAAACAAAGACGGAGGCAGAGGATATTATTATCAGCACTCTTTATGATATCGGCCTGGAAGGGGCGCAGATCGAAGATAATGTTCCCCTGACGCCTCTGGAAAAGGAGCAGATGTTTGTAGATATCCTTCCCCAGATGGGAGAGGACGACGGCACCGCTTATCTCAGCTTTTTCGTGGAAGAGACAGGGGAGGGAAAGCTGCTGGTCAACAGCCGGGAGGTTACAGAGGAAGAGGTGCTTTCCATGGTAAAACAGGAGCTGGACGGTCTCAGAGGATTTCTGGACATAGGCGAGGGCTCCATCGCAGTAGATGAGACAGAAGATGTGGACTGGATCAATAACTGGAAGCAGTATTTTAAACAGTTCTACGTAGATGATATTCTGATCATTCCTTCCTGGGAGAAGGTTAAGGAAGAGGATAAGGACCGGATGATCATCCATATCGATCCGGGAACTGCATTTGGGACCGGCATGCACGAGACCACCCAGCTCTGTATCCGGCAGTTGAAAAAATACGTGACAAAGGATACGGTTCTTCTGGACGTAGGGACCGGAAGCGGTATCCTCTCTATCGTGGCTTTAAAACTGGGAGCCGCCCATGCAGTGGGAACGGATCTGGATCCCTGTGCGGTGCCGGCTGTGGAGGAAAATAAAGAGGCCAACCAGATCCCGGATGAAGACTTTGAGATGATGATCGGGAATATTATTGACGATAAAGAGATCCAGGATGCAGCGGGCTATGAGAAGTATGATATTGTAACGGCCAATATCCTGGCAGACGTGCTGGTCCCGCTGACCCCGGTGATCGTTCATCAGATGAAAAAAGGCGGGCTCTATATCACCTCCGGTATTCTTGACGTAAAGGAATCCGTAGTGACAGAGGCTGTAGAGAAGGCCGGACTGGAAGTGCTGGAGGTTACCCGCCAGGGAGAATGGGTATCTGTCACAGCCAGAAAGCGTTAAGGTGAAAGTATGTATCGTTTCTTCGCAGATCCTGCCAGGATCGGGGAAAAGCAGATCTCGATCACAGGCAGCGATGTAAACCATATCAAAAATGTCCTGCGCATGAGAGAGGGAGAGGAGCTCCTGATCAGCGACGGAGGAAAACAGGAATATACCTGTTATATCGAAGCTCTTTGCGAGGAGGAGATCCTTGCCCACATCATGTATGTCCAGGAGGCGGGCTATGAGCTGCCTTCTAAGCTGTTCCTTTTTCAGGGGCTGCCAAAGGGGGACAAGATGGAGCTGATCATCCAGAAAGCAGTGGAGCTGGGGGTCCATCAGGTGATCCCGGTAGCTTCCAGACGGTCTGTGGTAAAGCTGGACAAGAAAAAAGAAGAAAAAAAACGGGCCAGATGGCAGGCCATAGCAGAAAGCGCAGCCAAGCAGTCTAAGAGAATGTATGTGCCTCGTATCCAGGAAGTTATGAGCTTTCCAGAAGCCGTCCGGTACGGGGAAAAGCTGGACGTGGTCCTTATGCCCTATGAACTGGCAAAGGATATGAAGCATACCAGAGACATTCTGGAAAAGATCACACCGGGACAGTCTGTAGGGATCTTTATCGGACCGGAGGGGGGCTTCGAGGAAGAGGAAGTCAGTCTGGCCGTTTCAGAAGCAAACGCCCAGGCGATCACTCTTGGAAAAAGGATACTGAGAACAGAAACCGCAGGGCTGGCGGTATTGTCTGTTTTAATGTTTGCATTGGAGGAATAGAAATGGAAGCATATCTGGATAATTCTGCCACCACCAGATGCTATGAAGAAGTGAAGGATATTGTGGTGAGGACCATGATGGAAGACTACGGAAATCCATCGGCTATGCATTTAAAAGGCGTTCAGGCAGAAAATTATGTGAAAGAGGCGGCCAAAGAGATCGCAAAGACTCTGAAGGTCCAGGAAAAAGATATCTACTTTACCTCAGGCGGAACGGAGTCGGATAACTGGGCCCTGATAGGCGCAGCCTTGGCTAATCAGCGGAAAGGGAAGCATGTGATCACCACAGTTTATGAACATGCGGCAGTGTCCGCACCTGCAGCATGGCTGGAGGAGCAGGGATTTGAGGTTACCAGGCTCCCGGTTGATGAAAAAGGCAGTCTTTCCCTGAATGAACTGCAGGAGGCGGTGCGGGAGGATACGATCCTGGTGTCCGCCATGTATGTGAACAATGAACTGGGGGCCGTCCTGCCCATAGAAGAGATGGGCAGGCTTATCAAGGAGAAAAATCCGGAAACTCTTTTTCATGTGGATGCTATCCAGGCCTATGGAAAGTATCGGATCTTTCCGAAGAAAATGAAGATCGACCTTCTTTCTGCCAGCAGCCACAAAATACACGGCCCCAAGGGGGCAGGATTTTTGTACGTAGGAGATAAGGTAAAGATCCAGCCTCTGATCCTCGGCGGAGGCCAGCAGAAGGGCATGCGTTCCGGAACCGATAATGTACCGGGGATCGCAGGAATGGGGGCAGCGGCCAGGATCATTTATGAACGACTGGAAGAAAATACCGCCCATATGCAGGAGCTGAAGGAGTATTTTGCAGGAGAGCTTTACAAACTGGAAGAGGTAGAGATCAACGGACCGGATCCTTCAGCGGGAGCGCCTCATATTTTAAACGTCAGTTTCCTTGGAGTGAGAAGCGAAGTGCTTCTTCACGCCCTGGAAGAGAAAGGGATCTATGTCTCTGCCGGAAGCGCCTGTTCCAGCCATAAGAGGACCGGAAGCGCTTCTATGAGAGCCATCGGTCTTAGTCCTCAGCGGAAAGAATCCGCCATACGTTTCAGTTTCAGCGAGTTTACCAGCAAAGAAGAGCTGGATTATACCCTGGAAGTATTGCGGGAGCTGCTGCCCCTGCTGCGGAGATACGCAAGAAAATAGGAATAGAAGGAGAATTTTGTATGTATAAGGCTTTTTTGATCAAATATGCGGAAATTGCCATTAAAGGGAAAAACCGTTATATCTTTGAAGACGCTCTGGTACAGCAGATAAAATATCAGTTGAAGAATGTAGAAGGGGATTTCCGTGTTGTCAAGGAGATGGGGCGTATCTTTGTATATCCCCAGGGGGAATATGACTATGAAGAAGCGGTAGAAGCCATGAAGCGAGTCTTTGGCATATATGGGATCTGTCCGGCAGTGGTACTGGAGGATCAGGGCTTTGAACAGCTTTCCAAAGATGTGGCGGATTATGTGAAGAGGGTTTACGGGGAGAAGGCTCTGACCTTCAAGGTAAATACCAGGAGAAATAAAAAATCCTATCCCATGCAGTCCATGGAGGTCAGCAGTGAGTTGGGAGGGGTGATCCTGGAGGCCTGCCCCAATATGAAGGTGGACGTCCATCATCCCCAGGTGACTGTGAATGTAGAGATCCGGAACAAGATCTATCTGTACTCCGAAAATATCCCGGGTCCGGGAGGGATGCCTCTGGGAACCAACGGCAGCGCTATGCTCCTTCTCTCCGGAGGGATCGACAGTCCGGTGGCCGGCTATATGATCGCCAAGAGAGGTGTGACCATTGATGCTGTTTATTTCCATGCGCCGCCTTATACCAGCGAACGGGCAAAGCAGAAGGTGGTGGATCTGGCAAAGCTGGTGTCCCGGTACGCCGGACCTATCCGTCTCCATATTGTGAACTTTACGGATATCCAGCTTTATATCTATGATAAATGCCCCCATGAGGAGCTGACGATCATTATGCGCCGCTATATGATGAAGATCGCAGAAGCTTTTGCCAGACAGGATAATTGTATGGCGCTGGTGACGGGAGAGAGTATCGGCCAGGTGGCCAGCCAGACCATCCACAGTCTTGCGGCGACCAATGAAGTGTGCACCATGCCGGTATTCCGGCCGCTGATCGGCTTTGACAAACAGGAGATCGTAGATGTGGCCCTGAAGATCCAGACCTATGAAACCTCCATCCTTCCCTATGAGGACTGCTGTACGATTTTCGTGGCCAAGCATCCGGTGACAAAACCGAATATCCAGGTGATCCGGAAATCGGAAGAGCGGCTTCAGGAGAAAATTGAAGATATGCTGAAAGAGGCTGTAGAGACAGCGGAAACCGTGATCTGCGAAGCGCAGTAGATATTAAGACAGCAGTTCGCTGACCGTTACCCGGCAAATATCCGTTCATGCAAGCATAGCGGCTGCTGTGCTTGCACAAAAAGGCCGCCGGGTGAAGCGGCGGCCTTTCAGGTAATTCGTTAATGATAGATTTATACTAAGTATGGTTTTAAGGTCTCTAAGATTTCGTCCAGAGCTGCGTCGGAAGCGTGGATATTTAAGTCGATAGCTTTGGATAAGTCTAAAGAAAAGATACCCATAATGGACTTAGCATCGATTACATATCTACCGGAAACTAAATCAAAATCATAGTCGAATTTTGTGATTTCATTTACAAAAGATTTAACTTTGTCGATAGAGTTCAGTGAAATTTTAACTGTTTTCATTGGAAAAATCCTCCCTTACCTCATTTTTAGTAATTGCATTTTACAAGGATTATGTTACCTTCATTGGCAGAAAAAGTCAATATGAAAAAGGGAAAAATAAGACACAAAGAATCTGGTGACTATTCGTCAAAACGCTTAATGTATGGAGAGTATAAAAATGGAGAATATAAGAAAAAGAGTAGCTTTGCACAATTTAGGCTGTAAGGTAAACGCCTATGAAATGGAGGCTATGGAGCAGGAGCTGAAGGCGGCCGGATATGAGATCGTCCCCTTTGCTCCGGGGGCGGATGTTTATATCATCAATACCTGCACAGTGACCAATATTGCCGACCGGAAATCCCGGCAAATGCTCCACAGGGCCAGAAAGCTCAATCCGGAGGCTATCGTGATCGCAGCAGGCTGTTATGTGCAGGCCCAGAAAGACGCCGGGAAGATAGATGAGGCCATTGATATTGTACTGGGGAACAACCGGAAACAGGAGCTGCTGGATATTCTGGAGAATTACCGGAAGGAGCAGGGCCAGGAAAAGGTCCTGGAGGATCTGGAAAAACCGGTGGAATATGAAAATCTCAGGCTTTCCTCTACAGGAGAACATACCCGGGCGTATCTGAAGGTGCAGGATGGCTGCAACCAGTTCTGCAGTTACTGTATCATTCCTTACGTAAGGGGAAGGGTGAGGAGCAGAAAGAAGGAAGAAGTTCTGGAGGAAGTGAGGAGACTGGTGGAAAACGGCTATCAGGAATTTGTCCTTACGGGGATCCATCTGAGCTCCTACGGCACAGATAGGGGGGAGAGCCTTTTAGAGCTTATACAGGCGGTCCACCAGGTGGAAGGAGTAAAAAGGATCCGCCTGGGCTCCCTGGAACCCAGGATCGTAACAGAAGAATTTGGCCGGGCCCTTGGCGGTATGGAAAAAATATGCCCCCATTTTCACCTGTCTCTCCAGAGCGGCTGTAATGAGACTTTAAGACGTATGAACCGGAAATATACTACAGAAGAATATATGGAGAGCTGCCGGATCCTGCGGAAATATTTTGACGATCCAGCGCTGACTACCGATATTATCGTAGGCTTCCCCCAGGAGACGGAAAAGGAATTTGAAGAATCCAGGCGCTTTATTGACCAGGTAGGCTTTTACGAGACCCATATTTTCAAATATTCCAGAAGAAAGGGGACCAGGGCGGACCGTATGGAGGGCCAGATCCCGGAGCAGGTGAAAACCAGAAGAAGCCATGAACTGATCGAACTGGGAAAGAAAAAGGAAATGGCCTATATGGAGGCCTTTCTGGGGAAAGAAGTGGAGGTGCTTTTTGAAGAAACAGTGGAGATCCAGGGAGAAACCTACTGGACCGGACATACCAGAGAATATATAAAGACTGGGGTCAAAAGCGGGGAAAATCTGGAAAACTGTATAAAAAAAGCCAGAATCACAGGGCCTTTGAAGGACGGGATTTTTATTTGCACAATATAATAGTTGAATTTCCCGGGAAGATATATTAGAATAAAAGCATAGTTGCAGTTGTATATCCTTCTTTAGATCCCAGAGGGCTATGGCAGATTAGAACGAGTTTTTAGGCGGCTATTCCGCTGCACCGCCGACAGAAAGCAGTGTAAGCTGTGAATCTGAAGGGTGCGGCCGGACAGCTGTAATTTTAGAGATAAGGGCGTGAATCAAGTATGGCAAATTTAGAAAACACACAATATTTTAATGTGAAGTCAGACCCGGAAGTACGAGTGAAAGAAGTTCTGGATCTGGTATATAATGCGATGACCGAGAAGGGGTATAATCCGGTAAATCAGATCGTCGGCTATATTATGTCAGGAGATCCTACGTATATTACCAGCCATAAGGGGGCCAGAAGCACCATTATGAAGGTAGAAAGGGATGAACTGGTAGAAGAGCTGCTGAAAGAGTATATCAGGAACAAGTCCTGGAAGCGTGAGTAAGCTTATGCGGATCATGGGACTGGATTACGGCTCTAAGACCATAGGGGTGGCTGTCAGCGACCCTATGGGGCTGACAGCCCAGGGATTGGAAATCATCCGAAGAGAAGAGGAAAATAAACTGAGAAAGTCTCTGCGCAGGATCGAAGAACTGGTGAAAGAGTATCAGGTGGAAGAGATCGTTCTTGGTTTTCCCAAAAATATGAATAATACCATCGGTGAGCGGGCGGAAAAATCACTGCAGCTAAAAGAAACCCTGGAACGCAGACTGGGGCTGCCCGTTATTATGTGGGACGAAAGACTGACTACCGTGGAGGCGGACCGCACATTGATCGAGGCAGGTGTGCGGAGAGAGAACCGAAAAAAATATGTGGATATGATAGCCGCTGTATTTATTCTGCAGGGCTATTTAGATGCAAAAGCAAACCCGGACACCGTTTGATTTCTGTGAGACCAGCGAGTTTCCGGGTTCTGCGTATGCCCGAAAAACAAAAAGAAAGGACGAAACTATGGAAACAGTAGTATTTGACGGAGAGGACGGATCTGAATTAGAATTTGGTATCCTGGAGCAGACCAGAGTAGGGGGCGTTGATTACCTTCTGGTCATTGATCCGGATGAATCGGAAAATGAAAACGGAAGTGCGGCGTATATTTTAAAAGACATTTCAGAAGACGGCGACAAAGACAGCTGCTATGTATTTGTGGAAGACGATACAGAATACGATGCGGTTTATAAAGTCTTTGCAGCCATGTTAGAGGACATTGAATTTGAGTAGGAACGGAAATAAGTGGAGGAATAACATTGAAAAAAAATCATAATGGAAAATTGAAGATCATTCCTTTGGGCGGACTGGAACAGATAGGAATGAACATTACAGCTTTTGAGTATGAAGACAGTATTGTTGTGGTAGACTGCGGTCTTTCTTTCCCGGAGAACGATATGCTGGGAATCGACCTGGTCATCCCGGACGTGAGTTATCTGAAGGAAAACTATGAGAAAGTAAAAGGCTTTGTCATCACCCATGGGCATGAAGACCATATCGGCGCACTGCCCTATGTTTTAAAGGAAGTGAATGTGCCTATTTACGCCACAAAGCTTACCGTGGGACTGATCGACAATAAATTAAAGGAGCATAACCTGCTGAGAAGTACCAAGAGAAAGGTGATCAAACACGGACAGTCCATTAATCTGGGCTGCTTCAGGATCGAATTTATCAAGACCAATCACAGTATCCAGGACGCTTCTGCCCTGGCGATCTATTCGCCGGCAGGAACTGTGATCCATACCGGAGACTTTAAGGTGGATTACACCCCTGTATTCGGAGACGCCATCGACCTGCAGAGATTTGCAGAGATCGGCAAGAAAGGCGTGCTGGCCTTAATGTGTGACAGTACCAATGCGGAAAGAAAAGGCTTTACCATGTCTGAGAGGACCGTGGGCAAGACCTTTGACAATATTTTTTCGGAACACCGGAATAACCGGATCATCATTGCCACCTTTGCTTCCAATGTGGACAGGGTGCAGCAGATCATCAATTCAGCCTACAAATACGGCAGAAAGGTAGCCATAGAAGGCCGCAGTATGGTAAACGTGATCGGTACGGCGGCAGAGCTGGGTTATCTCCGTATTCCGGATAAAACCCTGGTAGAGATCGATCAGATCAAAAATTATCCGGACGATAAAGTGGTCCTGATCACTACCGGAAGCCAGGGAGAGTCTATGGCGGCTCTTTCCCGTATGGCGGCTAATATCCATAAAAAAGTTACTATCAAGCCAAACGATACCATTATTTTCAGTTCAAATCCCATTCCGGGCAATGAAAAAGCGGTGTCGAAGGTGATCAATGAGCTGAGCAGAAAAGGTGCAGACGTTATTTTCCAGGATGTCCATGTTTCCGGACATGCCTGCCAGGAAGAGATCAAGCTGATCTATTCCCTGGTGAAACCGAAATACGCCATTCCCGTACATGGGGAATACCGGCATTTAAAGGCTCAGGCAGGGATCGCAAAAGATCTGGGGATCCCCAAGGAGAATATCTTCATTCTTTCTTCGGGAGACGTGCTGGAGCTTAATGAACAGGAACCGGCCAGGGTAACGGGAAAAGTCCGTACAGGAGCCATACTGGTAGATGGTCTTGGCGTAGGAGATGTCGGCAACATTGTTTTGCGGGACCGTCAGCATCTGGCGGAGGATGGTATCATGATCGTGGTCCTGACACTGGAAAAACACAGCGGCAGCCTGCTGGCAGGACCGGATATTGTATCCAGAGGCTTTGTGTATGTAAGAGAGTCAGAAGATCTTATGGATGAGGCCAGGATCGTGGTGGAGGACGCTATCGATGTGTGTCTGGATAAGCATATTACGGACTGGGGAAAGATTAAAAATATCATCAAAGATTCCCTGGGAGACTTTTTATGGAAGCGCACCAAGAGAAATCCTATGATCCTGCCGATCATTATGGAGGCGTAGAGAATGAGCTTTATAGATACCTGTACAGAAATGCTGATCTCCGCAATAAAAAACGGCAGTGTTTATAAACAGTACTGCGTGGCTCTTGAGGCGGTGAACCGGATTCCCGGCCTGAAGGAGCAGGTAGATGATCTGCGCCGTATGAACTATAGAGTACAAAATGAGTATGAGGATAAAAATTTATATGAAGTGATCGATGACTTAGATACAAAGATGGAAGAGCTGTGCAAGATCGAAGAGGTGAATCAGTTCCTGGAAGCGGAGCTGGCGCTGTGCAGGCAGCTTCAGGGGATCAGCACGGCGATCCACCAGGGGATCAATCTGGATGTCCCGGAACTATCGTAAACTAAGGAGAATGCTATGGGAAAACAAATCAGAAAACAGAAAAAGTCTTCTATTGTAGCCAGTGGTTTTTTTCGTTTAGGCATTTATCTTATCGTGGCAATTGCAGTGTTCTATATCGGAAAGGCAGCGTATGATTTCGGGTATGATATTTTTTATCAGCAGCCTATGGACTCCCAGGAGGAAGGAAGAGACATTACGGTGACCGTGGAGGAAGGGGATTCTGTATATCAGGTAGGAAGAACTTTGGAGAGCCGGGGGCTTATCCGGGACGCTAAGGTTTTCATAGTGCAGGAAAAGCTTTCCAATTACAGCGGAAAGATCCAGGCGGGAACCTATATCCTGAATACCGGTATGACCACAGATGAAATGCTGGAGATCCTGGCCAGAGAGAACATAAAAGGACAGCCGAATCAGACCCAGGAGGACGGCTCTGCCCAGGAAGGCAGCTCAGAGCTCCAGAGCGGAGCAGACAACCAGGACGGGGAAAATCAGGATGAGGGAGAGAAAACAGGAGGAAACCAGGAGTGATCGTTGATCAGCGCTTAGTTACCTATATCAATTCTCTGGACCGGGGAAATACGCCGTTTCTCAATGAGCTGGAGATGAAAGCCCTGAAAGAGCATGTGCCGGTCATACGCAGAGAAACCCAGAGCCTTCTGAAAGTGCTCCTGCAGCTCAAACGCCCTATGCGGATCCTGGAAGTGGGCACTGCGGTAGGTTTTTCCGCAATTCTTATGAGCACTTACGGACCGAAAGAGTGCCGGGTCACAACCATTGAAAATTATGAAAAACGGATTCCCATTGCCAGGGAAAATTTCCGGAAGGCAGGGGCGGAAAAACAGATCACCCTTCTGGAGGGCGACGCCCAGGAAGTATTGAAAACCCTGAAGGGCCCCTATGATCTTATTTTCATGGATGCGGCAAAGGGGCAGTATATACATTTCTTTCCGGAGATCCTCCGCCTTTTGGCGGCGGGGGGGATGCTGGTTTCGGATAATGTCCTTCAGGATGGAGACATTATAGAATCCCATTTTGCAGTGGAGAGAAGGAACCGGACGATCTATAAGCGCATGAGAGAATATCTCAGTGTATTGAAAAACAGCAAGGAGCTGGAAACCGCCATTCTTCCCCTGGGGGACGGAGTGGCGCTCAGTGTCAGAAAGCAGCAGGAGGAGAATCATGAGGGATAAACCGGAATTGCTGATACCTGCAAGCAGCCTGGAGGTACTGAAGATCGCAGTTGTTTTCGGGGCAGATGCAGTGTACATCGGAGGAGAAGCTTTCGGACTCCGGGCTAAAGCAAAAAACTTTTCCATGGAGGATATGGGGGAAGGGGTTGCTTTTGCCCATGCCCATGGAGCGAAGGTCTATGTCACGGCCAATATACTGGCCCATAATCAGGATCTTCCCCAGGTACGGGAATACTTTCAGGAACTGAAGGAGATTGGACCGGACGCTCTGATCATTTCCGACCCGGGGATCTACAGGATCGCTAAGGAAGTATGCCCTGAGATCGAGCGGCATATCAGCACCCAGGCAAATAATACCAATTACGGGACCTATCAGTTCTGGTGGGAGCAGGGGGCTAAAAGAGTGGTCAGCGCCAGAGAGCTTTCTCTGGAGGAGATCCGGGAGATCCGGAAACATATCCCAAAAGAGATGGAGATTGAAACCTTTATCCACGGGGCTATGTGCATTTCCTACTCCGGAAGATGCCTGCTTTCGAATTTCTTTACGGGAAGGGACGCCAACCGGGGAGCCTGTACCCATCCCTGCCGTTGGAAATATTCTATCGTAGAAGAAACCAGGCCGGGAGAATATATGCCGGTTTATGAAAACGAGCGGGGCACCTATATTTTTAATTCCAAGGATCTGTGCATGATCGAGCATATGGACGACATTCTTTCCAGCGGCATCGACAGCCTGAAAATAGAAGGACGGATGAAGACCGCCCTTTATGTGGCCACTGTGGCCAGAACCTACAGAAAGGCTATTGACGACTATCTGGAGGATCCGGCTAAGTACCGGGAGCATATGTCCTGGTACCGGGAACAGATCCGAAGCTGCACCTATCGTCAGTTTACTACAGGATTTTTCTATGGAAAGCCGGATGAGACCAGTCAGATCTATGACAATAACACCTATGAAAAAGGCTATACTTATCTGGGAATCGTCTGGGAAGTAAAGGACGGCCTGTGCAGGATCGAGCAGAGAAATAAATTTTCTGTGGGAGAGACCATAGAGATCATGAAGCCGGACGGAAGAAATCTTCCGGTAACGGTGGAGAAGATTTTAGACGAAGAGGGGCAGATGCAGGAAAGCGCACCCCATCCCCAGCAGGTGCTTTATGTGGCTTTAAGCCAGGCGCCGGAGAGATATGATATTTTAAGAAGAAAAGAAGACTGAGGAGCCGGAAAGGTACTTTGTACCGGATACAAATAGAGTTTCCGAAATTTGTATCCGGCGTAAGGTTTTACCTAAAAATATTCCCGCAGCTTCAGAAGGGCATTTTTTTCAATACGCGACACATAAGAGCGGCTGATATTCAGCCGCTTTGCTATTTCTCTCTGTGTCAGTGAATCCCTTCCATAGAGGCCGTAGCGGAGAGTGACGATCTCCTGCTCTCTGGAGGTAAGGACCCTGGGAAGCAGCTGATAGAGATAACCGATCTCCTGTTTCAGAGAATAATCCTTTACCACATCTACCGGCTCTGTCTCGATCACGTCCAGAAGGCTGATCTCATTGCCCTCCTTGTCTGTGCCGAT
>CALWSM010000032.1 GCA_944384185.1 uncultured Blautia sp. | reverse complement strand
TCTCCCGGCGCCCAGGCTTCCCCCAGATTGACGCAGGCATACACCGCCTTCGGATTCCGGTATGTCATCTGCCAGAAGGGATACTTGATAATTCCAGGGGTATTGAATCCAACGGCTGCTTCTAAAAACAACACTCTCTTATTTTGATGCCTGCGAAGGAAATCTGAATATCGCTGTGCTGCCTGATGCCAGCCATCATCCTCCACAAAAGTATCATCGGCCCGAAGATTCATACTCATAGGTTTTCCACACTGCGGACAGCAGGGAACCAATTCCGGGGGAATCTCCATTTTAGGCACGATCCCTTTCGGTAAATTTATCTCACCGTTTTCAGCGATCACATAGCCCTGGGTCTCGATCATTTTGCGGATGGTTTCTGCGTTGTCATAAGTTTCCTTATGGCAAGGTATGCTGCACTGAAATAAACCATAATCCCCCTGGGTATAAAACAGACGCTTCTTGTCAAATCCCGCTTTTTGAAAACAGTGATCCACATTGGTTGTCAGGACAAAATACTCTTTCTCTTTTACCAGATCATAAAGCTCCCGGTACACAGGCTTGGGGGCGTCCATATACCGGTTAATATAAATATACCTGCTCCAGTACGCCCAATACTCCTCTAAGGTATCGTAGGGATAAAAGCCTCCGGAATACATATCCTGAAATCCGTATTTTTCCCGAAAATCAGAAAAATATTTCTCGAACCGTTTTCCTGAGTAAGTAAATCCGGCGGATGCAGACAGCCCCGCTCCGGCTCCGATCAGGACAGCCTCCGCTGTATCCAGTTCCCGTTCAAGCCGTCCCAGGCTATCGCAATAACTGTTTATAGATCCTGTAGTCATTGTCCTTGAAAACATTAAAGACCACCTCCATCTGATCCGGATTTTCTTTCTGCCATTCCTCAACTGTTTTTACGGCAATTTCCGCTGCCTGCTTGTTGGGAAAATGGAATTCGCCGGTGGAAATGCAGCAGAAAGCCAGACTGTGCAGCCCATAAGCCGCCCCCAGTTCCAGACAGGAGCGGTAACAGTCTGCCAGCAGTTTCCGGTCCGTCTCTGTAACGTCGCCATATATAATGGGGCCTACCGTATGCAGCACATAGCGGCAGGAAAGATTATAGGCTTTTGTGATCTTTGCCCTTCCCGCCGGTTCCGGCTTCTGTCCCGCCATAATGGAGGCGCACTCCAGCCTGAGCTGCACCCCCGCATAGGTGTGGATAGCATTGTCAATACAGCCGTGGCAGGGGGCAAAGCAGCCCAGCATCTGACTGTTCGCCGCATTAACGATCCCGTCTGCGGCAAGGGTGGTGATATCCCCCTGCCAGAGATAAATCCCCGGCCGGACAGGGCTTAAATCCCCGATCCGGGTGACGCCTCTCTCAGCCAGACGTTCCTGCAGGTAAGCGTCCTGAACCGTCAGGAATTCATTGTCAGCGGGAATGGGAGGACGCACATTCATCAGGCTCCGTAGAAGCTGTCGCTTCTCTGTCAGACTGACCGGGATTTCCAGATCCTTATATTCTTCTCTTTCCTTCAATAACCAGCGGATCAGAAAATCCGCCCGCTGTCCCTGTGTAACAGGTTTTTCCATAGATCTCTCTCCTTCCTGCCGCCTCTTCGCTTATCCCCTGCTTCTGTTTCCTATTCTCTTACCACACTGATACGTTTCCGGATATGGTCTCCCTTTACAGCCTCATCCACCATTGCAATAGCGTAATCCCCATAGCTGATGATGCTTTCCCCTCTGGAATTAAGGATCAGCTCCTCTCCTCCCAGGATATATTTCCCGGTACGCTCCCCTTCTGCCTGGAAATCACCTGCCGGGCTGATATAAGTCCATCTTACGTCCCTGCGCTCACGGAGTTCAGAAAGGGCCTTTGCCATAGCGCCGGCCAGCGGCTTGAAGCAGTCCGGAAAGTCCGGGCCGTCAGCCACGCATACGGTATGCTCCGGATTGACATACAGGCTTCCTGCGCCGCCTACAATAAGCAGACGGGTTTCCGTGCCGGAGAGGATATCACACAGATGCTTCAGAGAGGTACTGTGAAGAGGAAGGGTGTCCTCCGTCCATGCGCCGAAAGCGTCAATCACAACATCATAGCCTTTGAGATCGTCCGCAGTCAGGTCGAACAGATCTTTTTTCAGGACTTTCTGTGCTGCTGTGGCATTTTCCCCGCGGACAACGGCAGTGACGTCCAGGCCTCTGTTTACTGCTTCTTTTACGATAAGTTTACCGGCTTTTCCATTTGCACAGATTACTGCGATCTTCATTTTAAATTCCTCCTAATAAATATTGAATCATAGCTTGTTTTATATGGAGCCTTGGCCCGGCCGCTTTCCTCAGCTCTTGATTATATTATAGGAGGAAAAGTTTCCATCGTAAAGTAAGCACTTTTTTGTGCTGTAGTCACCTATAGGAAACCATTGTGATTTTTCCTCGCCGGAGGTTGATTTTCTTTTCCTGTTGTTATATGATTTTTACAGTTTTATGATACTATGACAAACAAAAGGAGACGCTTCTATGGAAAATAAAACTGTAAAAAAAGAACTCCCTGCATGTCCGGTTGAGACAACCCTGATGCTGATCGGAGATAAATGGAAAGTATTGATACTCCGGGATCTGCTCCCGGGTACGAAGCGCTTCGGGGAATTGAAAAAATCCATCGGAAATGTTTCGCAGAAGGTTCTGACTGCGCAGCTTCGTGATATGGAAAGCAACGGTCTTATAAACCGTAGGGTCTATCCGGAAGTTCCTCCCCGGGTAGAATACTCTCTGACAGAGCTTGGTCAGAGCCTGAAACCGATCCTTGACGCTATGCGGGATTGGGGTGAAGAATTTAAAGCACAAAACAGATAGAGCGGGCTGCTTTCGCTGAGGATAACGCAAAAAGACTGATAGGCAGCGGCTTCTATCGTTTAACGAGCCGATGCCTATCAGTCATGCACTGTCTCTATTTCTTCAACTGTCCTGTCTTATTTCTGCTGGCTGTTGATATAGTTTACCAGACCCTCGGCCTTGATGATCTTCTGCATAAATTCCGGGAAGGCCTGACCCTGGAAGGTGGTTCCTTTCGTCTTATCTGTGATGACGCCAGTGTCAAAATCTACCTCCACCTCGTCTCCTGCCTCGATGCCTTTGGAAGCTTCGGGACACTCGATGATGGGAAGTCCGATGTTAATGGCATTTCTGTAAAAGATACGGGCAAAGGTCTCTGCAATCACACAGCTTACCCCGGCGGCTTTGATCGCCAGGGGCGCATGCTCTCTGGAGGAACCGCAGCCGAAGTTTTTCTCCGCTACGATGATATCTCCTTTCTGTACCTTCTTCACAAAATCTTTATCAATATCTTCCATACAGTGGGTCGCCAGTTCCTTCGGATCTGAAGAGTTCAGGTATCTTGCAGGAATGATCACGTCTGTATCTACGTTGTCTCCATATTTAAAAACTGTTCCGTTTGCTTTCATTCTTCATTTCCTCCTATAATCCCAGTTCTTCCGGCACAGAGATCTTTCCGGTCACGGCGCTGGCCGCAGCTACCGCCGGACTTGCCAGATATACCTCAGAATCCACATGGCCCATACGGCCTACAAAGTTCCGGTTGGTGGTGGAGATACACCGTTCTCCTGCCGCCAGGATACCCATATAACCGCCCAGACACGGACCGCAGGTCGGGGTGCTTACCACGGCTCCCGCCTCGATAAAGATCTTCAGAAGACCTTCTTCCATAGCCTGAAGGTAAATTTTCTGAGTAGCAGGGATCACAATACAGCGCACGCCTTTTTTCACTTTTCTGCCTTCCAGGATCTTTGCGGCACATCTCAGATCGTCGATCCTTCCGTTGGTACAGGAACCGATCACCGCCTGATCGATGACTACGTCTTCTGTGATCTGGTCCATCGTCCTGGTGTTGGAAGGAAGATGGGGGAAGGAAATGGTAGATTTCAGGGTACTGAGGTCAATGGTATATTCCTCATCATAAACCGCATCCGCATCTGCCTCATAAGCTTTATAAGGACGGCTGGAATGTTCTTTCATATAAGCTTCTGTCAGCTCGTCTACCGGGAAGATCCCGTTCTTTGCCCCGGCCTCGATAGCCATATTTGCAATGGTAAAACGGTCGTCCATGGAAAGGTTCTTAATCCCCTCTCCTACAAACTCCAGAGATTTATACAGGGCCCCGTCGACGCCGATCATGCCGATGAGATGCAGGATCACGTCTTTTCCGCTGACCCACTTAGAGGGTTTTCCCACAATGTTGATCTTAATAGCGGAAGGCACTTTGAACCAGGCTTTTCCTGTAGCCATTCCCGCCGCCATATCGGTGCTTCCAACCCCTGTGGAAAAAGCTCCTAAAGCCCCGTAAGTACAGGTATGTGAATCTGCGCCGATGATAGCGTCCCCGGCCACGGTCAGTCCTTTTTCCGGAAGAAGGGCATGCTCGATCCCCATTTCTCCTACGTCAAAATAATTGGTGATCTCATGGCGGCAGGCAAACTCCCGCACACATTTACAGTGTTCTGCAGATTTAATGTCTTTGTTGGGAATAAAGTGGTCCATAACCAGAGCTACTTTATCTTTATCAAAAACGGTATCGACTGTCATTTTATCCATTTCATGGATCGCCACCGGAGAGGTGATATCATTTCCCAGCACCAGATCAAGATCTGCCTCGATCAGCTGTCCGGCTTCTACTTTATCCAATCCTGCGTGAGCTGCCAGGATCTTCTGTGTCATTGTCATTCCCATAGCTTTCGCCTCCTGTTTTTCTGTTCTGCTATTGCCATTCTAACATAGGTTTTGTTATAATAGAAATACATATTAAACATAACAGGCATAACTTTAATTCATGAACACTGCTGTTCATACCCCTATCAGAAAGTCAAAGACCCCGATGCAAGCATACAAGGCATCAAGCTGGCAGCGATGCAAGCATCGGGGTATTAGACCCTTGCGGCAGTCGCCAAATGGCCATGCAAGCATGACCGCTTGGCTCGTTGCCTGCAGGAATAAAAACAGCAAAAGAGAAAGGAGATCCTATGGACCAGAACTTATCCCTATACAAAGTTTTTTATACAGTGGCAAACACAGGAAATATTTCCAAGGCAGCCGCAGAGCTTTTCATCAGCCAGCCTGCCATCAGCAAATCTATCCGGAAGCTGGAGCAGAGCCTTGACGTAACTTTATTCTCCAGGAACTCCAGAGGCGTCCAGCTCACAGAAGAAGGAGAGGTCCTCTACGATTATGTGCAGCGGGCCTTCTACGCTCTTCAGACCGGCGAAGCTCAGTTAAAAAAGATCAATGAGCTTGGGATCGGCCATCTTCATATCGGCGTCTCCACCACTCTGTGCAAATATATGCTCCTTCCCTATCTGAAGGAATTTATCGCCCGGCACCCCCATATCCGGATCACCATTGAATGCCAGTCCACCTATCACACTCTCCAGCTTCTCCGTGAAAACAAGATTGACCTGGGCCTGATCGGAAAGCCGGAGCGCTATCATCACATTCATTTTGATTCTCTGGGAGAGATCGAGGATATCTTTGTGGCCACCCATTCTTATCTGGATAACCTGTCTGTTCGTACAAATAACCGGGAGGATATCCTGAAGTCCGCCACCCTTATGCTTCTGGACAAGGAGAACATCACCCGGCAGTATATTGACGATTATCTTTCCCTCTATCATATTGAGACCAATAATCTTCTGGAGGTTTCCACCCTGGATCTGCTGATCGAGTTCGCCAAGATCGGCCTGGGCGTAGCCTGTGTGATCCGCCAGTTTGTGGAAAAAGAGCTGGAAGAAGGAACCCTGGTAGAGATCCCTCTGGATTCTCCGATCCGAAAAAGAGAGATCGGCTTTGCCTATCTGGAAAATATCCAGCAGACCACTGCCGTACAGGAATTTATTAGTTTCTACCGGCAGCGGACGGGGGAAGAAAAAATGCCATAACGGAGTGTCACAAAATAATCATAATGGCGCAATCGCCAGCACACTGAAATCTCCGGGTATTAAAAGCGCCCGCCGCCAGGGCATACCACCAAAAAAAACGCCCCAGGAGCCTGGGAAAATCTCCCCTGCTTCCTGCGGGCGTTTTTTTCAATAGGATATAACTGTAATCAGTTATCGATCAGTTTTTCTTTGCCGTTCCAGCTGTACAGTTTACGCAGCTCTTCGCCTACTTCCTCTAACTGATGAGCGGCCTCTCTCTTTCTCATAGCGCCGAAATGCATACATCCGGACTGGTTCTCCAGGATCCAGTTCTTTGCGAATGTACCGTCCTGGATATCGGACAGGATCTGCTTCATGGCTTTCTTTGTCTCGTCTGTAACGATCTTCGGTCCGGTGATGTAATCGCCGAATTCTGCTGTATTGGAGATAGAATATCTCATTCCCTTGAATCCGCTCTCATAGATCAGGTCTACGATCAGCTTCATCTCATGGATGCATTCAAAGTAAGCATTTTCCGGAGCGTAGCCTGCTTCTACCAGAGTCTCGAATCCGGCTTTCATCAAAGCGGTAACGCCGCCACAAAGTACAGCCTGCTCTCCGAAAAGGTCTGTCTCTGTCTCTACCTTGAAGGTAGTTTCCAGAACGCCTGCTCTTGCTCCGCCTAAAGCCGCTGCGTAAGCCAGAGCCATATCTTTTGCCTTTCCTGTGTAGTCCTGCTCAACAGCTACCAGACATGGGGTTCCTCTTCCGATCTGGTACTCGCTTCTTACAGTGTGGCCCGGAGCCTTAGGAGCGATCATAGTAACATCTACGTTTGCAGGAGGTTTGATCTGTCCGAAGTGGATCGCAAAACCATGAGCAAACATCAGCATGTTGCCTTCTTCCAGGTTTGGCTCGATAGACTCTTTGTATAACTTGGCCTGTTTCTCATCATTGATCAGGATCATGATGATGTCGGCTTTCTTAGCAGCTTCTGCCGCTGTGTAAACCTGGAAGCCCTGTTTTTCAGCCTTAGCCCAGGATCTGGATCCTTCATAAAGACCTACGATAACATTGCATCCGGATTCCTTTAAATTTAACGCATGGGCATGTCCCTGGCTGCCGTAACCGATAATGGCGATGGTCTTGCCCTCTAACAATGCCATGTTGCAATCTTCCTGATAATAAATTTTTACTGCCATTTTTTCTTCCTCCTAGAATAATGATTTTGCCGCTTACCCGGCGGGTGATATCAAAGCCCGGGAACCGTCCCTGATATCTTGTATGTTAGGGATAAAATCTCTAATAACCTTTTGAAAGTCTAGTCATCTTCTTCCGGAACCGGATAGAAAATCCCGTCCGATCCTCTGGAAAGTCCGGTGATACCGGTTCTTGCAGTTTCCAGTATCTCATATCCGTCCAGCAGATCCAGAAAAGCTTCCAGCTTAGATTTGTCTCCTGTAACTTCAATGATCATGGAATCTTTGCTCACATCTATAATGTTTCCTCTGAAAATGTCTACGATAGTCGTAACTCCCGGTCTCTGGTCCGGCAGAACCTTTACCTTGACCAGCATCAGCTCACGCCTTACGCTCTGGCCGTCTTCCAGAATCTTTACAGAAAGAACATCTTCCAGCTTTTCCACCTGTCTGGTGATCTGTTCCAGGATCAGTGCGTCTCCGTTGCAGACCACTGTCATCCGGGTATAATTAGGATTCTTGGTAACGCCGGCAGATATACTGTCAATACTGTAGCCCCGGCGGCTGAACAATCCGGAAACCCGGCTGAGTACACCGGCTGTATTCTCTACCAGAATAGATAATACCTGCTTATTCATACAGCACCTTCTCTCACGCCCAGAAATCCAACAGCAGATTTCTTCGGCTAACTTTTGTTGACATTCTATCAACTATCCGGTTCTTTGTCAATGAAATCCCGACGTTATAACTAATTAGTATGCAATCCATAATTTATAGTAATACCCTTGTTTTTCCGGTTATGCCGCCCTTTTCCCTACCCTCAATCCTGAGGAACCTGAACACTTTGCCAAGCGCCGCAATACCGCAAAAAAAGACTGCCCTCCCGAAGGAGACGCTCTGTAAACCCCTATCGATTCACAGGCTGCGCCTTCAGGCCAGGCAGTCTTTGGAGGCTTATCAGATCCCCCTGTCCCTGGTGGCTTTCATACGGGCCATGGCTCTTGAGAGAGCCTGCTTGGAAATATAATATTCCTGCTGGCTCTGTTTCTGACGGAGCTGTTCCTGGGCTCTCTCCATAGCTTCCTGAGCCCGCTTTACATCGATCTCCTCCGGGCGCTCCAGCGTATCCACCAGCACCGTCACACGGTTGTTGATCACCTGGGCGAAGCCGCCGCCGCAGACAGCTGTCAGCTTCTCTCCCTCCGGGGTCTCGATCCGTATCTCGCCGGGCACAATCGCAACCATCATATCCGCATGGTGGGCCAGGATCGTGATCCCTCCGTCCTTGGCCGGAAGGGTAATGCTGACTCCTTTGCCCTGATAAAAGGTCTTATCGCTGGCAACCACGTTCATACCAAATGTATTCATATCCATGGGCTCCTTACATTGATTCCTGTTTTGCTTTCTCCATCACCTCGTCGATGGTTCCTACGTTAAAGAAAGCACTTTCCGGGTACGCATCCATCTCTCCCTCAAGGATCATCTTAAAGCCTCTGATGGTTTCTTTCAGAGGAACATATTTTCCGGGAATACCGGTGAATACCTCAGCCACATGGAAAGGCTGGGACAAAAACCTCTGGATCTTTCTGGCTCTCGCCACCACCATACGGTCTTCCTCAGAAAGCTCCTCCATACCCAGGATCGCAATGATATCCTGAAGTTCGCTGTATTTCTGAAGATACTCCTGCACCTTTCTGGCAACCTCATAGTGTTCTTCTCCCACTACGTCTGCCTCCAGGATACGGGAAGTGGATTCCAGAGGATCCACCGCAGGATAAATACCCTGTTCCACGATCTTTCTGGAAAGAACCGTGGTGGCATCCAGATGGGCAAAGGTTGTGGCAGGAGCCGGGTCGGTAAGGTCGTCGGCAGGCACATAAACCGCCTGTACAGAAGTTACCGAACCGTTCCTTGTAGAAGCGATACGCTCCTGAAGCTCGCCCATTTCCGTAGCCAGAGTAGGCTGATAACCAACGGCGGAAGGCATACGTCCCAGAAGAGCGGATACCTCGGATCCCGCCTGAGTGAAACGGAAAATATTATCAATAAACAAAAGCACATTCTGATGCTCTTCATCACGGAAATATTCCGCCATGGTAAGTCCTGTCTCCGCCACCCGCATACGGGCGCCGGGGGGCTCGTTCATCTGTCCGAATACCAGGGCGGTTTTCTCCAGAACTCCGGATTCTTTCATTTCCGTCCACAGGTCGTTACCCTCACGGGAACGCTCGCCTACACCGGTGAAAATGGAATATCCCCCGTGCTCTGTGGCAATATTGCTGATCAGCTCCTGGATCAGTACCGTCTTTCCTACGCCGGCGCCGCCGAACAGGCCGATCTTGCCGCCCTTTGCATAGGGAGCCAGCAGGTCAATGACCTTGATCCCCGTCTCCAGGATCTCTACAACCGGGCTCTGGTCTTCAAATGAAGGTGGATCTCTGTGGATAACCCAGTGCTTGCTGCTATCCAGCTGCTCTCCTCCGTCGATGGTCTGTCCCAGAACGTTAAAGAGACGTCCCAGAGTCTCTTTCCCTACCGGAACCGAAATACCTGCGCCGGTAGCCGTCACTTCCATGTCCTTGCAAAGGCCGTCGCTGGACGCCAGCATAATGCAGCGCACCGTGTTGTTGCCAATATGCTGAGCCACCTCCATGACCAGCTTTCTGCCGTTTAATTCTACGGTAAGTGCGTCCTTGATGTAGGGAAGGTCCTGGTTTTCAAATTCTACGTCAACTACAGGTCCCATGACCTGTACGATTTTACCTTTATTCATCCTAAAAGGAAACCTCCTTCCTTTCTTCTGTTATTTCTTTTTCTGCGCCTTGGCGCCGCCGATGATCTCCGTGATCTCCTGGGTGATGGCAGCCTGGCGCACACGGTTCAGTTTGATGGAAAGATCCTTCAGCATATCTCTGGCGCTGGTAGTCGCTGCATCCATCGCCATCATACGGGAATTATGCTCGCTGGCGTAAGACTCTACCAGGCAGCCGTAAAGAATCCCTTTCAGATAATTCGGTACGGTACTGTTCAGCACCTCATGGGCTGAAGGAACCATTTCGATCTCCTCCTGATGTACATCTGCCATAATCTGGGCCTGCACATGAAAGGTCGCTTTCTTCAGAGGAAGAAGCTGTTTGGATTCCGCCACCATGGTTGCGGCGTTCACCATACGGGTGTAAATAATATGGACCTCGTCCAGATCGCCCTCCAGATATAAAGCGATCATTTTTTCCGCAATGACCCTGGCCCGGTGTCTGGTAGGCTTCTGTACCGTGTAGCGGAAAGTAGTGTCCACATCCATATGCTTCTGGGCAAAATACCTTCTTCCCACCTCTCCCAGCACAAAAAGCTCGGTGTGGGAATTTTTGCCGATCTGCTCCTCTGCCAGCTTGAAAATATTATGATTGTAAGCTCCGGCCAGTCCTTTATCTGCAGATACCACAATATATCCGATCTTTCTGTCCTCAGGCTTTATCTGAGACCGTTCATCGAAATATTTGTGCTCCATATCCGGCACATGCCTGAGGACACGTCCGATGGCAGACTGCAGTGCGTAGAAATAAGGCTCTGTATCTGCCAGCACCTGCTTGGCCCTCTTCATCTTGGAAGAAGAGATCATGTACATGGCGTTGGTGATCTTCATCGTATCCTGAATACTTTTTATACGGCTTTGAATTTCTTTTGCGCTTGCCATCTCATCACCTGTTCTTATTCTTAAATTCTTCCGCTGCCTTAAGGATCCGCTCCCCTAATTCATCAGAAAGGATCTTCTTCTCCTCGATCTCCTGACAGATCTCCCTGTGCTCACTTTCAAAATACGCCAGCATATCCATCTGGAATTTCTTGATATCTTTCACCGGGATCCCTGTCATTACCTTGTGGGTTGCCACCCAAAGCGTGATCACCTGCTCGCAGGCAGATAAAGGTCTTCCCAGAGGCTGTTTCAGAAGCTCCATAATTGATTTTCCATAATCCAGCTGGGCCTTTGTAGCCTCATCCAGATCAGAAGAGAACTGGGTAAAGACTTCCATTTCCCGATACTGGGCAAGGTCGATACGCATGCTGCCCGACGCCTTTTTCATGGCTTTTGTCTGGGCGGCGCCGCCGACACGGGATACCGAAAGACCTACATTTACAGCCGGACGGACGCCGGACATAAACAGGTCGGTTTCCAGGAAGATCTGTCCGTCTGTAATGGAGATCACATTGGTCGGGATATATGCGGAAACATCTCCCGCCTGGGTCTCGATAATCGGAAGGGCTGTGATCGAACCGCCTCCCGCCTCATCGCTCAGACGGCTGGAACGCTCCAGCAGCCTGGAATGAAGATAAAATACGTCGCCGGGATAGGCCTCACGTCCCGGAGAACGTTCCAGGAGCAGTGACAGGGCACGGTAGGCCACAGCGTGTTTAGACAGATCGTCATATACGATGAGCACATCTTTTCCCTGATACATAAAATACTCTGCAAGAGCAGTACCTGCATAAGGGGCAATGTACTGAAGCGGCGCACAGTCGCTGGCTGTAGCGGAAAATACTGTGGTATATTCCATAGCGCCGTGTTTTTCCAGGGTTCCCACCAGTTTTGCAACGGTAGAAGACTTCTGTCCGATGGCTACATAGATACAGATCACGTCTTTCCCTTTCTGGTTCAGAATGGCGTCTGTAGCAATGGAAGTCTTTCCTGTCTGACGGTCTCCGATGATCAGCTCACGCTGTCCCCTTCCGATAGGGAACATGGAGTCGATAGCCAGAATACCGGTTTCCAGGGGTACGGATACGGATTTACGGTCGATGATGCCCGGCGCCTCATTTTCCACAGGGCGGTAGTCCTCCGCCTTGATCTCCCCTTTTCCGTCGATGGGAGCTCCCAGGGCGTCTACCACCCTTCCGATAAATCCTTCGCCTACGGGGATACCGGCCTTCTTTTCTGTACGGGCCACCTTTGTACCCTCCCGGATACCGGTGTCCTTTCCGAAAATAATAACGCCGATCTCATTTCTCTTGATATCCTGGACCATACCCTTGACGCCGTTTTCAAAAGTTACGATCTCGCCGTACATAGCATGGTCAATCCCGTAAACAGTTGCGATCCCGTCACCAACCCAGATTACGTTTCCGACTTCCCGGACGCCTGCCGTTATATCGAAATTTTCTATTTCTTCTTTCAGAATGGAAATGATCTCTTCTGAATTGATTGAACTCAAACCGTTCACCTCCAGATCAATTTTTGTTGTAATGCATTGATTCGGCCTTTTAAGCTGTAATCAAGCTCCTGGTCACGGGTCTGGATCAGAAATCCCCCTACCAGGCTTTTATCCTTTATGATTCGGATCTTTGCGTCCTGCATCTGGTATCTGTTCAGAAGAAATTTTCTGATGCCTTCCAGCTGCTTTTGGGAAGGCGGCGCCACACAGTACAGATCCGCTGTTAATATCTTATGCTGTTCGTTATAGTAATCCTGATACGCCTGAAAAATCTCAGGAAGAAGAGCGGCGTGGGCATATCTGCAGACCACGCAGAGAAAATTCTTCATTTCTTCCGGAAAGATCCTGCCAATGGCTTTCTCTTTTTCCTCAAGAGGCACCGCCGGACTTTCCAGGACTCCGGTCAGCTCCTTTACTTCCTCCAGGATCCTGCGGGAAGTCTCTACAGCCTCCTCCGGAAGGGAAAGCTCATAGAGAACGATTCCGTAATTAATGGATGTCTGTGTCATTTCCATCACCTGCTTTAGCTAAAAACTCATCATAGAGCATGCTGTTGCCTTTCTCCGTACTTCCCTCAGAAAGAAGCTTTCTGGCCGCTTCCACAGCCAGGCCGGCAATCTCTGATTTTGCACCCAGAAGGGCGTTCTTCCTTTCCTGTTCCGCAGTCGCCTTTGCATTCTCAATGATCTTTGCAGCTTCCGCATTGGCCTCTTTCACCATGCGCTCGCTCTCATTTTTGGCGTCTGCTCTGGCTGCTTCAATGATCTGCACAGACTCTTCCTTCGCTCCTGCCAGTGCGCCTTCATAATGCCCTTTTAATTCTTCCGCTTTTTCCTGGGCTGCTTTCGCATTTTCCAGTTCCTGGGCAATGAGGTTTTTTCTCTTCTCCAGGATCCCCAGGATAGGGCCCACGAGAAAGTGCTTCATTAAAAAGTAAAAAATGATCAGGTTTACAATCGTCCAGACAAGGCTCCAACCAAGATTTAACACCTTTTATTTAACCTGCCTTTCTTTTTGAATACTTTCGTGATTATAAGAATAAGATCAACAGAGCGATAACGAAACCGTAAATAGCAGTTGCCTCTGCAAGGGCGCATCCTAACAGAAGAGATGTGCTGATCTTGCTGGCTGCTTCAGGCTGTCTGGCTACGGCTTCCACTGCCTTAGAAGTTGCAAGACCGATACCAAAACCTGCTCCAATACCTGTTAATACTGCAATAGCTGCTCCAATTGCTGCTGACATAATTCATTTCTCCTTTTCTTTTTTAATCTTAAATCTTAACAATAAATTCTTTCCGTCTTTATTCCATCTGTTCTTTCATGAACAATGATGTCAGAAAGACAAAAACATAGGTCTGAATCAGACCGTCAAAAATATCAAAATACAGACTGAACGGTACAGGCAGAACCGCCGGCATGAGCATCTTCAGTAATTCCATGATGACGAATGCGCCGATCACATTTCCAAAAAGCCGCATGCACAGGGAAACCGGACGGATCGCAATTTCCATAATATTGATGGGGGCGATGATCGGCATAGGCTCCGCAAATCCCAGCAGGAATCTCTTCGGGCCTTTTTTCCGTAATCCGGAATAGTAGATGAGCACAAGGCTCATAAGCGCCAGGGCTGCCGTTACATTCAAGTCCTTTGTAGGCGGTTTGAATCCAAAAAGTCCGATCAGGTTTGCAGCGCCTATGTAAAGGGCTACTGAGATCAGATACGGGACATAGGGCTTACCGTCTTTCCCGATAGTATCCACAAAGAAATCATTCAAAAACCCGATAAAAGACTCCAGCGCAAGCTGTATCTTACCGGGTTTCTCGACTTTGAGATTTCTTACAAGGATCACCGACAGGATCGTCAGTACAGCCATAATGATCCACGTAACGACTACAGATTCATTGACCGGAATGCCGCCTAAAATGGGGATCGTGAATACGGTTTCGCAGTTCAGCTCTTCCGTAATCCTTTCAGCAATGCTGTTCGTAAGACATCCTCCCTTTCTGTATCAGTGGATTTCTGACTTTCTCCTTTCCTAAGTTTCTTTCTCTATATAAACTTTTCATAATTAAATAAAGAAAAATCCCTTGGAGAATCCTTTATTCTTTATTTAATTATTAGTAACATTACTGCTAAAAATACATTTTGTCAATCGTTCCTTTTTTCAGCCGAAAAAATTTTTTCAGGCAAAATTTTTGTAAAAATCTCTCGTACTTTTTCCTTCTTTTTAAAAGTTTTTGTCGGAAATTCTATGGTTTTTTCTATACCGATCGGTACACACTGGTTCTACCACATGCATTTTCTCTTCTTTTTACCATTTTTTTATAGTATTTTCATACATTTTTGCCATATAGCCCTGTATCAAAAAAAGAAAAGGTGTTTTTATTGTATAATCCAAAACACCTTTTCTCTTTGCTTTCTAGTACATCATTCACGAATAAAAACTATGGCTGTCAGAAGCCCAGCCTGGGAAGCACGTTTTTGGGTTCATCAATGATCACCAGATCTGCTTTTTCATCCATAAAGTGTTCATCATTATGGATGATCACCAGCTTTTCTCCTTCAAAATACCGGACATATTTTGAAAAAACTTCAGACGCCATATTGGTACCCATAAGCATAAGTACTTCCGCCTGTTCCACCTGTCTGGTCGCCTCAGACATGATGGAGCTGTCCAGCATTTCCCCGTAGAGCGATACTCCCGGCCGGATCACTCTTCCGCAGCTTTCGCACCTGGGGATCTTCTCCGAATCCCGGATATACTCCATAGGATATTTTCTTCCGCAGTGGGGACATTGATTGTGGTAGATCGATCCATGAAGAGAGATCACATTTTTACAGCCGCCTCTCTGGGGCAGTTCATAAACATTGCTGTCGATAATGCACTGGAGTTTCCCCGCCGCTTCCATACGGGCCGCCACGTAAGCGGACTCTGTGACCTTGGGGATATTTCCCAGTATCTCCGTCCGGTAAAAGTCAAAGAACTGTTCTGTCCGGTTATTATAAAATACCGTAGTAAAAATATCTTCCGGAGACAGTCCGTATTTCTTCTCGGTTTCGTAAGCCTGTTCCGGAGATTTCAATCCCTGATAGCCCCCCTCTTTCATCATACCGGATCCGCCCAGGATCACCGTATACCTGCTGTCATTTATGATGGTCTTCAACAGTTCCAGCTTTTTTTCCAGTATATCCATAGAAGCACCCCTTCCACTTTTTTCTTGAACCTATTTTATCATTATTTCATAGAATTATAAAGAGTTTTCCCCCTGATTTCTCTCCCAGCTTTCCGGCACAGACCGTATGCTTTTTTCTGAAATTATGTTAAGATATTATTTACAAAACAGATACAGGAGGTTTCAAAGCCTATGGAAATGGAAAAACTGATCATTGCAGGCGCCGGTCCCGCCGGCGTATCCGCAGCCCTCTACGCTGTCCGGTCAGGGATCACGCCCCTGGTCCTGCACAAAGGCGGAGGCGCACTGGAAAAAGCCGTAAAAATCGAAAATTACTATGGTCTTTCCAAACCGGTCACCGGAGCAGAGTTATACCAAAACGGTCTGAAACAGCTGGAGTCCTTCCAGATCCCCATTGTGGAAGAAGAGCTTCTGGCCGTAGAATATGACGGAGATTACACGGTCCGGACAACAGACCATACCTATCACAGCAGGTCTCTGATCCTGGCCACCGGGGCCAAACGGAACACCCTGGCGCTGAAAGAGCTGAAAAAATATGAAGGCAGCGGCATCAGCTACTGCGCTGTCTGCGACGGCTTTTTCTATCGTGGGAAAGAGGTGGCCGTCCTGGGAAACGGAGCCTACGCCCTTCATGAAGCCAAGGTCCTGGAGCCGCTGGCCGCCAAAGTCACCATACTTACCAACGGAAAGGAAGGAGAGTTCTCCGAAAAAGACCTGGGCGGCATACAGGTGGAGACCAGAAAACTCATCTCCGCAGGAGGAGACGCTTCTCTGTCCTATGTGGAACTGGAAGACCATTCCAGGCTCTCCCTGTCCGGCCTTTTCGTGGCCCTTGGCACAGCGGACAGCACCGACATTGCCAGAAAGCTGGGGCTGGTCATTGAAAACAACCATATCCTCATCGAGCCGGATACCAGCACTCCTCTCCCCGGACTTTACGCTGCAGGAGACTGTACCGGAGGTATGCTCCAGATCGCAAAAGCCGTATATGAAGGCGCCCTGGCCGGAACCCGGGCAGTAAACTATCTGAAGACCCTGCAGTCGTGAAAAGATCCCGGAAGGCTGGGCTGACAATCTGCAGAATCTGCAGAAATGTAATTTAGTCACAGACATTTCCCGGAAAATGCATTATACTAAATCTAAGCTTAAAGGCAGAACACAGGCAATAGATGGATCGGCACCAAAAGCAGAAAGCGTCCGGCCGGATCCGTCTGCTCGGACTGCTGCCTGAAGAAATCAAAAATAAAGGAGAGAATCAATATGGCAATGGAAATTACAATGGACAATTTTGAACAGGAAGTTCTCAATTCTGATATACCGGTGATGATTGATTTCTGGGCATCCTGGTGTATGCCCTGCAAAATGCTGGCTCCGGTGATCGAAGAACTTGCGGAGAAAGCCAACGGCGCTTACAAGGTGGGAAAAATTGACGTAGACAGAGCCCCCAGTCTTGCTGCTCAGTTCGGCGTGATGAACATTCCCACCGTCATGGTGTTTAAAAACGGAAAGGCCGTTGACAGATCGGTAGGCGTGGTGCCAAAAAGCCAGCTGGAGGCCATGCTGAAATAGTCCCGGATTTTCAGAAATCCGCTTGCTATTTGATAAAAGGCTTGCTAAAAGACAGAGGAGTTTCATGGAGAAAGGCCGGTCTATACTTCCGGCTTCTCTTCATGGAACTCCTTTTCCTTTTACAGAAGTCTGTACAATTCCTCTTTGTTCTCAATCTTTACCTCTCCTCTGGAAAGAGAGACATATCCCTTTTTCACCATCTGTTTTAGAATCCGGCTCACCGCCTCTCTGGCGCTGCCGATCTGCTTGGCCAGATCCTCCTGGGTCATGGAGATCACCGGAGAACGGTTTTTTGCAGCTTCATCTAAAAGGAACGATGCGACCCTCTGGGTCAGACTGAGGAACATCATCTGCTGCAGCGCTTCCACCACGTCGGAAAACCGTTTTGCCGCCTCTTTATAAACATAATTTTCCGCATAAACATTTTCTTCGGTCAGGCTGATGAGAACCCTTGCCGGGATCAGTACGGCATCCACCTCTGTCTGGGCTTCGATCTCTACGTCAAAGGTAATAGCCGGCAGTACGCAGGAAGCCGAAAGGATACAGGTATCTCCCCGGCGGAGGCGGAACATGGTAACCTCCTTTCCCTCATCCGAAAGGAGATAGGTCCTGAATACCCCATTTAAAAGATAGATCGCTCCCAGGCACTCTCCCGCCCCGGAATAGACGCCGGCGCCTGCAGGATAATGCACCTCTCTGGAAGCCTCTTCCAATCTTTTCTTTTCTTCTTCCTTCAGGTGCTTCCAGAAAGGAAGCCCTTCCAGCAAATTTCTGATTTCTTCTGACATTTTTCTCTCCCGCCTTGTAATTCCAAAAATTTTCTTTTAAAATATCCTTAATGACAGCTAAAGGAAGTGAATGTATATATGAAACGAAAAACAAAACCGGCCATCTTCTTCTCTGCTGTAGCCCTGTGTGCGCTGACGGCTTTTTTGGGCGTGCGCTGCCAGCGGCGTCAGACGATCCGGATCGCCTGTGTAGGCGACAGCATTACCTATGGTGCCGGGATTTCCAATATTGCCAAAAATTCCTATCCTGCCAGACTCCAGGCCCTTCTCGGAAAACACTATCTGGTCAAAAACTACGGCGCCAGCGGCTATACCATGCAGAAAGCAGCCGACTACCCCTACCGGGAGCATCCAAACTTTCAAAAAAGCCTGGATTTTCAGCCGGATATCGTCCTGCTCATGCTGGGCACCAATGACGGAAAAACCTTTAACTGGAAAGATTCCGAAACCTTCCTGGCAGATTACCGGGATATGATCCGGCAATACCAGTCTCTGGAGAGCAGCCCGAAGATCTATCTCCTGACGCCGGCCACCGTATTTCCCCAGAATACCGATCCGGAGCTTCCCGACAATTCATACAGCATTTCTGCGGACAACGTAGAAAAGATCACCCTTCTGGTCCGGGATCTGGCTTCTGAGCTGGATCTGCCTCTTATCGACATACATGAGGCCACCAGAGAGCATCCGGAATTTTTCCCCGAGGACGGCGTCCATCCAAACGCCGAGGGAGCGGCTTTTATCGCCCGTCAGGTTTATGAAGCCCTGAAAGACTGACGTCTTTCGTTCCGTTTTTAGATCCTGCCCTCTTTCTTCAGGTATTCCAGGAAGGCCTGACAGCCTTCTTGGATATCGTCATACGTCACGTCAAAATTCCCGGTATACCAGGGATCTGCGATCGCCCTGGGATTCCCGGAAAAATCCAGGAGCATGTGGATCTTATGCTCCGGATCCTTCTTCACGATCCGGTTCATGTTCCGGATATTCCACTCGTCCATTCCCAGAAGGAAGTCATATTTCTCATAGTCTGCTTTTCTCATCTGGACCGCCTTATGTGGCAGGACCGGTATCCCCACTTCTCTCATTTTCCTGACCGTTCCATAATGCGGGGGATTGCCGATCTCCTCTGTGCTGGTAGCGGCAGAATCAATATAAAACTGGCGGGCCAGGCCGGCCTTATTTACCATATCCTGAAAAACAAATTGAGCCATAGTGCTACGGCAGATATTGCCGTG
>CALWSM010000031.1 GCA_944384185.1 uncultured Blautia sp. | reverse complement strand
CCTTTTCCTGAAGCCTTTCCGGGAGAAAAAGACCGTCTGAGATTTTTGAGGAGGAAATATCGGACAATGTACGAATAAAAAAGGACTTCCACGGAGCGTACTTCCTATATGCAGAAGCATCCCGGGAAAGTCCTTTTTTCGATTGTGTTCTGTTTTATACCACGATCCAGCCCATAGCTTCAGAAACGGCAAAGATCAGGATAAGAGCCAGACAGATAGGTGCGATCCATCTGAGCATGATCCGGTAGAATTTTTTGATCTTAAAGGAACCGTTGAGCTCTACTTCATCTTCGATAACTTTCGGTCCGATAAAGTGCCCGATGCTGATGCAGGTCAGGATAGCCACGATAGGCATGATCACACTGTTGCTGATAAAGTCAAAGAAGTCCAGCAGCCCCAGACCGATGATCTGGATAAAGCTTAAAGGACCAAAGCCCAGGGATACGATGGTTCCCAGGATCAGTACGTAAAGAGTTACCAGCAGGGTAGCTTTTTTTCTTTTCCATCCGAACTTGTCCCTGAGAATGGATACTGCCGTTTCCATCAAGGAAATGGAAGAAGTCAGGGCAGCGAAAAGGACAAGAAGGAAGAATACAGCTCCGATCACACTGCCGAAAGCCATATCGTTAAATACCTTGGGCAGAGTGATAAACATCAGGGAGGGGCCTTTGCTCAAAGCGGCCTCGTCTCCGCCGGAGAAAACAAAGACAGAAGGCACGATCATCAGGCCGGCCAGGAAAGCCACGGCAGTATCGAAAATCTCGATCTGACGGACGGAGCCTTCCAGATTGCTGTCTTTTTTCATATAGGAACCATAGGTGATCATAATTCCCATAGCAAGGGACATAGAATAGAAAAGCTGCCCCATGGCCGCCAGTACGGTAGTGGCGGAAAATTTGGAGAAATCAGGGAGAAAATAATATTTTACCCCTTCCAAAGCCCCCGGTCTTGTTACACAGAAAATGCAGATCCCCACAATCATGACAATGAGCAGGGGCATCATAAACCGGCTGGCTTTCTCGATACCTTTGTCTACGCCCATGATCACTACCACAGCAGTGAGCAGTACATAGATGACAAACCATATGACCGGGGAAACGGTCTGGCTGGTAAATGCGGTAAAGTAAGTGTCGCTGGAGGCGGCGCTTCCCTGCCCGGAGAGAAAAGCGGCGAAATATTTGATCACCCAGCCGCCGATCACGCAGTAATAGGGGGTGATGATGAAGGGAACGGTACAGGCCAGATTCCCTACAAATCCGAAACGCTTATCCAGGGACTGGAAAGCTCCGATGGCGCTGAGCCGGGTTTTTCTTCCGATGGCGATTTCTGTGATCATCAGGGTAAAGCCGAAGGTGACCGCCAGGACCAGATAGACCAGAAGGAAAATACCTCCGCCGTATTTGGCCGCCAGATAAGGGAAGCGCCAGATGTTCCCAAGGCCTACCGCCGATCCTGCGGCAGCAAGAACAAATCCCATCTTGTTTGTAAAAGATCCTCTTTTTTGTTCCATAAAAAACTCCTCTTTTGATTTTTTAAGACAATATGCCGTAAAATTTATTATGCCATTCTATATAGGAAAACACAAGCGATTTTTAAAGAAAAAATGCTTGACTTTGTATCAAGGGTGTGCTATATTACAAAAGTCTGAAGAAGAAAAAGAAAGCAGAGTATCCACTCTCACCTTAGCACGAACGGGTGACTAACGGTTTATAGAATGCAGTGAAGCGCACAGCGTTTTCATAGGAAGATATCAGGTGGATAGTGTCTTTTGCTATCCCCTTTTCTTTTGCTCTGTAGATTCTTATTCATGACCATGAAAGCCGGAAGGCTTGCGTGTTCTTTTCTTAAAGGAAATGGCCAAGGGGGCCGGGAGTGTTTTATCAATATTATGGAGGTGCAAAACTATTAGCGATTTAATGATCAACGAACAAATCAGAGACAAGGAAGTACGTCTTATCGGAGCGGATGGACAGCAGCTTGGGATCATGTCCGCCAGAGAAGCGCAGAAGCATGCAGCGGAAGCCGGACTGGATCTGGTAAAGATCGCACCCACAGCGAAGCCGCCGGTTTGTAAAATTATCGACTATGGCAAGTATAAGTACGAATTAGCCAGAAAAGAAAAGGAAGCTAAGAAGAAACAGAAAACCATAGAGATCAAAGAAGTGCGTTTATCTCCGAATATTGAGGAAAACGATTTAAAGACCAAGGTCAACAACGCCAGAAAATTCCTGCAGAAAGGGAACAAAGTGAAAGTGACTCTGCGTTTCCGGGGAAGGGAAATGGCACATATGCAGAGCAGCAAGCACATCTTAGATGAGTTTGCCCAGGTTCTGTCCGACATTGCGGTGATCGAGAAGGCGCCGAAAGTGGAAGGCAGAAGCATGACTATGTTTTTGACAGAAAAACGTTAATAAGAAAAAAGAGTTTAAGGAGGACATAAACATGCCAAAAATGAAAACTACCAAAGCTGCTGCAAAGCGCTTCAAAACAACAGGAACAGGTAAATTAAAAAGAAATAAAGCTTACAAGAGCCATATCTTAACAAAGAAATCTCAGAAGAGAAAAAGAAATCTCAGAAAAGCAACGATCACAGATGCTACAAATGTAAAGAGCATGAAGAAGATCCTGCCTTACATGTAATCTGGACAGTCGGCAAAGTTACATTTAAAAAAGATTATCTTTAATATAGGAGGAAATTAAGAATGGCAAGAATTAAAGGCGGATTAAACGCTAAGAAGAAACATAACAGAGTATTAAAAATGGCTAAGGGCTACAGAGGCGCCCGTTCCAAACAGTATAGAGTAGCAAAACAGTCTGTAATGAGAGCTCTGGCAAGCTCCTACGCAGGAAGAAAGCAGAGAAAACGCCAGTTCAGACAGCTTTGGATCGCCCGTATCAACGCTGCCGCAAGAATGAACGGCTTATCCTACAGCAAATTTATGTACGGCTTAAAGCTGGCGAACGTTGACCTGAACAGAAAGGTTCTGGCTGATATGGCCATCAACGATGCAGAGGGATTCGCAACTCTGGCAGAGCTGGCTAAGAGCAAATTAGCTTAATCGGTTTTTAAGGAGAACGGTTACCACGCCGTTCTCCTTTTCATTTAGTAGTTTGCTATGGTACAGACGGCAGACAGCCTCCTGCGATGAAAAAGCACGATTTAATGTAATGGACCGCTCATACAGGTTTCAATAAACTTCAAAACTCCATGTGACGGCTGATTTTAGCATCGGGAGATTTCATGACAGGATCAGCTCCTGTAATTCTGCATTGACAAAGCCCCTCAATTTGATATACTTTGAAAGTGGCGGAAAATTTTCTGCCGGAGATTTTACGAAAAGATAGGAGAATGAGATATGAGCATCAGAATCGGAATTTTAGGATACGGAAATCTGGGCCGGGGCGTTGAATGTGCGATCAAGCACAACCCGGATTTGGAACTGAAAGCGGTTTTTACACGGAGAGATCCTGCTTCTGTAAAGATCCTTACAGAAACGGCCAAGGTTTATCATGTAGAGGAAGCTGTGAAAATGAAAGATGAGATTGACGTCATGATCCTCTGCGGGGGAAGCGCTACAGACCTTCCTGAACAGACGCCGGAATATGCGAAATATTTTAATGTAGTGGACAGCTTTGACACCCATGCAAGAATTCCAGAGCATTTCGAAGCGGTAGATAAGGCTGCAAAGGAAAGCGGAAAAACCGCTCTGATCTCTGCCGGCTGGGATCCGGGAATGTTCTCCCTGAACCGCCTGTATGCCAATGCGATTATGCCTGCCGGAAAAGACTATACTTTCTGGGGCAAGGGCGTCAGCCAGGGGCATTCCGATGCGGTTAGAAGGATCGAAGGCGTTATCGACGCCAGACAGTATACGATTCCTGTGGAAAAAGCTCTGGAAGCAGTAAGAAACGGGGAGAATCCGGAACTGACCACAAGAGAAAAACACACCAGAGAGGTGTTTGTGGTTGCCGCAGAAGGCGCTGACAAAGCAAAGATCGAGAATGAGATCAAGACAATGCCAAACTATTTTGACGAGTATGATACCACGGTACACTTTATTACCGAAGAGGAAATGAAGAGAGACCACGCAGGCCTGCCGCACGGCGGCTTTGTGATCCGCACCGGAAAGACCGGCTGGAATGATGAGCACAACCATGTGATTGAGTACAGTCTGAAACTGGATTCCAATCCGGAATTTACTTCTTCCGTGATCGCTGCCTATGCAAGGGCTGTATATCGTATGAACCAGGAAGGCCAGACAGGCTGCAAGACCGTATTTGATATCCCGCCGGTATATCTGAGCGCACAGTCTCCGGAGGAACTTCGTGCCCATATGCTGTAGGAAACAGTTTTCAGTGGAAATACTATGGATAAGAAAAAGAATGTGCATATCGATCCCAAAAGAGAAATAAAGAGGATCATTTTCGGACTGATCAGCGCAGTGATTATGGCTGTGAATATTAAGACCTTTGTTCAGGCCGGCGGTCTGTATCCCGGGGGATTCAACGGAGTGACAAGGCTGATCCAGACGGTATTCCAGCAGTTTTTGGGGATCCCCCTTCCCTTTGCGCCGGTAAGCCTGCTGCTCAACGCTGTCCCGGCCATTATCGGATTTAAGGCCATCGGAAAGAGATTTACTCTGAATACCAGTGCGATCATCGTAGTGACCAGTGTGCTCACAGATATCGTTCCATCGATACCCATTACCCAGGATATCCTGCTGATCAGTATTTTCGGCGGCCTGATCAATGGAGCCGCCATCAGTCTGGCGCTGATAGGAGGGACCTCTACAGGGGGAACGGACTTCATCGCTGTATATTTTGCGGAGAAAAAGAATAAGGACGTATGGAATTATATCCTTATGGGAAATGGCGTGGTGCTGCTGCTGGCCGGTATGCTTTTTGGCTGGGACAAAGCCCTTTATTCCATTATCTTCCAGTTTACCTCAACCCAGACCATCCATCTTTTATACCAGGCTTATAATAAAGTCACATTGTTTGTGGTTACGGACAACCCGAAGGCAGTGTACGATGCCATCTGTGAAGTGACAAACCATAGCGCCACGGAGTTTTCGGCCACAGGAATGTATTCGAATGAGGGAAGAAAGATGATCTATTCTGTGGTGTCCAGCACAGAGGCAAAGGTTCTGATGAGAAAGGTTATGCTGGCGGATCCCCACGCTTTTGTAAACGTGATCAAGACGGATATTCTCATGGGGAGATTCTATCAGAAGGAAAACTATTAAAAAACAAAAAACATCCGCACAGGAAGGAAAGGTATCTCAGATATTCCTGTGCGGATGTTTTTGTTTTTTTATTTTCCGTTAAAGCAATAGGTACATACTTTACACGGCTCTATGCCGATAGAGGACAGCAGGTCGTCCAGACGGTGGAAGTGGAGGGTTGTGAAGTTCAGCTCTTTCTCGATCTCTTCCAGCATCTCTTTGTAGTTCCGGGAATCCGGATCTGCATAGGTATCCAGGATTTCCCGGCTGACATGGTCTCCCTCCCGTCTGGCAATGATCCGTCTGGTGATCAGATCCATCTCGGACTTGGAACGGGAGAAGTTCAGGAAAGGACAGCCAAAGAGCAGAGGCGGGCAGGCTGGACGGATATGTACCTCTTTGGCCCCGCTGTTATATAAAAATTCTGTAGTTTCCCGAAGCTGCGTTCCCCGGACAATAGAGTCGTCGATGAGCAGCAGGCTCTTATTCTTGATCAGGGCTTCTACCGGGATCAGCTTCATTCTGGCGATCAGGTTCCGCTGCTCCTGACGGGAAGGCATAAAGGAACGGGGCCAGGTTGGCGTATATTTGATAAACGGGCGGGAAAAGGGGATCCCGGATTCATTGGCGTAGCCAATGGCGTGAGCGGTTCCGGAGTCCGGTACGCCGGCTACCAGGTCCGGCTTTACATGCTCTCTCTGGGCGTCTCTCTGGGCCAGTCTCTTTCCGCACTCGTAGCGCATGTTCTCTACGTTGACCCCTTCATAGGTGGAGGTTGGATAACCGTAATATACCCACAGGAAGGAACAGATCTTCATTTCATTTAAAGGCTCCGAAACTGTCTGTACAGACTCAGGGGTGAGAAAAGCGATTTCTCCGGGGCCTAATTCTCTTAAGGTTTCATATCCCAGATTCAGATAGGCAAAACTTTCAAAAGAGGCGCAGTGGGCTCCGTCCTTCTCTCCGATGACCAGAGGCGTGCGTCCCATACGGTCTCTGGCGGCGTAGATCCCTTCGGGAGTCAGGACAAGAAGAGTCAGAGAACCGTCTACTTTTTCCTGCGCATAGCGGATACCTTCTGTGATGCTGGCCTGCTGATTGATGAGAGAAGCCACCATCTCGGTAGGATTGATGCTTCCGCCGCTCATTTCCAGAAAATGGGTACAGCCGTTTTTGTAAGACAGATCTACCAGCTCGTCCATGTTGTTGATCTTTCCTACTGTGGTAATGGCAAAGCTGCCTAAATGGGACTGTACCAGGAGGGGCTGGGGCTCTGTATCTGAGATACAGCCGATACCTGAGGTGCCTTCCAGTTCGTCCAGGTCTCCGTCAAATTTTGTACGGAACGGCGTATTCTCGATATTGTGGATCGAACGGTTAAAGCCGTCTTTGCCATATACGGCCATACCGCCTCTTCTGGTGCCTAAATGAGAATGATAGTCAGTTCCGAAAAATAAGTCCAAAGTACAGCTGGACTTTGATGTTACTCCAAAAATTCCACCCATGGTTGTTCTCCTTTTCTACTACAGATTTAAAGCAGCAGTACAGCGGCCATGGGAACCGGGGATACGGTCCTGCCATCGGCGCCGGAAAAACTGCTGCGATTAAAGTCTACCTCTTATTATATACAGGAATTTCCGGATTCGTAAAGACGTTTGTGAAAAGTTTTTTCCTTCGCAACAGAGAAAAAATAGTGTATAATGGGAAAAAAGCTGTGCAAACAGACAATGAAAAAGGAGAATGGCATGAAATTTATTTCTTGGAATGTGAACGGGCTGAGGGCCTGTGTGCAGAAAGGTTTTATAGAATATTTCCAGGAGACGGACGCTGATTTCTTCTGCCTTCAGGAGACGAAGCTTCAGGAAGGGCAGATCGATTTTGCTCCGGAAGGGTATCACTGCTACTGGAATTATGCGGTGCGGAAAGGATATTCCGGCACGGCAATTTTTGCCAAACGGGAGCCTTTGGCGGTGTCCTATGGCATAGGGATGGAAGAGCATGACCAGGAAGGCCGGGTGATCACTTTGGAATACCCGGACTTTTATATGGTCACGGTTTACACGCCCAATTCCCAGAATGAGCTGGCAAGGCTGGATTACCGTATGAAATGGGAGGATGATTTCCGGGCTTATCTGAAGGGCCTGGACGAAAAAAAGCCGGTAGTCATGTGCGGAGACCTGAATGTGGCCCACAAAGAGATCGATCTGAAGAATCCTAAGACCAACCGGCACAACGCCGGCTTTACCGACGAGGAAAGAGGAAAATTCACAGAGCTTTTGGAGGCGGGCTTTACCGATACGTTCCGGTATTTTTATCCGGAAGTGACCGGGATCTATTCCTGGTGGTCCTATCGGTTCCGGGCAAGGGAAAAGAATGCCGGGTGGCGCATCGACTACTTCTGTGTGTCAAAGAGGCTGGAGGAAAAGCTGATATCCGCCGGGATCCATACAGAAATCTTCGGTTCAGACCACTGTCCGGTGGAAGTGCAGATCGATCTGAAGGGAGAGTAGATCATTGGAAGAAAAGATAAAACTGACCCGGTATTCCAAAAGCGCCGGGTGCGCCGCCAAGCTGGGGCCTAAGATCCTGGCGGAGGTTGTGGGAAAGCTGCCGAAATTTCAGGATGAAAATCTGCTGGTAGGGGTGGAGACCTCTGACGATGGGGCTGTATACAGGATTTCCGAAGATCTGGCCATGATCCAGACACTGGACTTCTTTCCGCCTATGGTGGATGATCCCTATGTTTTCGGTCAGATCGCAGCGGCCAATGCCCTCAGCGATATCTACGCCATGGGGGGAGAACCCAGACTGGCGCTGAATATCCTGGCCTATCCCAACTGCCTGGGAAGCCGGGTCCTGGGAGAGATCCTGACAGGGGGAGCCTCTAAGGTAAAAGAGGCGGGAGCCGTACTGGCAGGAGGACATTCCATCAATGATGAGGAGCCCAAGTATGGCATGAGCGTCACCGGATTCGTCCATCCGGATAAAATCTGGAAAAATGCAGGGGCCCGGCCGGGAGACCTGCTGATCCTTACCAAGGCGCTGGGGGTGGGGATCCTGAATACGGCGGTGAAAGCTGAGATGGCTTCCCCGGAGGAAGAGAAGGAGGCCCGGGAAAGTATGACCTGTTTGAACAAGACGGCAATGGAGGTTTTCCGTCGGTTCCCTATCCACTGCTGTACAGATGTTACCGGATTTTCCCTGGCCGGACATGCGCTGGAGATCGCAAAAGCCAGCCAGGTCAGCCTGGAGATCTTTACCGATAAGCTGCCTCTTCTGCCGGGAGTCCTGGACTATGCGTCTATGGGTCTTGTGCCGGAGGGAACCTATCGAAATAAGGCTTATCAGAAAGAGGAAGCTTTTCTTGAGGAAGAAATCCCCGAAGCTATGGAGGATCTGCTTTTTGATCCCCAGACCTCCGGAGGCCTTCTGGCTGCGGTGCCCTTTGAAGAAGGGGAGAAGCTTCTGGCGGCTTTAGAGGAAGCCGGCCTTAAGACCCCGGCGGCCATGATCGGCAGAGTGGAGGAAAAAAAGGAACATTTTCTTTATTTCCGCAGGAGGCAGAAATGATCTATCTGGATAATGCAGCGACAACTTTATATAAACCGGAGCCGGTGCGCAAAGCGGTATATGAAGCCATGGGGACTATGGGGAACAGCGGCCGGGGAGCCTGGGGGCCTGCCCTGGAAGCGTCCAGGCTGGTCTATTCTGTCCGGGAGAAGGCGGCGGAGTTTTTCGGCGCCTGGGGAGGAGAGTCGGCAGCCTTTACCTGCAACGCCACAGAGGCGCTGAACATTGCCGTCAGCAGCCTGGTGAGGAAAGGGGATCATGTGATCACCACCCAGGCGGAACACAATTCTGTACTGCGGCCTTTATACAGAAAGGAAAAGGAAGGTGCGGAGCTCACCATACTTCCGGTGGATAAAAAGGGAAATTTTTCTCTGGAGGATATGGAGAAAGCGGTCCGTGAGAATACCGTGGCAGTGGTCTGTACCCATGCTTCCAATGTTACAGGGAATCTCTTTCCTGCAGAGGAGATCGGAAAGCTGTGCGCAAGACATAAGCTTTTGTTTGTGCTGGACGCTTCCCAGAGCGCCGGGGAAGCTCCCATTGACATGCAGAAAATGCAGATCCATGTGCTTTGCTTTACAGGGCACAAAGGACTGATGGGCCCTCAGGGCACCGGAGGGATCTGTGTGGATCCTCAAGTGAAGATCCTTCCTTTTAAAGTGGGAGGGAGCGGGATCCTGTCTTTTGACAGAGAGCATCCCGGCTGTATGCCGGAGGCTCTGGAGGCGGGGACTTTAAATATCCATGGTCTTGCGGGACTGGGCGCTGCCTTTGACCATCTGCAGGCCACAGGACTGGAGAAGATCATGGAACATGAGAATCGGCTGACGGAGATATTCTATGAGGAAGTACGGAGGATCCCCGGGATTGAGATCTATGGGGATTTTTCCCTTCCGGGCAGAACCGGGATCGTGTCCCTGAACGTGGAGGGCTATACTTCAAAGGAAGCAGGAGATGCGTTGGCCCGGCGATATGGGATCGCCACAAGAGCCGGTGTCCACTGCGCCCCTCTGATCCATCAGGCCTTGGGGACAAGGGAAAGGGGAACTCTGCGTTTTTCTTTTTCCTGGTTTAATACAGAGGAAGAAATCCGAAAAGCGGCTTTGGCAGTAAAGGAGATCGCCAAAGCTTTAAAGTGAGGAGTGAGCAGCTTTGGAAAAAGTGATCTTTCATATTGATGTGAACAGCGCTTATCTGTCCTGGGAAGCTGTTTACCGTCTCAAACAGGGGGGAACGGTAGACTTAAGAGAAATTCCCTGCGCTGTAGGGGGAGACAGATCCAAAAGACACGGGATCATCCTGGCAAAGTCCCTGGCGGCAAAGGCCTGCGGGGTGCGGACAGGAGAGCCCCTTACCGAAGCCCTGAAGAAATGCCCCGGACTGACGGTGGTGCCTGCGCATCACAGCCTTTACCGGGAGTATTCCCATAAGTTTATGGAGATTTTAAGGGAATATACGCCGGATGTCCAGCAGTACAGTATTGACGAGGCTTTTATGGATATGACGGGCATGGAAAAGATCATCGGCGATCCGGTGGCCTTTGCCCATAAACTGAAAAACCGGATCAGCCGGGAGCTGGGATTTACGGTGAACATAGGGATTTCTTCCAATAAATATCTGGCGAAAATGGCTTCGGATTTTGAAAAGCCGGATAAGGTCCATACCTTGTTTCCCCGGGAGATCCGGACAAAGATGTGGCCTTTGCCGGTATCGGACCTGATATTTGTGGGAAGCTCTACCCGGGAGGCTCTGCACAAGCTGGGGATCTATACCATCGGCCAGCTTGCGTCTACCGATGTGGAGATCCTCCGCCATCATCTGAAAAAGCAGGGGGAGACCATCTGGGAATTTGCCAACGGCAGGGATTCGTCGCTGGTGGAAGCTGAGCCGGAAGGAAATAAAATGTATGGAAACAGTACCACCGTAGCTGCCGACATTACCGATGAAGACACGGCCAGAATGGTACTCCTGTCTCTCTGCGAGACGGTTGCCTCCAGACTTCGCAGGGATGGACAGAAGGCCCAGATGGTTTCCGTGTCTGTCCGGAATACAGATATGAAAACCGTGTCCCACCAAAAGGTCATGCCTGCGGCTACGGATATTACAGAGGAGATCTATGAGGCGGCCTGTCAGCTTTTTGAAGAGCTGTGGGATCAGGAGCCCATAAGGCTTCTGGGAGTCCAGACCGGAAAGCTGTCCTCGGAAAGCCCGGGGCGGCAGATGAGTCTTTTTGATCATACGGATTATGAAAAGATGGAACGGATGGATCAGGCAGTGGATAAAATACGGAAAAGATTCGGGAAAAACGCCATTATGCGGGCCTCCTTTCTGGATAATCCGAAAGTGGAGCATATGACAGGAGGCCATTCTGACGGGGACGGGAGAACCTGAGGACAGGCCTGCTCCGGCTATTACTGCTGGGTGCGGAGCAGGCGGCGCACGTCAGGCACTGCACAGAGGATGGGATAAAGGATCAGAGAAAGGATCAGACCGCTGACCCCCTGGATGATGTTGGCAGGTATGCTGGCCGCTGCGCCTATTCCATATAGGATATATTCATAAAGGAAGTATCCTCCCGCAACGAATACAATGTCGATGATGCCGCCCAGGATAACGCCGGCGATCCGTCCCCTGGAGGATACGGCGGCTTTCCGATAGACCAGGGCGGCGAAGAGAGCCACCAGCCCTTTTATGAGGAAAGTCACGGGAACATAGTTAAAGTAGCCTCCCAGAAGGTCGGACATACAGGATCCGATGCCTCCGGCCAGGAAGCCATAGGCCGGGCCCAGGATAACGCCGGAAAGGATCACAATGGCGTCGCCGGGATGGATATACCCGCCGGTTCCCGGCGTAGGGATCCGGACAGACATGGTGGCGGCACAGGTTAAAGCTGCGAAGAGAGCAGCCAGGATGATCTTTTTCGTCTTGCTTTTCATAGACAGTCACTCCTTTTTCCTTTGGTTTTTTATACTATAAAAGAAAACTGGCCATATTAAAATAGCCAGTTTGAAAAAGAATGACCAGTCCAGTTACAGGCGGCAAAGAGACGTGGGAAGATGGATCAGTCTCGAAATGTGAGAGAATCGTTGGTCATGGAATCAATGATCGCCAGTGATTCCACCCGGACGCCCTCTGCCCGGAGACGGTCTCCTCCGTGCTGGAAGCCTTTTTCAATAACGATCCCTGCGCCCTCCAAAACAGCGCCGGAGGTCTTTACAATATGAATAAGCCCCATAAGAGCGCAGCCATTGGCCAGAAAATCGTCTATGATCAGCACGTGGTCTTCCGGTCCTAAGTATTTTTTGGAAAGGATGACGTCGTATACTTTTTTGTGGGTAAAGGATTCGACTTTCGTAGTGTACATTTCTCCGTCCAGGTTCAGGCTCTGGGCTTTTTTTGCAAAGACCACCGGAACATTGAAATACTGGGCCACGATACAGGCAATACCGATGCCGGAGGCCTCTATAGTAAGGATCTTATTGATAGGAGCCTCTGCAAAGATCCGTTTAAACTCCTTTCCCAGCTCGTTGATAAACGGAATATCCATCTGGTGATTTAAAAAACTGTCTACTTTTAAAACGTTTCCGGGTTTTACCACCCCGTCTTTTCGAATACGTTCTTTCAAAAGCTCCATCTTCTGGTTCCTCCCTGTTTCTGTTATGATTTCTATATATCATAAGACATAATGAAAGCCTTGGCAATTTATTTTTAGGATTTTTGTAAAAAAATAGCGGGAAACCTGGAAATATGGAGAATTTGTGTTACAATAATAGAAATTGGACTTATTAAGTCAATATAACGATACCAGGGGGCAGAGGGTCTAAGCCCATATGAGAACAGAGATAGGAGGAAGCCATGGCGGAATATGAAGTGATCCGGGAGATGTTTAATCTCTGTCCGGGAAATCAGATGCGGGATATTTTTATAGAAGAGGTGGAGCTTCCGGAAGATACAGATCTGGAGGCTTTTGTGAGAAATAAATTTAAAGCGGAAGAAGAACTGAAGATCGAACGGACAGACAAGGAAGACGGGAGCGTGGTATTTGACGTGATGACGGCTTCCATACACCAGCGGTATACGATCTCCAGATTCTGAGAAACTTTGCCCGTTGCTTTTTTGAACGGGTTTGCTATAATAAAAGGAGTGCCGGATTGGAGGAAAGACGATTGGAAAAACAGGAAAAAACACATACCCATGTACTGGAAGACGGAACCAGGATCGAACACAGTCATGGAGAAGGCCATAGCCACACCCATACCCATACTCATACCAAGGCTGTGCTGAACCGCCTTTCCCGGGCTATCGGGCATTTAGAGTCTATCCGCCGTATGGTGGAGGAGGGCAGGGACTGCAGCGAGGTTCTGATCCAGCTTTCTGCGGTGAAGGCTGCCATCAATAATACCGGAAAGGTGATCCTTCAGGATCATATTGAGCACTGTATCGTAGACGCAGTAGAGAGCGGAGATCATGAGGCCCTGGAGGAACTGAATAAAGCCATTGACCGGTTCATGAAATGATAGGAAAGAAGAAAACAGCCGGTCAGGGCGGAAAGGAAGAAACATGAGCGAAGAAAAGAGACAATGTGACAGCAAAAGCTGCGACAAGGAAAGCTGTGCGGGATGCAGCCATGCCAAAGGGGGAGGGATCCCAAAAGAGAAGTTAAACGCCCACTCCCATATTAAAAAAGTGATCGGAGTCATCAGCGGAAAGGGAGGCGTGGGGAAATCCTTTGTCACAGCCTCACTGGCCAACCAGATGGCTTTTCAGGGGTATAAAACAGGGATCATGGATGCGGATATCACAGGCCCTTCTATTCCCAGAATGTACGGGTTAAAGGGCTCCGCCGTGGCGGATGAAAGAGGGATCTATCCCATGATGACCGGAAACGATATTGAAGTTATGTCTGTGAATCTTCTTCTGCCCCAGGAGGATGCGCCTGTGATCTGGAGAGGCCCTATCCTGGCCAACATGGTAAAACAGTTCTGGACAGACGTGGTCTGGGGAGAACTGGATTATCTCTTTGTGGATATGCCCCCGGGAACGGGAGACGTACCGCTTACCGTATTCCAGTCTCTGCCCATTGACGGCATTGTGATCGTGTCTTCCCCGCAGGATCTGGTGCAGATGATCGTTAAGAAAGCCTATAATATGGCAAAAATGATGAATGTTCCGGTTCTGGGCCTGGTGGAAAATTACAGTTATGTAAAATGTCCGGACTGCGGCAGGGAAATTTATGTGTTTGGAGAAAGCAAGGTAGAGGAAGCTGCGAAAGAGGTGGAAGTGCCGGTGATCGGCAAGATGCCTCTTGATCCGGATATGGCCAGAGCCGTGGATGCAGGAGCCTTTGCGGGAGTTCTGAACACCTATCTGGGAGACGCCGGTCAGTATCTGCCCCAGGTATAAAAAAGCGTAAATTCTAAACAAAATTAAAAAATCTGAACCTGACGATATCCGGAGAGGAGCATAGTCAGGTTCTTTTGCGTAGAGAGACAAGTATGTAAAATTTATAGAATTACAGGATTTATTACCTGAAAATTATCAGAAATCACTAAAAATAATGGAAAATGAAGGAAAAACTTCCAAAGGCAGGAATATGTTGGAATTTGTTGACAAATGGTCGGGCCAGTGCCATAATACCTGTAATGCAGAAAACACCTGCAAATAAATAGAATTTCTGACTGTGTTAAGAAAGGAATGGTAGAAATGGTAGAGCGCCAGATCAAACTGACTGCAAAGGAAGATGTAAAAGAGTTTGTTAATGAGGCCAGCAGATGCGACTTCGATATTGACATTTTTTACAACAGAGTGGTTATTGACGCAAAATCAATATTGGGTGTATTAAGCATGGATCTGACTCGCGTCCTCACTGTGAGATGTAACGGACAGGATGAGAGATTTAACAACTTTTTGAACAAATACGCAGTTGCTTAACAAGAAAGCAGCCGGCAGGAGCCGGAGCTTTTGAAGGAAGGATAAAGAAAAGACCCCGGAAGAAATTTCCCGGAAGCCTGGCCGCAGGCTCCCGGAGAATTCTTCCGGGGTCTTTGACGTGGAGAAAAACGCTGTACAGAGATGTTCACAGAGCTCCTCTCTTTGTGATAGAATAGAACTATGAACGAACAAAAAAAAGAAATCATAAAAATATCGGTCCGGAATCTGGTGGAGTTTATACTCCGGAAAGGCGATCTGGACAACAGGCGGAGCGCTGCCTTTGACCGGGAGGCCATGTTAAAGGGCGGCAGGATCCACAGAAAAATACAAAAACAGATGAATGCTTCCTACCGGGCGGAGGTGCCTCTGAAATGGGAACAGGAATATGAGGAATTTACGATCTCTGTAGAAGGGAGGGCCGACGGAATCATTGAAGAAGCTGACCGAACGGCCATTGACGAGATCAAGGGCGTCTATATGGATCTGAATTACCTGGAGGAGCCGGTGGAGGTCCACAAAGCCCAGGCTATGTGCTACGCCTATATCTATGGCTCCCAGACCGGAAAAGAAGTGATCCAGGTCCAGATGACCTACTGCCAGATGGAAAGCGAGGAGATCCGGCGCTTTACAGAAGATTTTACCATAGAAAAGCTGAAAAAATGGTTTGAAGACCTGCTGGGGGCCTATTATAAATGGGCAAAATTTCAGTATGACCGGAGGATCCTGAGAAGAGCTTCCATGGAGAAACTGGAGTTTCCCTATCCTTACCGTCAGGGGCAGCGGGAGCTGGTGGCCGGAGTATACCATACCATTACCGCAGGCCGGCAGCTGTTTATCCAGGCGCCTACCGGCATCGGAAAGACCATGGCCGCCCTGTTTCCTGCTGTCCGCGCAGTGGGACAGGGATACGGAGACAAGATCTTCTATCTGACGGCCAAGACCATTACCAGGACCGTGGCCCAGGAGGCTTTCGCTCTTCTGAAGGAGCGGGGGCTGTCCTATAAAACTCTGACTATTACCGCCAAGGAAAAGCTCTGCTGCCTGGAGGAGCCGGACTGCAATCCGGAAAAATGCCCTTATGCCAGAGGCCATTTTGACCGGGTCAATGATGCGGTGTTTGAGCTTCTTACCGGCAGGGATACTTATTTCCGGGAAGAACTGCTCGCCCAGGCGGAAAAGTATCAGGTTTGCCCCTATGAAATGTGCCTGGATACCGCCGACTGGGTGGACGCTGTGATTTGTGATTATAACTATGTGTTTGATCCGAAGGTACACTTGAAAAGATTCTTCGGGGAGGGTGCAAAAGGCGATTATATCTTCCTGATTGACGAGGCCCACAATCTGGTGGACCGGGGAAGAAAGATGTACAGCGCCACGTTGTGTAAGGAAGAAATCCTGGAAACTGCCAGGGCGGTGAAAGGCCACAGCGTGAAATTGTACCGGATTCTGAACCGGTGCAATAAGCGGATGCTGGAATATAAAAGAGAGTGCGATACCTGGCAGGTGCTGGAGAACATCGGGGGGCTTTCCCTCCAGCTTCTGAACCTGCTAAGCGAGATGGAAAATTTCCTGGAACAGGAGCATGAAGAAAAGGTACAGAAGGCTGTGCTGGATTTTTCTTTCGTGATCCGGCATTTTCTCAACATGTACGATCTTACAGATGAAAACTATGTGATCTATACCCACTATGGGGAGGGAGGAGAATTCCTCCTCACACTTTTCTGTGTGAATCCCAGGAAAAATCTCCAGGAATGTTTAAATAAGGGACGGAGCGCCGTCTTTTTCTCCGGCACCTTTCTGCCTCTGCCTTATTATCGCTCCCTTTTCAGCGCCCGGGAGGACGACTATGCCATCTGCGCCGCCTCTCCTTTTCCAAGAGAGAACCTGAAGCTGCTGGTGGCCAGAGATGTAAGCAGTAAATATACCAGAAGGGATCAGGAGGAATATAAAAAGATCGCAGAATATATTTATCAGATGATACGGGGAAAGAAGGGAAACTACCTGGTATTTCTTCCTTCTTATCGGATGCTGGAAGAGATTTATCAGGCTTTCCGGGAGCGGATCCGGGAGGAGGATTTTCCTGTGGACTGTCTTCTTCAGAGCAGCGGTATGTCCGAGGCTGACCGGGAAGAATTCCTGGAGGCTTTTGAAGAGGAAGGAGAACATTCCCTCGCCGGCTTCTGCGTGATGGGCGGCATTTTCTCCGAGGGCATTGATCTGACGGGAAAGCGGCTCATCGGGGCGGCGGTGGTGGGCACCGGACTTCCCCAGGTGGGCAGCGAGCGGGAGATCCTGAAGGAATATTATGATAAAAAAGACCAGATGGGATTCGACTATGCCTACCGGTATCCGGGAATGAATAAGGTCCTCCAGGCGGCAGGCCGGGTGATCCGCACAAAGGAGGACCGGGGAGTGGTACTGCTCCTGGACGAAAGATTTCTCCAGAGAGCCTATCAGGAACTGTTCCCCTGGGAGTGGAGAGGATACGAAGTGTGTACGGCCGCCCAGGCAGGGGAGAAGATACGGAGGTTTTGGGAAGAAGGATGAAAGCTGCAGGGTCGGAGGAAGACATGGGCTTTCGATAAAAGACTTGCCCCTGCCAGGGCCAGGGCTTATAATAGTAAGGAAAAGTTTCAGAAGAAAGGGAGGATCCGAACATGGAGATGGTAAGTACAAAGAATGCGCCGGGCGCTATCGGCCCTTATTCACAGGCTATGATTTTAAACGGAGTGGTATATACTTCTGGACAGGTGGCTTTAAGTCCACAGACAGGAGAAGTTGTGGGAACGACGATCGAGGAACAGGCAGAACAGGTCATGAAAAATCTGGGAGCAGTTCTGGAAGCAGCAGGAAGCAGTTATGAGAAAACAGTTAAGACCACCTGCTTTCTGGCAGATATGAATGATTTTGCAGCTTTTAATGAAATATACGGAAAGTATTTCACCGGAAAGCCGGCAAGGTCCTGCGTGGCTGTAAAAACTCTGCCGAAGAATGTGTTCTGCGAAGTAGAAGCCATTGCGTCAGTAGAATAATAAGATGAAAAACACCTTTTGCTGTGGGCGGAAGTTCATGGCTAAGGGTGTTTTTGTATGTTAGGAGAAAAAGATCCATGAAATTAAAAAATGTATTGATCGTTGTGGAAAATATAGAAGAAGCCGGGAAGTTTTATCATGATCTGTTTGGACTTGAAACAGTGCTGGACAATGAGGGAAACAGGATCCTGACTGAGAGACTGGTACTCCAGGAGAAAAAAATATGGGAAGAGTTTCTGGAAAAAGACATTGTCCCGAAGAGTAATTCCTGCGAGTTGTATTTTGAAGAAAAAGATATTGAAGAGTTTGTGGAAAAGCTGGAAAGGCTTTATCCCTCTATTCAATATGTCAACAGACTTATGACACTTGACTGGGGACAGAAAATGGTACAATTTTATGATCCGGACGGAAATCTGATCGAGGTGCGGACGCCGGCGTAATCGGAAGTGAGATATTGAGATGCTAAGACTGAAATATAGAAACACAAACTAATGAAATATTTTTTATAGATGAAGAACCGCCGTACACCGGCCTGCCTAGGCCTTTGCACAGCGGTTCTTCTCGCCCTTTATATTTTTTTCACTGTCTACTTGACGGGGCGCACACCATTTCATGTGACAGCCTTTTGGCTTTATTTTTATGAGAAATCTTTTCCTGCTGCCTGTGGGAAAAGATAGTGGAGAAATTTTTCCGCTCCCGGAGAGGAAGAAATCCGGGAATTGTGGGCCAGCACCAGCTGCCTTTTGGGAATAGGCTCCTGGATATCAAGTTTATAAAAATCCTCTTTTTGATGAGCCAGCACAAAGTCCGGGACCACCGTGATCCCCAGACCGATCCTGGCCAGATCCAGAAGAAGATCGTTGCTGGACAGCTCTGCCTCGGGAGTCAGAGAAAGACCGTGGCGGACAAAAAGCTGCTGGAAAAATTCGCTGGTGGTACTGGATTTTTCCAGCATGAGAATGGGATACTCTGCAAGCTGGGATAAAGTGATCTTTTTTCCTTCCAGGCCGAAATAGTTTTTCCCCGCCACGAAAATATCCTGGAAATCCAGAATCTCATACCAGGTTTCCCGGCTGGTGAGATGGGCGTTGGGAGCGTTGACTACGATAAAGTCTACCTTGTTATTCTGGAGGAGGGATACACAGCCTCCGGAGGTGGCGTTGGTGACCTTTATGCGGATATTGGGATATTCCCGGTGGAATCTCTGGAAATAAGGCACTAAAAAGTACCGGCAGATGGTGTCGCTGGCGCCGATTCGCAGAGGGGCTTCCACAGAAGGAGAGTTGAGAAGCTGATTTTCTCCTTCGTAGAGGAGGTTTACCGCCGGTTCCACATGGCGGAGGAGAGCTTCTCCTTCAGGGGTCAGAGTTACCTTCTTGGTATTCCGCAGAAACAGAGGGTGTCCCAGCTTCTGCTCCAGGGACTTGATCGACTGGCTTACCGCTGACTGGGAAATATAGAGCTGCCGGGAGGCCTGGGAAAAGCTGAGAGTAGTGGCAACGTAATAAAACACTTTATATAATTCAAAACTGATATCCATAGACAGTCCTTTCTTTTGCCGCTGATAAATGTGGATACTGTACGGCACGCGGGAATTTCTTCTGAACGGTGCCGGGACAGGAAGGCTCTCAATACTAAGAGATACTATAAGAGGAAAAAGATGTACTGTCAACTTGTTTTTACAGAGCAGGAAATCAGATGTCTGCGATTTGGCCATATATTTTAAAAAAAGGATACTGATGAATATAGCTTATAAAAGATATTAGTCATATTAATTTTACTTATAACGAAAACTGTGTTAAACTGAGTCCATAAAGTGCTATACAAATGTCAT
>CALWSM010000030.1 GCA_944384185.1 uncultured Blautia sp. | reverse complement strand
ATTTCAATTTTGGCATGAAAAAACCCCCTTTCATTAGACTTCTATTTTGTCTAACAAAAGGGGGGCACTTCAGCTCTGGTAAAGTAAAGGTGCTATTCTCAGTACAATATTTCGCCGGAAACGGATAGGTGTGAACTATCGTATCGGCTTCCTTGTTAAGTATATTATATGTCAAATATATCTTTTTTTCAACTATAAGATTTTTCCATCTCAGTTTTTATTATCAATTAAATCTGAAACATCAATATTAGTCTTGTAATTTTGTTTTGCTCCTCCCGGAGAAGTAATAAAAATGGAGGCATATTCTCCATTTCCATAAACGGTAATTTCTTCAATATCATGATCTGTATCTTGTTTTTCAGTATCGTGACGCAGTTCTATGGTATATTTCGGACGGAAATCACTCCTTATATTTTCCGCTTTTTCCCAGTTTTCAATATCCAAAATAGAAATAAGCCGATCTATACTAGCTCTGTCCTCATATTTTGCTGTTAATTCTTTACTCTGGTAATCATATATTTCTATCGCCGCTATATCGCTGATACTCCAGGCTATATGATCTTTTACAGTATCATTAAGACTTCTATTATTGAAATAAATAAAGGAAACCAAAGCGGCAACAATAAGAACTAAGGCTATGATAGCGCCTTTATAGAGAGGGTGCCTCTTGATCTTCTTATCCATATCCTGTACCATAACAGAATCCCCTTTCAGCAATTCATCAAGAGAAATATGAAACATATCGCTGATTTTTACTAAGGTATGTAAATCCGGATAGCTCTTTTCATTTTCCCAGTTTGAAACCGTCTGTCTTGTTACATGAAACTTTTCTGCAAAAGCTTCTTGTGTCAGCCCTTGTTCTTTTCTGATCTTTGCAATCATCTGACCTAACTGCATCTTTTCTTCCTCCTTACGCTTTTATTGTAACTGTATATGCTGAAACAGCAAGCAATTTTTCCTTTACTTTTCTCATTTTATACCGCAAATATCCTTTGCACTCCCCATATTTAAGGCTGCCTTCCAGGTTTCTCACATAACAGAACGGCGCAGATAATGTCTCCACTATCTGCGCCGTCTCTTATTCCACTTGGAAATGTTTTTATTTTCCCTGATGAAAGATCCTCTCTGATTATTTCATCACAATATTAATGATCTTCTTGGGAATATAGATCTCTTTCACCACATTACCTGTCAGCTTATCGGCAATGGCTTCTTTTCCTGCGGCAATGGCATCTTCTTTGGAAGCCTCTGCGCTGATGCTGATAACGGCTCTTGTCTTTCCGTTGATCTGCACAGGGATTTCGATCTCGTCGTCTTTCATGGCTTCCTCATCCGCTTTCGGCCACTGGGTATGGAATACAGAATCCTCATGGCCGTATTCCTGCCACAGTTCTTCTGCCACATGAGGAGCAAAAGGAGCCAGGAGCTGGATAAAGGTTTCTATCGTCTCTTTATCGATCCCTCCGGTCTTCTTCGCCATATCAATAAGCTTGTTATTGTACTCCATGAAACCGGAGATAACCGTGTTCAGACTGAAGCTTTCCAGACGCTGGGTAACGTCGTAAACCAGTTTGTGACGGATCTTCACCATTTCTTTTGTCTCGGCCACGTTGGCGTCTTTACTGTCCATAGCCAGCTTCCAGAAACGGTTCAGGAAACGGTAAACCCCGTCGATCCCTCTGTCATCCCATTCTGCATCCAGTTCCGGCGGACCTACGAAAAGTTCATAGAGTCTCAGGGAATCGCAACCGTAGTCTCTTACCAGATCGTCAGGAGATACTACATTGCCTTTGGACTTACTCATCTTAATGCCGTTTTTACCGGTGATCATACCCTGGTTAAAGAGCTTCTGGAATGGCTCATCGAAATCGATCACACCGATATCATACAGGAACTTGGTATAAAAACGGGAGTACAAAAGATGAAGGACTGCATGTTCTACGCCGCCGATATACATATCTACCGGAAGGTACTTGTCTGCTTTTTCTCTGGATACCAGTTCTTTGTCATTTTTGTTATCCACATAGCGGAGGAAGTACCAGGAAGATCCTGCCCACTGAGGCATGGTATTGGTCTCTCTTTTGGCCGGGGAACCGCAGCATGGGCAGGTAGTATTTACCCACTCGTCAATAGCCGCCAGAGGAGATTCCCCTGTGCCGGTAGGCTCATAGGATTCCACCTCCGGAAGTGTCAGAGGAAGCTGGTCTTCCGGAACCGGTACGTTTCCGCATTTCGGACAATGGATGATGGGGATCGGTTCTCCCCAGTAGCGCTGACGGGAGAATACCCAGTCACGGAGCTTGTAATTTACAGTTTTTCTTCCGATTCCCATTTTCTCGATCATCTCAGGAGCTTCTTTTTTCAGGACAGCAGATTCCATGCCGTTCCAGTCTCCGGAGTTGATCATAGTGCCGGAAGCTTCGGTATAAGCTTCTGTCATATTTTCAATTTCTTTTCCGTCTTTTGCGATTACCTGGATGATCGGAATATTGAATTTTGTAGCAAATTCAAAGTCACGGTCGTCATGGGCAGGTACGCACATGATGGCCCCTGTACCATAGTCAGCCAGTACATAATCGGAAAGCCAGATGGGCACCTTCTTGCCGTTCAGCGGATTGATGGCATAGGTTCCGGTGAACACGCCGGTCTTTTCTTTATCCTGAAGACGGTCTACGTTAGACTTCATAGAAGCGTCGTAGATATATTTCTCCACAGCCTCTCTTGTCTCATCGGTAGCCAGGCTCTTTGCCAGGGCATGTTCCGGAGCCAGTACCATAAAAGTTGCTCCGTGAAGGGTGTCCGGTCTTGTGGTATAGACGGTGATCTTCTCGTCTCTTCCTTCTACCGGGAAGTCCACCTCTGCGCCGTAGGATTTGCCGATCCAGTCGGTCTGCATCTTTTTCACCTTTTCCGGCCAGTCCAGTTTGTCCAGGTCATTCAGGAGACGGTCTGCGTACTTGGTAATACGGAGCATCCACTGGCGAAGGTTTTTCTTGGTCACTTCTGCGCCGCAGCGCTCGCATTTACCGTTTACCACCTCTTCGTTTGCAAGGCCGGTCTTACAGGAAGGACACCAGTTAATGGGGAATTCCTTCTCATAGGCCAGGCCTTCTTTAAACATTTTTACAAAGATCCACTGGGTCCATTTGTAGAACTTGGGATCTGTAGTATTGACCTCTCTGTCCCAGTCATAGATGGCTGCGATATCCTGGATCTGTTTCTTGATATTTTTCACATTCTCTGCCGTAGATTTTGCAGGATGTACCCCCATCTTAATGGCATAGTTCTCTGCCGGAAGTCCGAAAGCGTCCCAGCCCATGGGGTGGATCAGATAGTATCCATGCATTAATTTATAGCGGCTCCAGACATCGGAGATCACATAGCCTCTCCAATGTCCTACGTGAAGTCCGTTTCCTGAGGGATATGGGAACATATCCAGACAATAATATTTCGGCTTTTTGCCGTCGTCTACATTCACTGGTTTTTCATCCCAGATCTTACGCCATTTTGCTTCAATGGCCTTATGATTATATGGTACTGCCATTTTTCTTTTCCTCCTTATTCTTTCTGACGGCGCTGCAGCGGTATATACATGCCTCACTCTGCGCATCATACAGGGTTATTATAAATGAAAAAGCCCTCTCTTCTCCAGCTAGAGACGAAAGGGCTTAACATTCCGTGGTACCACTCTAATTCACAGAGCATATACTTCTGTGCACTCATTCTTTCTGTAACGGGAAATCCCGCCCGCATCTACTGATCCGATCCGGAAGGTTCGATCCGGGAACTCCGAGGCCAGTTGGGAAGCTTACGTGACTGCCTTGCACCAGACGGCAGCTCTCTTGACACGCAGGGTTTCTTAATAATCCTCTTCGCAGTCTTTGTCTGTAAAACTATTACACATTTTACTCAGGGTTTCTCCTTTTGTCAACCCCTTTTCCTTACTAAGCCGCCGTTAGGCTCATATATATTTTTAAGATGCTTCTGCTCCTTCTGTATTCCGGGATTACTCCTGATTATCTTCCGGCTCCGCTGTCTCCTGTTCCGCCTCTTCCTCCCCGGAATCTTCCCCGTCGGTCTGAGGCTCCTGTCCTTCCAGCTGAGTCACTGTGCAGATCCTGTCTCCCTCTACGTACCGCAGAGAGATCTGATTCCCCAGATCATAGCCTACGATCTCCGGAAATTCTGTTACCGGAACGTCAAAGATTTCTTCCCGGCCTTCCAGGGTAATATAAAAATGAGAATTGCCTTCCAGCACCGCCTGGGCCATCCGGTAGATCACCCCACGGGCGCTGAGGTCGGTGTCTGAAACTCCGTGGATCTCAATACCGCTGCTTTCCAGTAATTCCTCATAATTTTTTTCACATTCCTGGACCGTATCACCGATCGCCACGTTCTGATATTTCTGCACATTGACCATCGCATATTTTTTCACCAGTCCCGCTCCGTCTTTAAGCGCCATAAAATAAGTGGGCTGATCGGAAATGTTCAACAGCAGGGGAAACGCCGCCGTATACTTCAGGTTCTGAACCTGGCCTTCCGCAGAATCCATGGCCGACCGCTCCTGAGCGCCCTCGCAGGCGTAATACCGGGTTTCCATGGTCCTCTGGTTCATCAGGACAAAGCCCACGTTGGATTTATCTCCGCTTACAGAGGTCACTCCGGTATATACCCACACATCATCGTCCAGGGCCAGGTAATTATATCCTTCCGTAGTCTGAAGACAGCCTTTCTGTCCTAAAACGCTGTTGAGAAATCCGTTCTGGAGCATGCCATGATAATCGTAAAGCTCAACAAGAAGGTCCGCCGGATAAGCCCGGTCTACCCATTTGGGGCAGTCCTCGATCTTCAGATCCTGGCACTCTCCCGTCTGGGCGTTGCAGAGCACGACTCTTCCTATGGTCTGTCCTCCGAAAAGTCCGATATTAAACTTCTTCACCGGGCAGATCCAGTAAGGCGTTCCTTCATCATCGATCTCAAAGCTCAGCTGATCGAACATGTAGGTGGGATATTGAAAACGGAGGTGCCGGTAAATATTCCGGTTAAAATATTCGGACTCGGAATACCGGATCCCTTCCTCCAGCTTCACCAGCTCTGTATTCTGTGTCGCCATATCGATCCTTACATAAGCAGGGATGCCGTCTTTCTGGTTGGTCAGCCACTTAATAGGACTTGCATATACCAGCGGGCTCACCCGGTAAGGCTGCTCTTTATAGTTGATCTGGGAATAGAGGCTGCTCACTTCAAACTGAGAGACCATATCTACCATACTTCCCATCTTCCGGTTTCCTAAAAGCTCCGCAGACTCCTTGTCCAGAAGAGGGATCTGATCATAGCGGATCTCCTTGATATCCTCTGCAAAATCTCTTTCTTCCGGCTCCATTAACGCCTGATACTTCTTCGCATTGACTACCGGAGAAGAAAGCAGCGCTCCTGCGCCGTAGACGATCACGATGGCCAGAAGCAGGAGCAGCCCTCCCTTCAGTATCTTATCGGATCTCAGTTCCTGAATACCGGCGATCCGTTTTTTCAATCCGTAAATAACCAGGATCATCACTACAAAGGCTCCCAGGAAAAGCCAGAAGCCGCTTTCATGAATGTTCACGGCAGGCAGCGCCACGTAATAGTAGAGGAATGCCAGAAGGATGACCGCCAGCCCGGCTCCGATTTTCTTTTTCATAAATCTTATACCATACCTTTCTACACAGTTCTTTTTTGTCTGTGTTGTACCATTGTAACACCGAGAGGCCGGGTTGTCATCCGATTCTTTTTACAGTTTTTTTACAAATAGAGCCCTGATAGCGTTCAATACGGCCAGGATCATAACCCCTACGTCTGCAAAGATCGCCAGCCACATATTAGCGATACCCACAGCTCCCAGAGCCAGACAGATCAGCTTGACGCCAATGGCAAATACGATATTCTGGTAAACGATCCCCATACATTTTCTGGAAATTTTAATGGCTTTGGCTATCTGCACAGGATCATCGTCCATCAGGACTACATCTGCGGCCTCGATAGCTGCATCTGAGCCCATAGCTCCCATAGCGATGCCGATATCCGCCCTTCCCAGGACCGGGGCGTCGTTAATACCGTCTCCCACAAAGGCCAGCTTTTCATTCTCCTTCTTTCCTTTCAGAAGCTCCTCTACTTTCTCTACCTTATCCGCCGGAAGAAGCTGGCTGAACACCTGATCCAGCCCAAGCTCTCCCGCCACCTGCTCCGCCACCTTTCCGGAATCCCCGGTAAGCATCACTGTCTTACGGATACCGCATTTTTCCAGTGCCCGGACAGCCTCTTTTGCATGAGGCTTTACCATATCGGAAATTACGATATGTCCTGCGTACCTTCCGTTCACAGCCACGTGGATGATGGTTCCCACACAATGGCAGCTCACGTAAGGGATCCCCAGACGGTCCATCAGCTTATCATTTCCCGCAGCCACTTCCGTTCCGTCAACTTTAGCGATGATACCGTTCCCGCTGATCTCCCGGATATCTGTAACCCGTGACCGGTCGATTTCTTTTCCATAGGCTTTCTGGAGGCTCTTACTGATCGGGTGTGAAGAAGCGCTCTCTGCAAGAGCTGCATACTCGATGAGCTTTTCCTCCTCCAACTGATTATGGTGGATGCCGTTCACTTCAAAAACTCCCTGCGTGAGCGTACCCGTTTTATCAAATACCACGATCCTGGTCTGCGAAAGAGTTTCCAGATAATTGGAACCTTTTACCAGAATTCCTGCCTTGCTGGCTCCTCCGATCCCTGCAAAGAAGCTCAGAGGGATACTGATCACTAAAGCGCAGGGGCAGCTGATCACCAGAAAAGTAAGGGCTCTGTAGATCCAGGTTCCCCAATCTGCCGGAAGTCCCATACCGGCCATCCGCACCAGAGGAGGCAGAAGCGCCAGAGCCAGGGCGCCATAGCATACTGCCGGGGTATAGACTCTCGCAAATTTAGAAATAAAGTCCTCTGACCGGGATTTTCTTGAGGTGGCGTTTTCCACCAGATCCAGGATCCTGGATACTGTAGACTCACCAAATTCCTTGGTAGTGCGGATCTTCAATACTCCTGTCATGTTAATACAGCCGCTGATGATCTCATCTCCGGCCCTGGCGTCCCTGGGAATGCTCTCGCCTGTCAGAGCAGCCGTATTTAAGGTAGAACTTCCCTCCAGGACAATTCCGTCAATCGGGACCTTTTCTCCCGGCTGCACAACGATCACGCTTCCGATCTCTACCTCGTCAGGATCTACTTTCTCTAATTTTCCGTCCTGTTCCATGTTTGCATAATCCGGACGGATATCCATCAGGTCACTGATATTTCTCCGGCTTTTTCCCACCGCATAGCTCTGGAACCACTCCCCTACCTGGTAAAAGAGCATAACTGCTATAGCTTCGGTGTAATCTCCGCTTCTCTCATAAACAGCCAGAGCAATGGCGCCTACTGTGGCAACCGCCATGAGAAAGCATTCATCAAACATCTGCCGGTTTCTGATCCCTTTTCCTGCCTTGAGCAGGATATCATAGCCAATGATCAGATAGGGAAGCAGATAAAGTAAAAATCTCAGCCAGCCCTCTACCGGCAGAAAATTCAGCAGGATCAGCAAAGCTGCCGCTGCAAGAATGCGGATCAGCATTTTTTTCTGTTTCTTATTCATAGGACTTCTCCTCCCTGAACTCTTTATTTATTAAACAATTATTTAATTGTTGAATATATAATAAGCCCCTTCTCAGACTTCGTCAATACTTTGCCTTTCATTATTTCCAAAATGGATAAAATCATTTCTGTTTGGGCTAAAAAAGTATTCTCCCGCCTGATCCGGGGCCTTACGGCAAGCAATTACACCCATAAAAAACAGCCGTCCAACTCTTATGGAAAAGTTTATGGAACGGCTGCTTCATAAAAATCTGCTTTTCGGACTGGAGTATACGGGATTCGAACCCGTGGCCTCAACAATGCGAATGTTGCGCGCTCCCAACTGCGCTAATACCCCATGGGGAACTGCCCCATACAGCTTATCTGCCGTACATGGCAGTTCCCGTTTTTATAAGAAAGAGATTTAACGTATAAACAGTTACTCTTCTTCTGCTTTGGCTCTTGCGGCAATCTCTTTTTCCTGGATATCGGAAGGAGCCTGCTCGTAGCGTGCGAACTCATAAGAGAAGTTTCCGCTTCCGCCGGTCATGGAACGAAGATCTGTAGAATATCCATAGATGGAAAGCATAGGAACATCCGCCTCGATAATCGTATTGCCCTTATGCTCTGTATCCGGGTTCATTCCCAGCACACGGCCTCTCCGCTTATTCAGATCTCCCATAACGTCTCCTGTAAATTTATCAGGAACGCTGACCTTCATGGAAACGATCGGCTCCAGAAGGATCGGCGATGCTTCCATAAAGCCTTTTTTGAAAGCCTGGATCGCTGCCGTCTTAAAGGCCATTTCAGAAGAGTCTACCGGATGGTAAGATCCATCGTACAGGGTAGCCTTTACGCCCACTACAGGGTAAGCGGCCAAAGGACCTTTGGCTACAGATTCCTGTACGCCTTTTTCTACAGCCGGGAAGTAATTCTTCGGCACTGCGCCTCCGACTACGGTCTGTTCGAAAACATAAGAGGTCTCCAGATCGCCGGAAGGTTCAAAGATCATCTTAACATGACCATACTGGCCGTGCCCGCCGGACTGTTTCTTGTATTTTGCCTCTACGTCCGCTTTCTTGCGGATCGTTTCTTTAAACGGAACCTTAGGCTCAGAAAGAACGATGTCCACTTTATAGCGCTCTTTTAACTTGCTTACTACAATGTCCAGATGCTGCTCTCCGATTCCGTAAAGCAATGTCTGACGGTTCTGAGAATCATTTACAACCTTCAGCGTCAGATCTTCCTGCATCATTCTGCTGAGAGCCTGGGATACTTTATCCTCGTCTCCCTTATTTACCGTCTTATACCTCTTATAAGTGTAAGGTGTTGAGATCTCAGTTTTTCCATAGAGTACCGGCGTATTCTTGGTTGCCAGCGTATCTCCTGTGGTAACTGTATTCAGCTTTGCAATAGCGCCGATATCGCCTGCATGGAGCTCCGGAACTTCAATAGGCTTAGAGCCCTCCAGCACATAAAGCTTATTCAGCTTCTCTTCTGTCTCCTTGCCGGTATTGTAAAGAGTATCGTCTCCCTTGATAACGCCGGAGCATACCTTCACCAGAGAATATTTTCCAAGGAAAGGATCTACGATGGTCTTGAACACATAAGCGGATTTCGCTTTGGTAAAATCATAATCCGCCTGGAAGATCTCGTTGGTCTTAGTATTGATCCCCTTGCAGGACCTCTGATCCGGGCTTGGGAAATATCCGCAGATATCGTCCAGCAGATTGGCTACGCCCTGAATATTAATGGTAGATCCCATACATACCGGGATAATGCTGCCGTCGGAAATATTCATTTTCAGCGCAGCGGAAACCTCCGCCACAGAAAATTCTTCTCCTGCGAAATAACGGTCCATAAACTCTTCGCTGAGCTCTGCCACAGATTCCATCAGGATCTCATGATATTTTTCCAGATATTCTTTCAGATAATCCGGTACCGGGCATTCTTTCTTTTGCCCTCTGTCAATATATTTTCTTCCGGCCTGTTTTACAATATTTACATAACCTACGAACTTTCCTTCTTCACGGATAGGCATATGGATAGGAGCGATCTTCTTTCCGTACATTTCTGTAAGATCCTCCACTACCTGACGGTAGCTGACGTCGTCAATGTCCATCTCTGTAACGAAGAACATCCTGGGAAGTTTATATTTCTCGCACAGCTCCCAGGCCTTCTGCGTGCCTACCTGGATACCGTCCTTGCCGGATACTACGATGATCGCTGCATCTGCGGCGGCAACCGCTTCTTCTACTTCCCCCACAAAGTCAAAATAGCCCGGTGTATCCAATACATTGATCTTTACCTTACCCCATACGACAGGAACAAGTGATGTAGAAATTGAAAATTTTCTCTTTATCTCCTCTTTATCATAGTCGCTCACTGTGTTTCCATCTGTCACTTTACCCAAGCGGCTTGTCATTCCCGATAAATAAGCCATAGCTTCTACCAGACTCGTCTTACCGGCACCGCCATGGCCGAGCAGGACCACATTTCTAATTCTGTCGGTTCTAAAAACGTCCATATGTAATACCTCCCAAACTTAATATGTGTATATTCTACTAAAAATTTCTTAATAATTCAAGTATTTCAATCAAAATATACAAGATTTTTATCTGTAAATTTTGTTTTCCCTGAAAAAATGCCTTATCCTTCTGAAAATTTCCCCAATTTATCAAGCGCATGATTTTTCTTCACTTTAAAGCACTAAACTGTTGACAATTTTCTACACCTATCATAAAATTAAGATATTGTTTTACCCAAAATCAAGCCTAAGTGAAGGGCATATAGAGGAATTAAGAAGGAGCAAATGGAAATGGAAACCACTACTATAGGTTTTATCGGCTTGGGGCTCATCGGCGGCTCCATCGCAAAAGCAATCCGTAAATTTCATCCGGATTATCAGATCCTGGCTTACAACCGGACAAAGGAGGTGCTGGAGGAGGCTGTCTCTGACGGTATCGTAGATATCCCCTGTGCAGAACGTGATACCAGATTTTCCTTCTGCGACTATATTTTTCTGTGCGCTACGGTAGATTATAATCTGGAATGTCTTCCCTGGCTGAAAGAAACCATGAAAGCCGACTGTATCCTCACCGACGTAGGCAGCGTCAAAGGCGAGATCCATCGGCAGATCACCGCTCTGAACATGGCGCCAAACTTTATCGGCGGCCATCCAATGGCCGGCAGCGAAAAAACCGGATATGAATATTCTACGGATCACCTGATCGAGAACGCATATTATATCCTTACCCCGTCAGAAGAGGCAGGGCTTGATAAGATCAGCGCCTATACGGAGCTGGTCTCTTCCATCGGTGCACTTCCTATGATCCTCTCCTGGGACGATCATGATTTCATTACCGCTTCGGTCAGCCATCTGCCTCATATTGTGGCAGCCGCTCTGGTCAATGTAGTAAAGAAACTGGATTCCCCTCAGGAGCATATGAAAACTATCGCCGCAGGAGGCTTCAAAGATATTACCAGGATCGCCTCCTCTTCTCCCCATATGTGGGAGCAGATCTGTCTGGAAAATCCGGAATATATCTCCAAAGTCCTGGACGAATATATCCGTCAGATCGTACAGGCCAAATATCTGGTAGATCAGAAAGACGGGAACGGACTTTATGAAATGTTTGCCCAGTCCAGGGATTACCGGAACTCCTTCAGCGACACCCCAAGCGGTCCCCTGAAAAAGGCGTTCACCCTCTACTGCGATGTAGTAGATGAGACCGGCGCTATCGCCACCATCGCCACGATCCTGTCTATGAATAATGTAAGTATCAAAAATATCGGCATTGTCCATAACCGGGAGTTTGAAGACGGAGTCCTCCGGATCGAATTTTATGATGAGGAAGCCCAGAAGCTTGCCGCAGAGCAGCTTAAAAAACGAAATTATATCATTTACGAGAGGTAGGAAAAGCTATGAAATTCAGAAAGTCACCTCCCCTGAAGGGAGAGATCACCGTTCCGGGAGATAAATCCATCTCTCACCGCAGCGTTATGCTGGGCGCCATTGCAAAAGGCACTACCAGCATCACAAATTTTCTGGAAGGAGCAGACTGTCTCTCTACCATAGACTGCTTTCGGAAAATGGGAATCGAGATCGAACAAAAACCGGAAGAGCTCCTGATCTGCGGAAAAGGCCTTCACGGACTGCAGGCTTCCTCGGATATCTTAGATGTTGGAAACAGCGGCACTACGGTACGGCTCTTAAGCGGCATCCTGGCCGGCCAGACCTTCCGGAGCACCCTTACCGGAGATGCGTCTATTCAGAAGCGGCCGATGAAACGGATCATCACCCCTCTCACTGCTATGGGAAGCGAGATCAAAAGCCTCCGGGGCAATGACTGTGTGCCTCTTCAGATCCAGGGCCGTCCTCTGAAGGGAATCCATTATGATTCTCCCGTAAGCTCCGCCCAGGTAAAATCCTGTATCCTTCTGGCAGGTCTTTACGCCGACGGACCTACCAGCGTAACAGAGCCGTATCTTTCCAGGAATCACTCAGAATTAATGCTCCGTTCCTTTGGAGCCAGTGTAACCGGCAAAGACACTACCGTTACCATTGAACCGGAACCGAAACTTACCGGTCAGAAAGTCATGGTACCGGGAGACATTTCCTCCGCCGCTTATTTTATAGCCGCCGGACTGCTGATTCCGGGTTCTGAGATCCTGATCAAAAATGTAGGCACGAATCCTACCCGGGACGGGATCCTCCGGGTATGCCGGCAGATGGGGGCTGATATCCAGCTCCTGGATCCAAGAGAACAGGGTCAGGAGCCTGTGGCAGATATCCTGGTAAGATACAGTTCCCTGAAAGGCACGGAAATCCATGGGGAACTGATCCCCGCTCTTATCGATGAGCTTCCTGTAATAGCAGTCATGGCTGCTTTTGCAGAGGGTACTACCGTGATCCGGGACGCCCAGGAATTAAAGGTAAAAGAGTCCAACCGCCTGGATATTATGGTCCATCATCTCCAGGCCATGGGGGCAGACGTAACTCCTACAGAAGACGGCATGATCATCCGGGGCGGCGCTCCTCTTTGCGGCGCCACACTGGACAGTCATCTGGATCACAGGATTGCCATGTCCTTTGCTGTGGCAGGTCTAGCCGCCCGGGAAGAAACCGAAATCACCCGGGCAGATTGCGTAAATATTTCTTATCCCGGATTTTATAAGGATCTTCAGAGCCTCCAGGATTAAAATTCTTCAACAACAAGAAAGAGGACTGCTGTCCCCGGTAAAGAGTTTCCGGAATTTTCCGGTTCTTTCCTGTTACAGCAGTCCTCTTTTTTTCAGTTCTTTTTCCACCGTAGGGTATCTGCGGATATCTGTATGGGGAATAGCTTCCGCCGCCACCATGAGATGGAGGAAGTTATCTACAGCTCCAAACTGGATATAGCTCATCTTATCCAGGACTTCTTCGGCCTCTTCTTTTAGTTTTCTGTTCAGGAGCATTTTTCTGGCTCCGGCCAGAGAGCTGTTCCCCGGAAGGATGATCCTGTCTCTCGGTATATCCGGATACAGCCCCACTGTAACCCCTGCTTCTTTGGAAATATGGGTCCCGAAAGCGCCCGCCACATAAAACCGCCGGATATCCTTCATCTCCAGCCCCATTTCTCCCATCATATATTCTACCATAGTGCCGGCTGCGGCTTTTGTTTTCAGGAACTCTTCAATATCCTTCTGGAAGAAGAAAAGACCGGGGGCATATTCTGCTGCCAGTTCTCCATCCACTTTTCGGATCTTTTCGGAAGCTCCCTCCACATAACGGCCCCTTACGTCGATCCAGCCGTTAAGAAACATCTCTGCCAGCAGATCCACAATGCCGGAGCCGCAGATCCCTTCCGCCGGAGTTTCGCCCAGCACATGGACCTTCACCTGTCCGTTTTCTATCTGAACCCGGTCTACAGCTCCCGGCTCCGCCCGCATACCGGTTTTCACCACGCCGCCTTCCAGCGCCGGTCCTGCGGCTCCCGCACCGGCTACCAGAAAGTCTTTATTTCCAATGACCAGCTCTCCGTTGGTTCCGATATCCAGAAAAACAGAAATCTCCTCCTGTTTGTATATTTCCGTTTCTACTACGCCGCTTACAATATCTCCGCCCAGATAGTTGGCCTGTCCCGGATAACAATATACATATCCTTTCAAAGGAAGTCCCAGTTCTTTCCCTCTGTAACAGTCCGGCTTCAGGGTCCGGACCGCATAGGGAGAGGAAAACACGCAGAAGGCATCCAGCCCATAGAGAAAATGCGTCATGGTGGTATTTCCCGCTATGACCATAGAAGCGCACTGCTCTCCTGAAACTCCCGTGTCCTGCTCCATTTTTTCAAACAGTTCCAAAAAGCTGTCCACTGTAGCCTGTCTGATCTCCTCCAGCTTTTCGGGAGCATCCTTTCCATAAAAGATCCTGGTAAGGATATCCTCTCCATAGGCGATCTGATGATTAAACACCGACTTCTGCCAGAGAACCTCTCCTGTGTTCATATCTACCAGCTCTCCGACTAAAGTCGTGCTTCCCAGGTCTGCACAGAACCCATAATGTTCTCCGGCAGTATCTCCCGGCTCTATGTCCGCCAGTTCCCAGCTTCCTCCATTCCATACAAGGAGCACGGTGATCTTCCAGTCAGCCTGACAGCAGAGGGGATAAAATTTTCTTAAAGCCTGGAAACTGCAGCCGGCTTTCCCATATGCTTCCCCATACTTTTCCCGCAAAGCTCTCAGGATCCTCTCCTGATCGGACACATTGTCCTCCGGGCTTGGAGGCGCCAGTTCCAGATAAAGCTTCCGGCTCCAGCCTTCCGTCCTGTTTTCTGTTTTCATAGTCTTCTCCTTTTCTGTCCGCTATCTTTTCCGGCTGTTTCAACAGCCTTACTCTGGAAAAATCCTGCGCTCAGATTTTCCGATCGATCACATAAACTTCCGATTGATCAGACGAAATACCTGTTCCGCTGTATCAGCCAGATTCTGCCCTGCGGTCTCCGGATCCATAGCTTCTTCTAAAGTGGAAATCCCCCGGATAACCGGGAAAAAAGCGTCGATTCCTTTTTCATTGCACTTTACTGCATCTCTGGTCACGCTTCCCCCAAAAGCAACTACGGTTTTTCCATATTTTTTCGCCAGGCCGGCTACTCCTACGGGAGCTTTTCCCATAGCGGTCTGGCCGTCCAGGCGGCCTTCACCGGTCACCACCACATCTGCATTTTTTATATACTCCTCCAGTCTGGTCTCCTCCAGGATGATCTGGATCCCCGATTCCAGCACACTGTCGGTAAAGGTCAGGAAGGCAAAACCCAGTCCTCCTGCCGCTCCGGTTCCCGGTGTTTCCGGATCTGCCTTGGAAAAGCTCCTGGCCGCCAGTCTGGCATAGGCGCCCAGCCATTCATCCATTTTCTGGATCATCTGGGCGTCCGCCCCCTTCTGCGGCCCGTAAATGGCGCTGCTGCCCTGAGGCCCGCACAGAGGGTTTACCACATCGCAGGCGATCCGGAACTCACAATCCTTTAACTGAGGGACCACTTTTCCGCTTTTAATAACGGCCAGGTGTTCCAGCCCTCTGGCGCCCAGAGGCACTTCCCTGCCTTCCTGATCCAGGAACTCATAGCCTAAGGCCTGGAGCATACCGATACCGCCGTCATTGGTGGCGCTTCCTCCGATACCCACCAGAAATCTTCTGCATCCCTTTTCAATGGCGTCCTTTATCATCTCTCCCACTCCATAGGTTGTGGTATAGAGGGGATTTCTCATTTTGTCGGGAACCAGTGTGATCCCTGCCGCTGCGGACATCTCCATCACCGCTGTATTTTCCCCCACAATTCCATATTCCGCCTCTACCGGATTCCCCAGAGGGCCGGTAACTGTCACCTTGCAGATTCTTCCGCCCATTCCCCGGACCAGCGCTTCAACAGTTCCTTCGCCTCCATCGGCCAGAGGTCTGATCTCCACCTGCGCCTGGGGATCACTTTTTAAGATTCCTCTTTTTGCTGCTTCTCCTGCTTCCAGAGAAGACAGACTCCCCTTAAAGGAATCGATCGCAACAACTACTTTCATACCTTTCTCCTTATGTTTTGCATTTTCGACTCTTTGATTATAAAACGGATTTCTGTACAGTTCAATGTATTTTCTGCCATAACTCCATCCGAAATAACCTCTTGACAATCTTTCTTTTCTCCGGCTATAATAGGACTGCTAAAATTTCATGTGGATTTTTCTGGGCACCGCCCACTTTTCGCCACATAATCACTGCCGGTGATTATGTGGTTTTTCTTTTGCCCGCTCTCTTCGGGAAAAGTATAAAATCATAAAATCTACTGCAAAAGGAGTGCCGAAAATGAACGAGACCTTTATGAAAGAAAAACCTATCTTTCCACTGATCATGTCCATGGGACTTCCCATGATGATCTCCATGCTGGTAAATTCTCTGTATAATATTGTAGACAGCTTTTTCGTGGCAAAGATCAGCGAGGACGCCATGACTGCTCTGTCTCTGGTCTATCCGGTCCAGAATTTCATCAACGCCATCGCCATCGGTTTCGGCGTGGGGATCAACGCTGTGATCGCTTATTACCTGGGCGCTGGGAAAAAGGAAAAAGCAAACCGGGCAGCTACCTGGGGATTGTTTCTTGCCTTGATCCATGGGATCCTGCTGGCCGGGATCTGTATCGGGATCATGCCTGCTTTTCTTCGTATGTTTACTTCCCAGGCTTCCCTGTCTGATCTTGGTATGCGTTATTCGGTGATCGTATTTGCCTTTTCACCGGTGATCGCCTTAGGGATTTCCTTTGAAAAGATCTTCCAGTCCACCGGACAGATGACGGTCAGTATGGTCAGCCTTATGGCCGGGTGTATCACCAATATTATCCTGGATCCCATCATGATCTTCGGCCTGGGCCCCTGTCCCAAAATGGGTATTGAAGGAGCAGCTCTGGCTACAGGGCTGGGACAGGTGGTTTCCCTTGTGATCTATCTGGGGGTCTATTTCTCAGGGGCGCTGCCTCTTCAGATCGGAAAAAAATATCTGGCAAAAGAAAAAGGCCTTATACCAAGGCTGTATTCTATAGGCATACCAGCCTCTTTAAACATTGCCCTGCCCTCCCTGCTGATCGCTTCCCTGAACGTGATCCTGGCCTCTTTTTCCCAGATTTATGTAACGATCCTGGGCATCTACTACAAGCTGCAGACCTTTCTGTATCTTCCCGCCAACGGGATTATCCAGGGTATCCGTCCTTTAGTGGGATACAATTACGGGGCAAAAGAATACCGCCGTGTAGATAAAATCTATCTCACTACCCTGGCTATCGACAGCTGTATCATGATCCTGGGAACCATTATCTGCCTGCTGATCCCCGGACAGCTTATGGGGCTGTTTACAGAAAATCCCCAGACCATCCAGGCCGGAAGCCTGGCTCTGAGGATCATAAGCGGAGGCTTCCTGGTGTCCACCCTGTCCATCACCTCCTGCGGCGCCCTGGAGGGACTGGGGAAAGGCACTCCTTCCCTTATCATATCTCTGCTCCGCTATGTGGTGATCATTATTCCCGGGGCTTTTCTTCTCAGCAAAGTTCTGGGGCCTGCCGGGGTGTGGAACGCATTCTGGATCGCAGAGGCAGTTACCGGGGTGGTTTCTGTATTTATTTACCGCAGAGCCGTCAGGGGCCGTTAATTCTATGCCAAATTTGCATATTGAAAAGGAAATCTGCATATGCTATAATGCCTGTAGGCAAAAAAGATAAGAGTTGTCCATCAATGGCAACAACAAAGACCCCGGAGGCGGTTCTCCGGGGTCTTCTATTCCTACTTTTGGCAATGGGAAGGTTTAAACCCATAGGCTGGTTGCCAATTACTTGTCATCGTCCAACCATTTGCAGATGAGATGGCAAATCACACCCGCCGTGACGGTGGCAAAAAAAGATAAGAACTTTTCCACCAATAGCACCTCCCTTCTGTGCCAGTATAGGAGGTGGCAACAAAAAAATTATAGCATGGCTTCCTTCTGTTTACTATAATCTTTTTAATGTCAAAAATTAATTTTCTATAAATAACCCAACTTGTATCTGCTTCTAAAACTCATTCAATAATCATCGCATCCCCAAAGCTGAAAAACCTATATCTCTCCTTCACCGCTTCTTCGTAAGCCGCCAGGATATGCTCTTTCCCTGCCAAAGCGGATACCAGCATTAAAAGAGTGGATTCCGGCAGATGGAAGTTGGTGATCAGGGCGTCGATCATCTTAAACTGGTATCCCGGATAGATAAAGATCTCTGTCCAGCCGCTTTTCGCCTGAAGAATACCATTTTCATCTGTAGCAGACTCCAGAGTCCTGCAGCTTGTGGTTCCCACAGAGATTACCCGTTTTCCTGCCTTCTTCGTATCATTGATCAATTTTGCCTGGTCTTCTTCCACCACATAGAACTCGGAATGCATATGATGACTTTCCACATCATCCACCTTTACCGGACGGAAGGTTCCCAGTCCTACATGAAGAGTTACGTGAGCAATCTTCACCCCTTTTTCCTCTATCTGATGAAGAAGCTCCTCCGTAAAATGAAGGCCGGCTGTGGGAGCTGCCGCACTGCCCTCGTGTTTGGCGTAAACGGTCTGATACCGGTTTTTGTCCTGAAGCTTGTGGGTAATATAAGGAGGCAGAGGCATCTCTCCCAGCTTATCCAGGATTTCTTCGAAAATCCCCTCATATTCAAACCGGATCAGCCGGTTTCCTTCCTCTACGATATCAACGACCTCTCCGATAAGAAGTCCGTCACCGAAACTGATCCTGGTTCCCGGCTTTGCCTTTTTCCCCGGTTTCACCAGAGTCTCCCAGACATTGTCTCCCTTTCTCTTTAAAAGCAGGATCTCTATGGCTGCGTCTGTGCCGATCTTGCTTCCATAAAGCCGGGCGGGGATCACCTTTGTATCATTGATCACCAGGCAGTCCCCGGGATTCAGGTAGTCGATCACATGCTTAAAATCTGTATGGGTGATCTCTCCTGTTTTCTTATCCAGGTGCATGAGCCTGGAAGAAGACCTGTCTGCAAGAGGATCCTGGGCGATCAGCTCTTCCGGCAGGTCATAATAAAAATCTGATGTTTTCATAATCTGTTCCTTTTTAATAATAAATCTTATCTTCCTCTAAAAGCACTGCTCTTCCATCCCGGACTTCCACGATGTTCACGCAGCAGTTTGGCGGTACTTTCCCATGCCAGTAGTTTTCCAGGCCTGTCTCCTCATATACATTGTGGAGCAGCGCCCGGATACAGCAGCCGTGGGAGGTGATCAGTACTGTCTTGTCCCGGAGTTCTTCCCGGGAAGTGATGTCTTTCCAGAAATCTTTCGTTCTTTCCAGGATATGGGACAGCACTTCCCCGCCCTGAGGCGGCTGATATTTCTCCGGATGATGAAAGAAATTATCCAGCATTTCCTGGGGAAGAAGGGTAGAATCCTGTCCCTCCCACACGCCGAAGGAGATTTCCCGGATCCGCTCATCGGAATACACAGGTACCATATTTTTTCTTTTTCCCAGTACCAGTTCCGCTGTTTCCCTGGCTCTTTTTAAGGGGCTGGTAAAACAACAGGAGAAAGGCACCTCTCTCAGTGCCTCTCCTGTAATCTCAGCCAGAGCAATCCCCTTTTCATTCAGTTCTGTATCAGAGGCTCCCTGAAGCCTCCTCTGAACATTCCACAAGGTTTCTCCGTGGCGTACAATATAAAGCTTCATCTGTACACCCTCCTTTTCTGCCCGGCTTTTCACCTGTCTATTTTCTCAGTTCGATCCCCAGTCCTTCCAGACCGTTTAAGATCTTTTTCATTGCTGCATTTACATCTGCGTCTTCCAGTGTCCTGTCTTTGGCCCGGAAGGTTACAGAGTAAGCCATGGACTTATAGCCTTCCTGGATCTGGCTTCCTTCGTAAATATCGAAGAGCTCATAGCTTTCCAGGATCCTGCCCCCTCTCTGGGCAATGATATGCTCGATCTGTCCTGCCAGGATAGCTTTCGGAACCACCATACTGATGTCACGGCTTACTGCCGGGAATTTTGCGATTCCTTCATATTTTCTGTCAAAAGTAGCAAATTTCAGGATCGAAGGCATATCCAGGACAGCTACATAGGCCCGGTCGCCGATCCCGTAAGAAGCAGCCACTGTAGGATGTACCTCTCCCAGATAACCGATCACCGTTCCTTCATAAACAATATTGGCCTGGCGTCCCGGATGGAGATAAGGCTTTCCAGAATTGGGGTCATAGTCTTCCTTGCTGCTCATGCCGATTTTATCCAGGAATTCTTCTACAACCCCTTTCATGGTATAGAAGTCTCCCTCTCCATACATACCCAGGGTGAAGATCATCCTCTCGTCAGGCAGCTCTGTCAGCGGAAGGGCTTTGGGAAGGTAAATATTTCCCAGCTCATACAGGCGGACATTTTTATTTCTTCTCTTATAGTTGGTTCCCAGAGAAGTCAGCATACCGTTTAAGGAAAGGGTACGCATAATGCTGAAATCTTCTCCCAGAGGATTGGCGATCACAATAGCTTTTCTGCTGGGATCCTCTGCCGGCAGCAGCAGCTTGTCAAATACTTTTGGACTTTCAAAGGAATAGCAGTATCCCTGGGAAAATCCGTTGAACTCAGCCATGTCTCTGGCGGTCTGCTGGATCCGCAGGTCAAAGGGCAGCTTACCGGTAGTAGCCTCTCCCTTTGGAAGAGTTGTCGGAATATTGTCATAGCCGTAGAATCTTGCCACTTCTTCCGCCAGGTCCGCAGTGCGGAAAATATCATGGCGGAAGGTTGGAGCCACGATCTCGTTGGTCTTTTCATCATAAGCCAGTTCTACTCTGTTTAAGTACGCCAGCATTTCCTCTTTGGAAAGCTGAGTACCCAGAAGAGCGTTGATCTTCTCCGGCTCGAAAGGAACTCTCACAGGCTCTTTTTTCGTAGTGTATACATCTACCATTCCGCCTACCACTTCGCCGCAGCCAAACTCCTCGACCAGCTGGCATGCTCTGTCAATCGCAGCCTGGGCGTTATTCGGATCCAGGCCCTTTTCAAACTTTCCGGAAGCGTCGGTACGCAGACCAACCTTCTTGCTGGAAAGACGGATATTTACCCCATTGAAATTGGCGGCCTCGAAAAGCACTGTAGACACATAGTCGGTGATCATGGAGTTTTCCCCGCCCATGATACCAGCCAGACCGATAGGCTTTTCTCCATCGCAGATCATCAGTACAGAATCGTCCAGGGTTCTCTCCTGGCCATCCAGGGTCACAAATTTTTCGTCTTTCTGAGCACGGCGGACAATGATCTCATGGCCTGCAACGGTATCCATGTCAT
>CALWSM010000029.1 GCA_944384185.1 uncultured Blautia sp. | reverse complement strand
TCTGGTGAATGTATTTATCAGAGCGTGGACGACCGGAAAATCACCTTAGAAAACGTAATGAAGGAAGCCAAAGGAAAGCTTACTGTCATCGCTCATGTTGCCTGCAACAATACAAAAGACAGTATGGAACTGGCCCGTCATGCGGAAAGTCTGGGCGTAGACGCTATCGCTGCGATCCCGCCTATTTACTTCCGTCTTCCTGAATATTCTATCGCTGAATACTGGAATAAGATCAGCTCCGCTGCGCCAAACACAGACTTTATCATCTACAATATCCCTCAGCTTGCAGGTACCGCCCTTACCCAGAGTCTTCTTCATGAAATGCTGAAAAACCCTCAGGTAAAAGGCGTGAAAAACTCCTCTATGCCTGTGCAGGATATTCAGATCTTTAAAGCCCTGGGCGGTGAAGACTTTACTGTATTTAATGGACCGGATGAACAGTTGATCAGCGGACGGATCATGGGCGCAGACGGAGGCATCGGCGGTACCTATGGAGCTATGCCGGAACTGATCCTGAAGGAAAATGAATGGATCAACGAGGGAAGACTGGAAGAAGCGAAAAAACTCCAGTATGATGTAAACTCTATCATTTACAAACTCTGCTCCGGCCATGGAAATATGTACGCAATGATCAAAGAAGTGCTTCGCATAAACGATTCTCTGGATATTGGGGGCGTCCGGGAGCCGCTGACAAATCTGGTACCTTCCGACCTGCCTATCGCCCAGGAGGCTGCGGATATGATCAAAAACGCCATCGAAAAGTATTGCCGCTAAAGAACAGGCATCACAGGAGGAACATGGATGAAAACTTATCTTTGTATTGATATTGGCGGAACCTCTGTTAAATATGGAATATATTGTGAAAAGTCCGGTTTTTTAATGGATAACTTTTTCCCTACACAGGCATGGCTGGGCGGTTCGTCCATCATAGCCCGGACCAGGGAGCTTACGTCACGGCTTTTAAAAGAATATACGGATACATGCGGGATCTGCATTTCCACAGCAGGCATGGTAGACTGCGATGCAGGATCCGTCACCTATGCCTCCTCGTTAATTCCTGAATATACAGGAACTCCTATTAAAAAAATCTTTGAGCAGCAATTCGGGCTTCCCTGCGAAGTGGAAAATGACGTCAACTGCGCTGCTCTCGCAGAATATTTCGCCGGCGCTGCCAAAGGCGCTTCCTCCTGTCTCTGTCTTACTATTGGCACAGGTATCGGAGGCGCCTTTGTTGAAAATGGCCGCATATTCCATGGTTTTTCCGGAAGCGGCTGCGAGGTCGGATATATGCTGCTGCCTGGCGGCGCCTTTCAGGACATGGCCGCCGCCAGCGTTCTTGTCAAAAATGTAACAAGAAGAAAAAATCTCTCCCCGGGTTCTCTTACCGGAAAAAAAATTTTCGCCCTCGCCCGGAATGGAGATATAGATTGTATAGAGGCAATCGACCAGATGACCGACCATCTCGGTATGGGTATTTCCAATATCTGTTATGTATTGAATCCTGAAGTAGTTGTCCTCGGCGGAGGAATTATGGTGCAAAAACAGATGTTATATGATAAAATCAGAATGGCTGTAGATAAATATTTGCTCCATTCTATTGCCGAGAAAACTACGCTTAAATTCGCTCAAAATCAAAATCGTGCGGGAATGTTAGGTGCTTTTTATCATTTTAAAGCCAGAAAGAGGGAAACTGATTTATATGTCTAACTATAAAAAAAGTATCGTACCGCAGATCGAAGCAATTTATGCGTCGCTTTCGCCTACTGAAAAAAATATAGCAGATTTTTTCATTCACAATCACCAGCGTATGGATTTTTCAGCAAAAAATATCTCATCTTTACTTTTTGTATCCGAGCCGTCTCTTTCCAGATTCGCAAAGAAATGCGGATATAAGGGCTATCGCGAGTTTGTGTTTTACTATAAGGAAGGTTTAAGTGAAAAGGTTACTCCTTTGATCACAGATAATTCAACCACCCAGGTTTTAGATACTTACCAGGAGCTTTTAAATAAAAGCTATGCATTAGTAGATAACGCCCAGTTAAACAGAATCTGCGAAATTTTTGCAAAGCAGAAAAGATTTTACGTATATGGAAAGGGCAGTTCCGGATTAGCCGCTCAGGAAATGAAGCTCCGTTTTATGCGCATCGGCTTAAATATAGAATCCATTTCGGATAACCATGTAATGAAAATGAATTCTGTATTACTAGACGATACATGTGTAGTGATCGGAGTCAGTATCAGCAGTAAAACTCCTGAAGTCATGACGTCCTTAAAGGCGGCAAAGGCAGCAGGAGCCATTGTCATACTGATGACCTCACACAGGGATCCTCAGCAATTTGAGTTCTGCGATGAAGTCGTACTGCTTGCTTTACGCGAAAACCTGGAAAACGGGAAAGCCATCTCTCCTCAATTTCCCATTCTTATTATGCTGGATATTTTCTATTCGCATTTTTTAAACTACGACACACAGCGGAAAGAAATGCTCCATGACTACACCTTGAACGTCTTAAATCATCCGTAAATTCATTTGTGATATCCCATCGGCGGGCTTTCGTCTCTGATATGATTTTATAAAGATAGTAAGAAAACTGCTTCGAGATTTATATCTCAAGGCAGTTTTCTTTTTTTATACATTGCTATAAATCAAAAAATCGCATATAATAATTCAAGAAATTTTAAAAGCAATGAACGAAAGAGGACATTTATAATATGAAAGCAAAAAAGCAAAAAGCCGCCGCCCTGGTGCTGGCTGCAGCTTTATCTATGAACCTCCAGACGGTCTGTCCCCTGGCGGCAGCGCCTGACGCCCAGGCTACGGCGCCCGTCCAGGAAAACAACCAGGAAAGTCCCGAAGCCCAGGAACCGGATATACCGGAAAGCTATGAATGGGAGATCCAGTCTAACAGCATTCCCGGCTGGCCCCAGGGGCCAAAGATCATCTGCGAAACCGGAATTGTTATGGATCTGGACACCGGACAGATCCTGTACGCCAAAGGAATTGATGAAAAACGGGCGCCGGCCAGCATCACCAAGATCATGACCGCTCTGCTGGCTATTGAAAAGGTTCCTTTAGACACGAAGATCACCTTCACAGATGAAGTGAACAATATTGAGGCGGACAGCACCCATATCGGGATCAAGCCCGGCGAAACCCTGACCATGGAAGAAAGCCTCTACGGAATCCTGCTTGGCTCCGCCAACGAGGTTTCCTCCGGAGTGGCCGAATATATCGGCGGTACCGTGCAGGACTTTGTGGATATGATGAATGAAAAAGCCAAAGAACTGGGCTGTGAGAACACCCACTTTGTCAACGCCAACGGGCTCTATGCGGAGGATCATTATACCACAGCACGGGATATGGCCTTGATCGCCAAGGCTGCTTTCCAGAATGAAACCTTCCGGAATATTGTTAAAACTCCTTATTACATTATTCCGCCTACCAATATCACTCCTGAAGAGCGGTGGATCAACAACCATCACCGGATGCTCACCGAAGGAGGCATCCATTACGAAGGCTGTCTTGGCGGAAAGACCGGATATACAGAAAAAGCCGGAAATACCCTGGTCACTTATGCAGAGCGGAACTCCATGCGTCTGGTCTGCGTAGTCCTGAAGGGAAACACAGAATATTACAACGATACCAAAAATCTTCTGGATTATGGTTTTAATAATTTCCAGAAGCTGACTCTTTCCTCTGATATATTGGCAGGCTCTGACTCTCTGGCCTCTTACCTAAAAGAGCAGGCGCTGCTGGATGCGGCGGTGGAAACATCTTCCGCAGATGTCCCCGTAAATCCTTCCCAGGAGATCGCCTGTCAGGCAGAGATTGAAAACCATACGCTGAACCTGGATTTTTACTATGGGGATACTCTCCTTGGAAGCTCCAGTCAAAAAGCTACTTCTGAGATCCTGGCCGCCGCTCAGACCTACGACCAGCAGCAGCGGCAGAAAGAACAGATTTCTGACAGCGCACCGGCCTCAGCTGAAACCGAAATGAATCCCGAGAATAGGATCGACCCTTCCTCTCTGATAGATCCGGATTCTCTGGGCGGTTTCTTCCAGGAAGCAGTCTTGGTCTTCCAGGGACTTCCCGGCTGGAAATACCCGGCCCTGGGACTTTTGGCCGGAGCCTTTATTTTTTACATTATCCTGCTGATCATCAGGATCCGCAGGAGCATCCGCTCAAGGAAGATGAAACGGAAGAATAAGAAAGCATAAGGGGGACCTATGAACGTAACCTATATCGGGCACAGCGGTTTTCTGGCTGAATTTTCCCATTGTTATTGTCTTTTCGACTACTATGAAGGACATATTCCGGCGCTTGACAAAGACAAACCTCTGTTTATCTTTGTCTCCCACCGGCACCAGGACCATTTCAACCCGGAGATCTTCCGCATTATCAGGCCTGCAGAAGTCCACTATATTCTTTCCTCCGACACCAAAAGATACATGAGGAACCGGGCGGTTCCGGCTAATCTGCATTTTATGAAAGCCAAAGAGTCTTTGGATCTGGCCTGGGAAGGCGGCGCCTGTTCCGTCTCTGTGAAGACGCTCCATTCCACAGACTGCGGCGTAGCCTTTCTGGTACACACGGAAGGAAAGAACATTTATCACGCCGGAGATCTCAACTGGTGGGTATGGCCGGGAGAGTCTAAGCAATATAATAACAATATGACGGCAAATTTCAAAAAATATACAGAACCCCTGAAAGATCTAAAGCTTTTCGCCGCTTTCCTGCCTCTGGATCCCCGGCAGGGAGAATGGTATGACAAAGGATTTTCCTATGTACTGGAAAACACAACAACCCGGTATGCCTTTCCCATGCATTTCTGGAAAGATTTTTCGGTGATCCCAAAATATCTGGAGACCCCTGCCGGAAAAAAATACAAAGACCATATCGTTGTTTTACAAAAAGAAGGACAGGTCATCCTCTGCCCGGAAGATTAAGGAGGAAATCCATATGAAATTTCAAATGATCCACGAAAACTATAATGTGAGAGATTTAGACCGTTCTCTGGCCTTCTATGAAAAAGCCCTGGGTCTGAAAGAAAAGCGCCGTAAAGAGGCAAAGGACGGCTCCTTCATCATTGTATATGTGGGAAATGAAACCACAGATTTTGAACTGGAGCTGACCTGGCTCAGAGATTTTGACCGGGATTATGATCTGGGAGACTGCGAGTTTCATCTGGCCTTCCGTACTGCTGATTTTGACCAGGCCCACAAACTCCATGAAGAGATGGGATGTATCTGCTTTGAAAACCCGGATATGGGAATTTATTTCATCAAGGATCCGGACGGCTACTGGCTGGAGATCGTGCCGGAGAGATAATCATCAGAAGGGTTTTGTATTTTAGTAAAGTATGATTTAGTAAGGTATAACTTAGTAAATCATACTTTACTATTTTAAATTCAGGCTTATACTCTTCTTAACAGCATTTTGCTGGATCCGCTTCACATTTTGCACGAAAAAATATTCACATCCGTTTTATACTGCTATCTCGTATTTTTCCTTAAGATTATTAAGCATACTATATTTGATCAATCTCTCTCTTTGCAGTCTTCCCACAACAATCCCAGGGGCAAACAGCTCGTAGGATTGTCTATAAAAAAGGCCTATCCCTGCCTTAATTTGACAAGGATAAGCCTCTCCTTTATTCTGTATACAGTTTAAACAGTTTCCCTTCATGGGCTTTCAAGGTAACGGTAAGACTGCCTTCACACTCTCCCAGTTCCTTTCTCTCCCACATATCTCTGACAGAGGCTTTCCCCTCAAGTCCCAGTTTATCCAGGCTGACAGCGAAAGTTTCTTCGCAAGTTGCCGTATTAAAAGCCGCCGCATAGATATTCCCGTCTTCGTCTTCAGCTCTCCAAAGGATCAGGGAATTGTAATTGAGCACCTCTCTGGCGCCTCTGCTTTTCTTTAAGAGTTCTAATACTTCCGGATTGGTTACCAGGTTCCGTGTCCAGTCATCCATATCTGTCAGCTCACATCCCAGCATAAGAGGAGAACGGAAGATACACCACAGAGTCATCATAGTCCGCTGTTCCTCTTTTGTAAGCCTGGTCATCCTTTCTCTTACGCCATGCTCACATCCCCGTATGGACAGGTGCCCAAGAGGCAGCATATCGCAATCCGGGAAACACCCCGGAGCCACATAGGGGCTCCAATTCCGGCATCTGCGGAACATTTCCATAATATCCGACCACTGATCCCAGAGATCGTTGGTGATCCGCCACATATTGGCGTTTTTGCTAAGATGCTCTGCTTTATCCACCATAGCAGGTCCGGGAGATAAACTCAGGACCATGGGTCTGCCGCTGGCATCAATAGCTTTTCTCAGCATCTCGATCTCATCGCCCCCGTAAGATATGGTATTCTCATCTCCCGGTACCCCATATTTCACACAGATATCATCCACTTTAATGAAATCCACGCCCCAGGATGCGTACAGTTCTATAATCGAATTATAATATTCCTGCGCTCCCGGCTTTGTCGTATCAATCCCGTACATATCCGTATTCCAACAGCAAATGGAATTGGGATGGGCAATCTCTCTGGCTGTATAAGATGTCCCTTTTACAGGAGTGTTCTGATACACTGCCTGCCGGGGAATTCCTCTCATGATATGAATGCCGAATTTCAGTCCTTTATCATGAATATAATCTGCAATCTTTTTAAAGCCGCCATCTGCCGCAGAGGGAAAACGATTTGGCGCCGGGATCGCTCTTCCATATTCATCCATACAGATATCCGCAAACTTCCGATAATGGCTGGAATCTGCCAGGGGCTCGTACCACTGAATATCGCAGACGATATATTCCCAGCCAAATTCTTTCAGATTTTCCGCCATATAATCTGCATTCTGCAGAAGCTCCTTTTCTGTGACTGATGCGCCGTAACAGTCCCAGCTATTCCAGCCCATAGGCGGCGTCAGGGCAACTTGATTTTTATCCATGGTATTTTCCTCCTGATAACTCAATACTTTATATTGTCCAGGCTTATTTTAATACAAATCTAAAAAATCTTCCACAGGTTTCTATCTTTAACCCAGAGGTTCGATCTCCTTCTGGTAAATATGCCGCCTGAACGCCAGGCACAGCGCCAGGGAAAATATCTCCGCAAAGGGGAAGGCCCACCACACGGCGTCCAGTCCGCCCATCTTTGACAGAAGAAAGGCCGCCGGCAGCAGCACGCACAGCTGCCTTACCAGAGACATCCACAGGCTGAGCATACCGTGGGCCAAAGCCTGAAAGAGAGAAGAAGATACAATATTAAATCCGGCAAAGACAAAGCTCAGGCTGATAAGCCGCAGAGCCAGGGTTCCGATATGCACCATATTGTCCGAAGCGTTAAAGATCCCCAGAAGCTGAGCCGGAAAGACCTGGAACACTGCCAGTCCCAAAAACATGATCCCGGTAGCATAACAGGAAGCAAGGAACACCGTCCTTTTGATCCTTTCCTTTTTCTTTGCTCCGTAGTTAAAGGCCACGATCGGCACCATACCGTTATTCAGGCCGAAGACCGGCATGAACACGAAGCTCTGGAGTTTAAAGTATACCCCGAACACAGCCGTTGCTGTAGGGGAAAAAGCGATCAGGATCTTGTTCATGCCAAAGGTCATCACCGAGCTGATGGAGGACATTACAATAGAAGGCACGCCCACTGCATAAATGCTCCGGATGATTTCCTTCGATATACGGAATCCCCGGAAGGTCAGATGAAGCTCCCGGTTTTTCTTCCGGTTCACCGCAAAAGCTACCATACTTGCTATGATCTGTCCTAAAACCGTAGCCAGGGCCGCTCCCGCCACTTCCATTCTCGGAAAGCCAAGAAGCCCGAAGATCATGATCGGATCCAGGATAATATTAATGATCGCCCCCAGCATCTGGGTCCACATGGTATAGATGGTTTTTCCGGTGGACTGGAGAAGTCTTTCAAAGGTGATCTGCAGAAACATTCCAAACGACATAATGGTGCAGATCCGCAGATAACTGGTCCCATAAGCGACGATCTGAGGATCCGAAGTCTGGACTTCCATAAAAAACCTGCTGCCCAGCAGTCCGGCCCCGGCAAACACGGCATAGCTGAGCAGAGCCAGCAATATTCCATGGTTTGCCGTCTTATTTGCACGTTCATATTCCTTTTCTCCCAGACTCCTGGAAAGAAGGGCGTTGATACCCACTCCGGTTCCCACTCCAACCGAGATCATAAGGTTCTGGACAGGAAAGGCAAGGGAAACGGCTGTTAATGCATTTTCATTCAGCTGGGCCACAAACATACTGTCTACAATATTATACAAAGCCTGTACCAGCATGGAGATCATCATCGGTACAGACATGGTGATCAGAAGCCTGTTGACCGGCATGACCCCCATCTTGTTTTCTTCTTGTCTTTCTCGCACTTCCATAAAAGCCTGATCATCCTCCTTTGTTAATCTGTTTATTTTTCCTGGTGCCGCCGCAGACGGCGTTTCTTTCTGAGAGCATCCCTCTTATCCCGTATGAGCTGCGCCTCTTCCGGACTGATCTTTTTCAGAGTCTTTACCACGTAATACTTCCCCTCGTCTGTCTTCTTCAGCCTTGCCTTTCCTCTGAAATACCCGTGGACCGGGCAGTAGGCCAGGCACATATGGACTTTGGTATTAATGGAAAACCAGCGTATCTTTTTCTTGGCTGTTTTTTTGCAGAGGAAGCATCTGGTCTGGGCAACGTCCCGGTCTCTCATCGCCTCCTCTTTAGAAAGGAATTCCCGGGATATAAATTTTGAATATTCCGGAAAGACTGTGTAGATCTGATCCTTTCTGCTTTTTGGATTCTGATAGCAGTCTATGGAATAATACTTCTGTGCCGTCTCTTCCGGTATCCCTTTAAAGATCTCCGCTGTGTAGTATGCATCATTTAAAGCCCGGTGAAACTGCCCTTCTTTTTTCATATCCAGAAAATCGATAGCGCTTTCCAGGGATCTGGCTGTACGCTGTCCATCATATACCAGGCCGAAGAGCTTCTGTACATCATAATAAAAAACCGGTCCCTTAAGCAAGCTCTGCATATGATAGTACTTCATGTTTCTCTGAAGCTCCGTCAGGTCGGAAGCGCCCCATGTACAGAACTTTGCTTCGGAACCGCACCATTCCAGAAATTTTTTCACTGCCTCAGGAAAAGGAATCCCCTTCTCCAGGTCTGCGCCTTTAATGTCCAGGATCTCCCTGGTACGGTAATGGAGTTTTTTATAGACGGAGGGTTTCACCATCTGGTGAAAAGACTCCACACACTCTCTGTTCTCATTTAATTTTAAAGCCCCGATTTCTATGATTTCAAAAGGCAGTTTTCTATTCTCCCTTTCTTTTCCGTAGGGGCACTGATTCCATTCCAAATCAAATACTATATAGTTCATGGAAAAACCTCCGCAGTCATTCTAGCAAAATATAACAGGCAAGTCAATCCAGCGGTTTTCTTCTATAAATCTGCCGAAATTTCTTAAAAATCGAAAAAAAGCTTGACTTAACATGGAAAGTAATGGTAGGATGATGGACGGTTTTTGATATCAAATGAAAAAACGGAGGAAAAGAAAATGAACGTAAAGAAGTATATTGCGGAGTTTATCGGAACCGCAGTACTGACACTGTTTGGCTGCGGAAGCGCCGTAGCGGCAAACACACTGCTGGGAAATGCGGAACAGCCGATCCCGCTGGCTTTTTCCACTTTACTGATCGCATTCGCTTTCGGTCTGTCTATCGTGGCAATGGCTTATTCCATCGGCAATGTTTCCGGATGCCACATTAATCCGGCTGTATCTCTCGGTATTCTTGTAGCTGGAAAAATGAGCGTAAAAGATTTCATCGGTTATGTGATCGCTCAGGTGATCGGCGCTATTGCCGGAGCCGGACTCTTAAGCGTATTCGTAGGCAGCACGGCAACTCTCGGTGAGAATGGTTACGGTGCGGCAAGCGCTCTTGGTATTTCTGCAGGAATCGCATTTCTGGTTGAAGTGGTACTTACCTTTGTGTTTGTACTTCTGATCCTGGGCGTTACTTCAAAACCGGAGTATTCCAGCGTAGCCGGCCTGGTGATCGGACTTACTCTGGTTCTGATCCACATCCTGGGTATCCCCTTTACCGGAACTTCTGTGAACCCGGCAAGAAGCCTTGGACCTGCTCTTTTTGTAGGCGGTACTGCTCTCAGCCAGGTATGGCTGTTTATCGCAGCTCCTCTTGTAGGCGCCGCTGTAGCAGCTCTGGTACACAGATATGTGCTGACAGAAAAAGAAGCATAATTTCTTTATAAAAAGTCTTCAAAAAGGCATCCGAAAAGCCATAACTCCGGCTTTTCGGATGCCTTTTTTGTCCATCCTACACTTTGTACGAATTATCCCCACAAAAACGAGCAGATTATAGAATGTTTCTTGCCGCTTTTTTCTGCTAAAATAAGTTTAGATTTATAAAAGGAGGCCTTAATCACTATGATCATTATCGGTGAAAAAATCAACGGTTCTATTCCCTCCGTGGCAAAGGCCATCGCAGAACGGGACGCTGAATTTATAAAAAACCGGGCCCGGATGCAGGCGGAGGCAAATGCTAGCTTCATCGACTGCTGCGCTTCTGTTCCGGAAGATGTGGAAGTAGAGACTCTCAAATGGATGATCGACTGTATCCAGGAAGTCACAGACCTTCCCATCTCTATCGACAGCCCCAGCGCTCATGTACTGGCAGAGGTTTACAGCTATTGCAAGAGACCGGGACTTTTCAATTCCGTTTCCGGAGAGGGAGATAAGATCGATACCATCTTCCCTATCATGGCGAAGGAAGAGAACAAGAAGTGGGAAGTGATCGCTCTGCTCAGCGACAACACAGGAATCCCCAAAACTGCCGACGACCGTCTGAAGGTATTTAAATTTATCATGGAAAAGGCGAAAGAGTACAACATCGCTCCTTCCCGTATCCATATCGATCCCCTTGTGGAGATGCTCTGTACCTCAGAAGACGGCATCGCAATGAACGTGGAGGTTATCTCCACCATCAGAAAACAGTATCCGGATATACATATTACGGCTGCTATCAGCAATATTTCCTTTAATCTTCCGGTACGTAAACTGATCAACTGCTGTTTCCTGACACTGGCCATGAATGCGGGTCTGGACAGTGCCATCCTGGATCCTGTAAACCGTGACATGCTGGGACACATCTACGCCACAGAAGCCCTTCTTGGCCTGGACGACTACTGCATGGAATACATCGGAGCTTACAGAGAAGGTCTTATCGGGCCGGAAAAGAAATAGCAGGAATTTTTGTATTATCCATATGAAGAAACCATTAAAATCATTTATTTAAAAATAAGGAGGAATTTACTATGAGTCAGATTCAGAATGTTGCGGATGCTGTTGCTGCCGGAAAGGCAAAGGTTGTTGGCGGTCTTGTTCAGGAAGCATTAGATGCGGGCTGTGATGCTACTGAACTGTTAAACGCTATGATCGACGCTATGGGCGTTGTAGGCGAGCGTTTTAAAAAGAACGAGATCTTCGTTCCGGAAATGCTTATCGCTGCAAAAGCCATGAAAAAAGGCGTTGAGGTTCTGAAACCCCACTTAGCAGGCGACAGCGCAAATAAATACGGCAAGATGATCATCGGAACCGTGGCCGGCGACCTTCATGATATCGGAAAGAATCTGGTTGCCATGATGATCGAAAGCGCCGGATTCGAAGTGATCGACTTAGGCGTTGACGTTTCCATCCAGAAATTTGTTGACGCAGTGAAAGCAAATCCGGACGTTAAGATCGTGGGCTGCTCTGCTCTTCTTACAACTACAATGCCGGCGCTGAAGGATACTGTTGCAGCGTTAAATGAAGCAGATTTCCGCAGCAATATCAAAGTTATGGTAGGCGGCGCTCCTATCACTCAGGAATTTGCGGATGAGATCGGCGCAGACGCTTATACTCCAGACGCTGCATCTGCTGCTCAGAAAGCAAAAGAGCTGGCTTCATAAGCATCGCTTCCGGCTTGACGCCCCATAGCTTGCATCAGGGGCTCTGACTGAAAGAAGCATTTGCAAAGGACTGCTGTATGAACCTTCTGTACGGTTTCATACAGCGGTCCTTTTTGGTATACTAGAAAAATCAAGATGCGAAAGGAGGATTTCTATGCCGCAAACATACAAGCTTACTTTTCGGCCTGAAAATACTGCCATAGAAGTTCCGGGAAATATTACCCTTATGGAGGCTCTGAAAAAGGCGGGGATCTTTCTGGACGCTCCCTGCGGGGGCCGGGGCACCTGCGGGAAATGCCTGGTAAAGATTTCAGAAAACGGTTTGGACTGGACAGAAGTGAAAGCCTGCCAGACAAAGGTAAAAACTTCTCTCCTGGTGGATACCAGAAACAGCCCGAAGAATCACCGGATCCTGACCTCTTCCAGTATCCGGCAGGTAGCCTTTCAACCCTCTTTTTCCAGAGTTCCGGACAAAGGGCCTTACTATATGGCCGCCTTTGATATCGGAACAACCACCATTGCCGCCTATCTCCTGGACGGCGAGACAGGCAGGGAAATCTGCACGGCCAGCAGTCTCAATCCCCAGGCCGCTTACGGGGCTGACGTGATCTCCAGAGCCAACTATGTGCTGGAACATGGCTATAAAGAGCTGACGGACTGTATCCACGGGGCTGCCAACAAGCTGATCGGCCAGCTTGCCCAGGCTGCCGGGATCCAAAGAGAAGCGATCTGTCTCCTGTGCTTTGTAGGTAACACCTGCATGCACCATATTTTCTTCCGATTCCCCATGGAATCTCTGGTAAGAGCGCCTTACGAACCCTCCCAGAAGGGCCTGATCCGGGAAAAGGCTTCTGATTTTGACATTCATATCCATCCGGAGGGAGAGCTGATCTTCCTTCCGGTTATCGCCGGCTTCGTAGGTGCAGATACCATGGGCTGTATCCTGTCTCTCCGCCCGGATCTCCAGGAGGAAATTTCCCTGATGCTGGATATCGGCACAAACGGCGAGCTGGTACTTGGAAATAAGGACCGGCTGGTATGCTGCTCCACCGCCGCCGGCCCCGCCTTTGAAGGCGCCAAGATCCACTGCGGAATGAGAGGTGCCCAGGGAGCCATAGACCATATGAGTTATGATCCTTCCGGTTTTCATTTTACTGTGATCGGCCAGGAAGCCCCCAAAGGGATCTGTGGTTCCGGCCTGATCGACACCGTGGCCTGTCTGCGGCGGGCAGGGCTTATTGATGAATCCGGACGGCTTCTCAATAAAGAAGAAGCGGCGGCTTTGGATCCTGCATTCCCTTCTCATATAACAGAGTGGCAGCATATGCCTGCTTTTCTCTACGATCCGGCTTTCCCGGAAGTATTCCTCACACAGAAGGACGTCCGGGAAGTGCAGCTGGCCAAAGGAGCCATCGCCGCCGGGATCCTGCTTCTGGAGAAGCATCTGGGCGTCACCCATGAGGATATCCGGAAAGTATATATCGCAGGAGCCTTCGGCAATTATATGGATCCAAAAAGCGCCTGTGATATCGGCCTTCTTCCCTATTCTCTCCGGGACCGGGTGGTGCCTGTGGGAAACGCCGCAGGAGAAGGGGCAAAGATCGCCCTTCTTAACAAAGGGGAACTGGACAAGACCGCTGAACTTATGGATCAGGTGGATTTCCTGGAACTGGCGGCGCTGCCGGAATTTCAGGACTGCTTTATAGACGAGCTGGAGTTTCCGGAAATTGAAGAGCAGACAGAAGATTAAGGGAAAGGACGTGACATTTATGTTAGATTTAGAAAAGCTGAAAAAGCTGGGAGAAGAGGCAGGATTTACCCATGTGGCCGCCCTTGACTGCTCCACCATCCGGCTGCTGCCGGACGTAAGGCAGATGTGCGCTTCCAACACCTGCCATATGTATGGAAAAAACTGGCACTGCCCTCCAGGCTGCGGTACCCTGGAGGAATGTGAAGCCCGTATCCGGAGCTATAGGCAGGGGATCCTGGTACAGACCGTAGGCGAGCTGGAAGACTCTATGGACGGCGAAGGGATGATAGAAACCGAAAAAGCCCACAAAGAGCATTTTTTTGAGCTGGAGGAAAAGCTCCGTTCTCTTTACCCCCATATGCTGCCCATCGGTTCCGGAGCCTGCACCCGGTGCGCTGTCTGTACTTATCCCGACGCACCCTGCCGGTTCCCGGATAAAACCTTTGCTTCTATGGAAGCCTACGGGATGCTGGTCACCCAGGTATGCCAGGACAATGGGCTTCCCTACTATTACGGCCCCTGCACAATTGCATATACCAGTTGTTTTTTGCTTGAATAAATAGTAGAATAAAACATAATAGACTTTTACAGGAGAGGGAAATGACAGCGATACTGGATGAGATCAAGGATTCTGTAGAACAGGGCCACTATAAAGTAACGGAACAGCTGATCGGTCAGGCTTTGAAAAAACATGTGCCTGCTCTGCGCATTGTGGAGGAAAGTATGGTTCCCGCTATGCGCCGGATGGGGGAAAAATATAAAAATGATGAGGCGGATATTCCCAAGATCCTATCCTGTGCCAGATGTATGCGGAAGGGTCTGGATCTGCTCACTCCTTATCTGGAAACAGAGCGGGGACTCTATGTAGGGACCGTGATCCTTGGCACAGTAGAAGGTGATCTTCATGATGTGGGGAAGAATCTGGTTGCCATCATGTTCCGAAGCGCCGGCTTCAAGGTGATCGATCTGGGGGTGGATATCTCAGAAAAGCAGTTTTTAAAGGCTGTCAAAGAAAATCCGGAGGTTTCCATCGTGTGTCTCTCCTCTCTTCTCACCACAGCCTGTCCTACTATGAAGCATGTGGTAAAGGCTCTCCGCCAGTCGGATACGGAACACCGTCTGAAGATCATGGTAGGAGGCGGCGCTGTCACCAAAGAATTCGCAGACGCCATCGGAGCCGATTCCTATACGGAAAACGCCGCAGACGCTGCGGAAGCAGCCAAAACCTTTATTGTCTGACCCAGGGAGGAACCGTCATTGCAGCTTACATCTATTTTACTCTATGAAAGCCTGAAGGAACAATTTCATATCGCAGACTACCGTCTTCTGTCAAAAAACCAGCCCCTTGCCCGCCCCTTTTTCTACGAGGCAGACAGGGGGCTTCTGAGTAACCATATTTATCTTACCGAAGAGATCCTGGATCTGTCTGTGTTTACTTCCATGCCGGAGGACGCAGTCCTGGTCATATGCCAGAAAAATAAGGATTCCTTCCTGCCGGAAGGACGTTTTTCCTGTATCCTCCTGTCCTGTGACACTTCCGTGCTCCACGTATTCAATGCGATCCAGAATATCTTTGACTATTATGAGAGCTGGGAGCAGCAGCTGATCTCGGTCTGCCATCAGGACGGAACTCTGGACGAGCTTCTTCAGCTGTCCATGCCGGTATTTCAAAATCCATTGTGTATATTGGCCAACGACGGCTCTCTGGTGGCCCAGGCTTCCCTGGAAGAGCTTCCGGATATGCAGAACTTTTTCCAGGATCCTGCCGTGCGGGTGGAATACCTGAACTCCTTCAATCAGGATCCCGCCTGCCGGATTGCCCCTGAAAGCAGGGCGCCTTCTCTGTTCCCTGCCTATATTACCGGCCACCGTTCTCTGAATATGAATCTCTTTCTTAACGCCCAGTCCCAGTACCGGCTTTCGGTCATTGAAAAGAATGCGCTTATCACAGACGCAGACTACTATCTGATCACGGTCCTGGCTCAACATGCAGAGTATATCCTCCACAGAATGTACTCGGAATCCTCTTCCAGGAGCACCACCCTGCAGTCCATCTTCCAGAGCGTCCTCTCCGACCGCACCGCAGATTATATGAATATCAGCCATCTGCTGAATACCGTAGGCTGGCTTCCCCAGCAAAGCTATCTCTGTTCCGTGATCCAGGCCTCCGGAGATGTACACGCTTCCCTGAACGCCGATACGGTCTGCAGTTTTGTGGAAACAAAATTTTCCGCTTCCTGCAGTGTGATCTACAAGGAAACCGTGGTCAGCTTTTTTAACCTTACCCTTCTGGATATGGAGGCGGAGCAGGTTTTCCAGGGGCTTGTGCTTTTTATCCGGGACAGTATCCTGAAAGCCGGCTACAGCCGGTCCATGACCGGGCATATGAATCTCCGGCGCCAGTATCACCAGGCGTACTCTGCTTTAAAGCTGGGCGGGGAGATCAGTCCCCAGCTGTGGATCCATCATTTTGATCAGATAGCCGTTCCCTATATTCTGCGGCAGGCCACAAGGATCCTGCCTGGAAACATGCTCTGCTGCGAAAAGCTTCTGGAACTTGCCCGATTCGACAAAGTGCAGAAAACCGAATACATCAAAACCCTCCGTACTTATCTGGAGCACAATCTGAATACGGTGCAAAGCGCTAAAGCCCTGTTCATCCATCGCAGCACTTTCCTGTACCGGCTGGAAAGAATACGCAGCGTTCTGGAAACCGACCTGGAAGACGCCGAGGAATTATTCTATCTGAATCTTTCCCTGCGGCTTCTGGACATGGAAGAAAATAAAACTCCTACATAATGTAGTATTGACTCAATTAAAAAACCTTCTTTATACGGATTTACAGTCCATGTTACATTCTGCTATTATAATAGTATTAGGGGGAATAATCCTAAAGGAGGTATTGTGTATGTTAACAAAAAGAGAAAACTTATTAGAAACGATCCGGGGCGGGAAACCGGACCGTTATGTAAACCAATATGAGGCTCTGGCTATGGTAGTCATGAATCCATATATGGCCCACAATCCCAAGGCGGAATACGGAAAAGGCCCTGTAAAAAACGCCTGGGGCGTGACTAATATATGGCCGGAGGGAACCCCCGGCGGTTTCCCGATCCATGACGAGGAGCATATCGTATGCAAGGATATCACCCATTGGAAAGACTATGTGCACGCTCCCAGCCTGGATTACTCCGACGCTGATTGGGAGCCTTTCGTAAAAGAAGCGGAAAAGATCGACCGGAACGAGTATTTTGTCACACAGTTTATCGCACCTGGGATTTTTGAGCAGTGCCACCATCTCCAGGAGATCCAGAATTGTCTGATGAATTTCTACGAGGAACCGGAAGCCACCCAGGAACTGATCGACTATCTGACAGACTGGGAGCTGCAGTATGCGGAAAAGATCTGCAAATACATAAAGCCGGACGCTATCTTCCATCACGACGACTGGGGCAGCCAGACTTCCACCTTTATTTCACCAGCCATGTTTGAGGAATTTATCCTGCCTGCATATAAAAAGATCTACGGATACTATAAGTCTCATGGCGTAGAACTGATCATCCACCACAGCGATTCCTACGCCGCAACTTTAGTTCCCTATATGATCGAGATGGGCATAGACATCTGGCAGGGAACCATGAGCTCCAATAATATCCCGGAACTGATCCAGAAGTATGGCGGACAGATCACCATCATGGGCGGTATCGACAGTGCTTCCATCGACCGTCCGGACTGGAATAAGGAACTGGTAGAGAAAGAAGTCCGCAGAGTGTGCAAAGAAAACGGCACCAAATACTATATCCCATGTCTGACCCAGGGGCTGGGCATCAGCACCTTCCCGGGAGTGTACGAGGCGGCCAGCGAAGTGATCGACGAGATCAGTAAAGAAGTGTTCTGAAACTATCTTTCCGTAAGCGGAAAGAATAGAAAGAAAACGGCTGTATCCGGCAGAAATCTGCCCGGTACAGCCGTTTTTCTTTCTATCTTTTCTGTTATTCTTCTGCGGGATCCTCTGTCCCTTCTCCGTCCTGCTCCTGGTTCATGGCGATCCTTGGCTTGGTATTCAGGATCCGCATGAACTCTTCTCCTGTGATAGTTTCCTTCTCATAGAGATATTTCGCCAGCTCGTGGAGCTTGGCCATATTGTCTTCCAGGATCTTCACAGCTTTATCATGCTGTTTCTGCACCAGTTCTACCACCATCTTGTCGATCCGTGTCTGGGTCTCGAAGGAACAGGTAAGGGAACTGTCTCCTCCCAGGTACTGGTTGGTCACAGTCTCCATAGCCACCATGCCGAACTCCCGGGACATACCGTATCTGGTGATCATCCCTCTGGCCAGCTTGGTGGCCTGCTCGATATCATTGGAAGCCCCCGTAGTGATAGAGTGGAAGATCAGCTCCTCTGCGGCTCTTCCTCCGGTAAAGGTAGCGATCTTGTTCTCCAGCTCTTCCTTGGACATGAGATAATGCTCTCCATCCTCCACCTGCATGGTATAGCCCAGAGCCCCGGAGGTTCTGGGGATAATGGTGATCTTATGCACCGGCGCAGAGTGGGACTGCATGGCAGCTACCAGAGCGTGTCCCACCTCATGGTAGGATACGATCAGTTTTTCCTTGTTGGAAAGCACCTGGTTCTTCTTCTGGTATCCGGCGATGACCACCTCAATGCTCTCCTCCAGATCCGCCTGGGTGGCGAATTTCCTGCCGTCCCGGACAGCCCGCAGAGCCGCCTCGTTTACAATATTAGCCAGATCTGCGCCGGAAGCTCCCGGGGCGGCCTTGGCGATATCACTGAAATTCACATCATCGGAGATCTTGATCTTTCTGGCGTGTACCTTCAGGATCTCCTCTCTTCCCTTCAGATCAGGAAGCTCTACCGGGATCCGCCTGTCGAAACGTCCCGGTCTTAAAAGGGCCGGATCCAGCGAGTCGGGACGGTTGGTGGCAGCCAGGATCACCACGCCTTTGGAGCTGTCAAAGCCGTCCATTTCCGTAAGGAGCTGGTTCAGGGTCTGCTCCCGCTCGTCATTGCCTCCTGCAAACTGTCCGTCACGCTTCTTACCGATGGTATCGATCTCATCAATAAACACGATACAGGGTGCTTTTTCATTGGCCTGCTTAAACAGATCCCGGACCTTCGCCGCACCCATACCAACGAACATCTCTACAAACTCCGATCCGGATATGGAGAAGAAGGGCACATTGGCTTCTCCCGCCACAGCCTTGGCCAGAAGGGTCTTACCGGTTCCCGGAGGGCCTACCAGCAGAGCGCCCTTGGGAAGGGAAGCGCCGATCTCCGTATATCTCTCCGGATTGTGGAGATAATCCACCAACTCTGTAAGGAGCTCTTTCGCCTCATCTTCTCCCGCCACATCTGAGAACTTGATCCCTGTGGAGGACTTTACATAGATCTTGGCGTTGCTCTTCCCGAAAGTCATCGCTCCCGGTCCGCCCATGCCTCCCATGTTGTTCATCATCCGCTTCATCAGCCAGCCGCCGATCACCCACAGAAGGACCAGGGGCAGGACAAAGCTGATAAGGGAAGAGAGCAGAGGATTCATCTGCTGAGGGATCTCTTCTGAAAACCGGACGCCGGCCTGGTCCAGCCGTTCCACTTCGTTTACGTCAAAAATACGGCCGGTCTTATAGACCTGCTCATGCTTTCCATCCTTCTCCAGATAATAGATGGTGTCTGTTTCCAGGTTCACCTCGGAAATCCTTCCGGCTTCCAGATCATCCAGGAATTCGTCATAGCTGGCTTCCTGTATACTGCGCTCCGAGAGAGTCGGCACCAGGAAAAGATTCACTGCCGCCAGCACCAGCAGTACGATAAGGTAATAAAATATCACCGGTTTTTTTGGAAGCTGGGGCTTATTTTTTTCTTTTATATCCATTCACATACCTCCGATATCAGGGCTGCCGCATGTATCCTATATCAGGAATCTTCCCGCTTTTAATTCAAGCGGCAGCTCCCATATAAAAACTATACTTCTTATTATAAGAACAATCAATGAAAAAAATGTGAAAACTTGTAAAAAAAGCAGAAAAAGAAGCCTGCCGGGAGGGATCCGTTTTCCACCGGAAGTTCTACCCAGAGCCTCTTTTTCCACAATATGCCTATTCTGTTGAACCGGACTTTCCGGTATCTTCTCCCGTAAGCCGCAGTATTGCTTCCATTTCCTCTGTATCCATATCCAGAAAGGCTGAAAGTTCTTCAACGGTATACTTGATATTTCCATCTTCTGTAACAGCCTTTAATTTTTCCTCCAGCCCCCGGACCTTTTCCACCAGAAAATGGTCTTCTTTTTTCTGCCGGGTCTGTTCCTCCAGGAACCCTTCCAGCAGGCGTCTCACCTCTCTCCAGAGACTTTCCTCCAGCTTCTCCTCCGGAATCTCTTTCAGGGTATCCAGCGCAGAAAGGAACGCCATATTTGCCTCTCCCAGAAGATCTGCAAAGAGGACCTCTTCACAGTTCATCTCTCTGGCCACATCGGTCAGTTCTCTCTGGCAGGTCCGCACCAGGCTTTCCCTTGCGGAGACATCTCCCGCCGCACAGCGCCGGAGCAGCTCCTGCCGGTCCATCAGATTGTCTGCAAAGCCGAAAGTTTTTAAATAATCACGGAGATACTCTTCCTCCTCTTCCGTCAGCGGCGCCGGTACGCTCTCTGATTTTTCCCGGGCAGAAACCTTTCCTTCCTGTTCCCGGCTTTCCTCTTCTTTCCTGCCGGTGACATGGATCCCCTGGACCTCCAGATAGTCATAGACCTTCTGGAGTTTCTCCCGGTCCATGGCCTCTTCTCCGAAGAATTTTTCCACCAGCTCCGCCCTTACCTGCTTTCCGTTATTAAGAGCCAGAGTCTGTATGTCCTTTAATTTATTCTGAAATTCAATGATATCCATAGCTTTCCTCCCATCTTCTACAGTAGCTTACCACAAAAGAAGGAGGTTGGAAAGCGCTTCTATACTTTTTCTCCTGCTTCCTGCAGTTTCCGGCCAAGGAGCTGGTTCACCTGTTTCGGATCTGCTTTTCCCTTCATCTGTTTCATGATCTGTCCCACCAGAAATCCGGCGACTTTAGTCTTTCCTTCCAGATACTGCTTTACCGTATCCGGATTTTCCTCCAGGACTTTTGCCACGGTCTCTTCCAGAAGTCCGGTATCCAGAAGGGTTTTCAGGCCTTTTGCCTCGGCGTAGGCCACGGGATCCACGTCCTCTGTAAAGATCATCCGGAAGAC